>CADCTC010000245.1:23723-32113 GCA_902805635.1 uncultured Chloroflexota bacterium
AATGCGCGGGGATACCGAGGCCAAAGATGGGATCCGGGCGGACCGGCACGCGCGACAGCGAACCATCGAGCGCCGCGCGCACCATCGCGCGGGTCTGGGCGATCGGCATGCGGTGCCCGACACCGTAGGGACCGCCGCTCCAACCGGTGTTGACCAGCCACGCGACTACGTTGTGCCTGCGAATCTTCTCGCTGAGCATCTCGGCGTAGCGCGCGGGCGGCAGCGGCAAGAACGGCGCGGCGAAGCACGATGAGAAGGTGGACTGCGGCTCGGTGACCCCCTTCTCCGTGCCGGCAACACGCGCCGTGTAGCCGAGCAGGAAGTGATACATCGCCTGCTCCGGCGTCAGCCGGCTGATGGGGGGCAGCACCCCGAACGCGTCCGCTGTCAGCATGAGCACCGCCGTGGGGTGGCCGCAGATGCCGGTGCGTGACGCGTTGCGGATGAACGACGTCGGATAGCTGGCGCGCGTGTTCTCGGTCAGCGCCTCGCTGTCCAGGTCCAGCTGGCGCGACTCGGGGTCGATGACCACGTTCTCCAGCACGGTGCCAAACCGGTGGCATGCCTGGTAGATGTCGGGCTCGGCGGTGGCGGAGAGGCGGATCACCTTCGCGTAGCAGCCGCCCTCGAAGTTGAAGACGCCGTCGTTGCCCCAGCCGTGCTCGTCGTCGCCAATCAGCGTGCGCTCCGGGTCGGCAGACAGCGTCGTCTTACCCGTGCCGGAGAGGCCGAAGAAGATTGCCGAGCGGCCGTCGGCCCCCACGTTGGCAGAGCAGTGCATCGAGAGCACCCCCTGCTCCGGCAGGAGGTAGTTGAGCAGCGTGAACACAGACTTCTTCATCTCGCCCGCGTACCAGGTGCCGGCGATAAGCACAACGCGGCGCGTGAAGTCCAGCGCGATGATGGTGCTAGTCTTGGTGCCGTCGCGTTCGGGGCTGGCCTCGTACGACGGCGCGTGGATGATGGTGAACTCGGGCGTGTACCCGGCTTGCTCCTCGCGCGTGGCGGGGATGAACATGTTGCGTGCGAACAGCGAGTGCCACGCCGTCTCGCCGATGGCGCGCACTGCCAGCCGGTACGCGGGCTCTGCGTTGACGAAGCAATCCTGTACGAAGAGGCTTCCCTTGCCGGCGAGATGACGCGTGACGCGATCGTAGAGCCCCTCGAACCGCTCTGGCGATATCTTCTGATTGACCGGTCCCCACCAGATCTTGTCAGAGTATTCTGGGCGGTCAACCACCACCTTGTCTCCCGGTGACCGGCCGGTGTGTACGCCGGTGGTCACCAGGAGCGGCCCGTGCTCGGCGATCAGCCCTTCACCGCGTTTGACCGCCAGCTCGTAGAGTGGTGGCGCGGACAGGTTCCAATGCAGCTCCGCCTCGGTGCGTATGCCGGCCGCGGCCAGCTCGCCGCGCAGTCGTTCGGTCATCTGCCTGGTGTCCCACCCTCGTCGCCCGGCCGCGGGGTGCCCACACCACGCGCGGTACGAACGGAATCTGCTCGTGCTTTAGGGTAGCGTGAGGATGCGGGGACCATCCTGTGTCACCGCCACGGTGTGCTCGAAGTGCGCCGAGAGCTTGCCGTCGGCCGTGCGCACTGTCCAGCCATCTTCCAACTCTTCGGTCTCTCCAGTGCCCGCGTTGAGCATTGGCTCGATGCAGATCACCATGCCGGGGCGCAGCAACGGCCCTTCGCCCGGCGGACCGAAGTTGAACACCGGCGGCTCCTCGTGCAGGCTGCGCCCAATGCCGTGCCCGCAATACTTGCGCACCACCTCGTAGCCCTGGCTGCGCGCATACGTCTCAATCTCTTCGCCTATGTCCGAGACGTGGCCGCCCGCCTGCACCCTGGCGATGCCGCGGTCGAGCGACTCGCGCGTCGCCTCCACCAGCTTCACGGCGCCGTTCGTCGAGCCGCCCACCACCACCGTCACCGCCGCATCTCCCTGCCAGCCGCGGTAGATGGCGCCACAGTCGATCTTGAGCAGGTCGCCCGCACGCAGCACGCGGCTCGGGCTGGGGATGCCGTGCACGATCTCTTCGTTGAGCGACGTGCAGAGCGTGGCCGGGTAGCCGTGGTAGCCCTTGAACGACGGCTTGGCGCCCGAACGGCGGATGTGCGATTCAGCCATCCGGTCCAGCTCGGCCGTGGACACTCCGGGGATGGCAGCACTCTCGGTGAGCGCAAGGGTTTGCGCCACAATCCGCCCGGCCTCGCGCATCAGCGCTAGCTGGTCCTTGTTCTTGAGGCTAATGCTGCCCCGAATGGCGGTCTTGGCCACGTGACCTCACCTCGGCCGCCCGTGCGCTGCACGGGCCCCCGGCCTCTCTGGCGCGGAGAGGGGGAAATCGCCTGCCGAGGGCTCGGCAAGATAGGGAATGGTTTGCGGGCCTTGCGGGAGGACGCACAGGGTAGCGTCAGGGCCGTACTCGGACAGCAGCGCGGCGATGCGTGCTTCGATGTCGCCGCACGGGAGCAAGTGGGTCTGGTGCACGACGTCGTCTGCGAGCGAGCTGTGCAGGTAGACGCGGCAGCGGCGCTGGATGATGGCCTGGATCTGGACCTGCCACTGGTCGGGAGCGTGGAAGCCCGGCTGCTCGATGCGCGTCAACAGCTCGCCTGGCGTGGGCGCGGAGGCGAGCAGCTCCCTGTACGAGCCGTGGTCCGGGATGCCGTCCCAGCACTCCGCCGCCACGATGATGGCGCCGCCATCCTTGACGATCCGCGCCGCCGCCGACACCCCTTTGATCGCCTGGTAGACGTTGAGGTCGAGCGGGTACCCACTGTTGGTGGTCAGCACGACGTCGAACGGTCGCTCGACGGCGCGCATGGCGGTCTGCTTGACCCAGGCGCAGCCGTCTCGGTGTGACGCAAGCAGATCACCGGCGAACACGCCGGTGATGGCGTGCGCCTTGTTAAGCGTGACGTTGACGTTGAAGCGCGGCCGGATCATCAGCGCGGCCTCACGGATCTCTTCCCAGATAGGGTTCCCCTCGGTGACTCCCCATGTCGCGTTGGGGTGACCGATGTTGCGCGCCCCATGGTTGCGCATTACCGTTTCTAGCCCCGCGACCGCGGGCATCACCATCTTGGGGCCGCCTGAGAAACCGGCGAAGAAGTGCGGCTCGATGAACCCCGTCAGCACCTTCGCACTCGCCTGCGCAAAGTCGCGGTTCAGCCATACGTCATTTCCGGACGTGGTCGTCCCCACCGGTACCAGGCTGTCGCGGTCACGCGCGTCGTTGGTGACGATACGGTAGCCCTCCACGACGGCGTCGCCCAGCATACGGCGCAGCTCGGCATCCGAATTGCCGCGGTGCGTTCCGGTCCCGTTGACCAGCGTGACGCGCTCCCGCGGTACCACGCACTCGATCTCTTCCAGGAGCACCGGCAGCACGCGATCGTTCGGCATCGGCCGCGTGATGTCGCAGAACGAGATGGCAACCGTATCGTCTGGGCTCAGCACATCCACGAGCGGCGGCGAGCCGATGGGATGGCGCAGAGCCTCCAACAAGGCAGCGCGTTCTTCGGGCAGCCCCGGCACGTACTGCGGCTCCACCACCGTCACGTTCCCGTCCGGTAGCTCCACCGTCAGTCCGTCCTTGCCGTACGCCAAATGGACTTTCATCGGGTGTTCGCCTGGTACTGCTCGATCACCGCCTGGATCACGTCCTCGGCCAGCACCGAGCAGTGCATCTTGTTGCGCGGCAACCCCCCCAACGCCGTCGCCACGTCTTCGTCACGCAGCGTTGCCGCTTCTTCCAGAGTACGGCCAAGGATCAGCTCGGTCGTCATCGAGCTGGCTGCGATCGCTGCTGGGCAACCCTCGGTGCGGAAGCGCGCCGCGGCGATCCGACCATCGCGCACCCGGATCGCCAGCCGTGTGCGGTCGCCGCACGCCGGGTTCTCCACCTCGGCCACGGCATCCGCATCGGGCAGGTCGCCCAGGTTGCGCGGGTGCTGGAAGTGGTCCAGGACGGTCGGAGAGTACTCGGGCAATTAAAAGATTCCCAGCTCGTCCTTCGCGTCCTCGGACATCATCTCCTTGTCCCAGGGGGGATTGAACGAGAACTGCACGTCCACCTTGTCCACTTCCTCGATGTCGCGCCGCAGCACGGTGGCGATCTGCTGCTTCAGGCTCGGCCCAATCGGGCAGAACGGCGTGGTGAGCGTCATCACGATCTGCACGTCCTTGTTTGCCTCGAGGTTCACCTCGTAGACCAGGCCAAGGTCGATGATGTTGATGCCGATCTCAGGATCGTCGATCTGCTTGAGCGCCTTCCGGATGTTCTCATCTCCGAAGGGCAGCTTCTCCGCGATTTCGCTGCGTGCCTTTACGACGTGTGGGTCAGCCAGGTCTGTCATGCCGATTTCCGTTTCTCTTCAGCCAGGCCAAGCGCTTCGTCCAGCGCTTCCCAGGCCAGTAGCGCGCACTTGATGCGCACCGGGTACTGCCGAATGCCTTCGAGCGACTCGATGTCGCCCAATTCCAGGCCGGGATCGGCGCCTTCGGTCTTGCCAGTGAGCATACCGCGAACTGTCCTAATCCACGTGCGGGCGCGCTCGGTCCCCTGCCCCTCCACCGACTCTGCCATCATGGAAGCGGACGCCTCGCCGATGGCGCAGGCGTGGCCGTCCCAGCCCACTTCTGGGCACGTCTCGGTTTCACCCAGCTTGACCGAAACGATCAGGTCATCGCCGCACGACGCGTTGAGGCCCCGAGAGGTCGCGTCTGGCTCGTCGAGCAGCGCCTTATTGCGCGGGTACTCGTAGTGTTCCAGGATGATGTCGTGGTAGAGCGGGTTTGTCACGGCCATCACGGCCTCCGGCGCGGGCGGAACGTCTTCTTGACCAGCTGCAGTCCGTGCGAGAGCGCTTCCACGTCGGCGCGCGTGTTGTAGATGTAGAAGCTCGCGCGCGCGCTCGCCGGAGCGCCGAGCGCCAGGTGCAGTGGCCCGCAGCAGTGCTGTCCCGCCCGGATCGCCACGCCCTGGTCGTCCAGCAATTGCCCCACGTCGTGGGGATGCGGATGGAGGTCCGCCATGTTGAACGAAACGACTCCACCGCGCCAGTCAAGGTCGTTCGGACCGTAGACCTGCAGGTCGGGGTGGTCCTCCTTGAGGACGTGCAGCGCGTACTCGGTCATCTCGCGCTCATGGGCGCGCACGCGCTCCATGCCGATTGCCGTCAGGTAGTCCAGGGCCGCGGAGAACGCGATCACATCGCCGATGTTCGGCGTGCCCGCCTCGAACTTCTGCGGCACCGGCGCCCAGGTGGAGCGCTGCCACTGCACCTGCCCGATCATGCTGCCACCCGAAAGGAACGGCGGCATCGCCTCCAGTAGCTCGAAGCGGCCCCACAGCACGCCCACGCCGGTCGGGCCCAGCATCTTGTGTGCGGAGAAGGCGAAGAAATCGCATCCTATCTGCTGCACGTCCACCGGCAGGTGTGGCGCGCTCTGCGCGCCGTCCACCACTACCACCGCCCCCGCCTGGTGCGCCAGGCGGCAGATCTCCTGCACCGGCGCAATGGTGCCAAGCACGTTGCTCATGTGGCTGATCGCCACCAGCTTCGTGCGCGGTCCCAGCAGCGCCGTGAACGCGGCTACGTCAAACTTGTGCGTCGGCGTGAGCGGCACGTATTTCAGATGCGCCTCGCGCGCCTCCGCTAGTCGCTGCCACGGCACCAGGTTGGAGTGGTGCTCCATCTGCGAGACGATGATCTCGTCTCCCTTGTGGATGTGCTCCAGCCCCCACGTGTACGCCACCAGGTTAAGTGCCTCTGTGGTGTTGCGCGTGAAGACGATCTCGCGTGAATCGGGCGCGTTGATGAACGCTGCTGCCCTGGTGCGCGTCCCCTCGTACAGGTCGGTAGCGCGCGCAGCAAGTGTGTGCGCCGCCCGGTGGATGTTGGAGTTCTGCTTCTCGTAGTAGTCCACTAGCGCCTGGATCACTTGGCGCGGCTTCTGGGACGTAGCCGCATTGTCCAGGTAGACCAGCGGACGGCCGTTTACTTCGGTGCTCAGGATCGGGAAATCACGCCGGATGGCCTGCTCATCCAGCGGATCGCCGGCTTCTGCCACGGCGGCAGGTGCAGTGGTGAGGGTGTCGGTCGCCGACATGGTCCTGGTCTCCTGCCCCTACTCGGACTCGGTGCCGACTAGTACGCGCTGGCCATCGATCTTGATCGGGAAAGTGCGGACCGGCATCACCGCGGGCATAAGTGTTGCCCGCCCGTCGCGCACGCAGAAGCGCGCGCCGTGGCGCGGACACTCGATCTCGTCGCCTTCCAGCTCTCCCTGGCCAAGCGGACCACCATCGTGGGTGCACACGTCTTCAATGGCGTAGAACTGCCCGTCCACGTTGCACACCGCGATGCGCACGTCGTCCGCCTCGTGGTGCACCAGAGCCACACGCCCCGCCGGGATGTTCTCTATCGTGCCCGCCTCAACCCACGCCACCTATCTCTCCCCAATCTTTCGCTCGATGCGCTCGCGCAGCCAGTCCTTGACTGCTTCGACGGCAATCCGATCAATCACGGGGGCAAAGAAGCCGTGGATCAAGATGCGCTCCGCGGTGGCGCGATCGACACCGCGCGTCTGGAGGTAGTAGACGTGCTCTTCCTCGATCGGCCCCACCGACGACGAGTGCGTGCAGCGCACGTCGTTGTCGTTGATCTGCAGCATGGGGATCGAATCGGCCTTGGCCGTGTCGTCCAGCAGCATCGCCTTGGCCGCCTGGAACCCAGTGGAGCCATAGGACCCAACGCGGATATTGATCAGCCCCTCGTACGCCAGCCGGCCGCGATCGCGCAGCGCGGTCTTGAACAGCTGGTCGCTGGCGGTGAACGGCGCCAGGTGGTCCTGGTACGTGTGCACGTCGAACACCTGGTTCTTCTCGCCGAAGACCATGCCCAGGATGTCGGTGCCAGAGCCCTTGCCCTCCATCATCACTTCGGGAGTGACGCGCGAGAACATACCGCCCAGTCCGACGTGAACCATGTTGATGAACGCGTCGTTGCCCAGGTTCACGCGCTGGGTCAGGAAGCCCGCGGTCGTAGCAGACCACTCCTGGATCGTCACGTAGTCGATCCGCGCGCCATCCTTGGCGTACATCTCCACCACGCCCGCCCCAAACACCGGCGCATCTCCCGGCTGGCCGGTCTCGGAGCGGTACTCGTCGATGAACACCAGCTTCGAGCCGCGATCCACCACCACGACAGTACGAGGGAAGAAGCCCGCCTGCACGTCGCGCGCCCAGTGCACCGCGCGCAGCGGCAGCGTCACCGTCGTATCAGGGGGCACGTACACGAATGCGCCGCCGCCGAAGAACGCGGCATTCAGCGCCTCGAACTTGCCGGCGTTGGCCGGCATCCCCGCCTGCCAGCGCGGCGGCACCAGCTGCATGAGGTGCGGCTCGATCAGCTCGCGGTGCTCGCGCAGCGCTGTATGCAGGTCGGTGAAGATCACCCCCTGGTCGCGCAATGCGGTGAGCATGGAGCCATACGCGGTGTAGCCGTTGCGCTGGACCAGCAGGCCCGCTTCTTCGAAGTCGGTCTGCATCTGGCCCAGCAGCGCATCGGACAGCTCGGACACGTCTTCCACGCGCTTGCCAGGCGCGGCGGACGGCGTCACCTTATCCAGCTGGAGAAAGCGCAGGTTAGTCCTGCGCCAGCCTTCGGTGGACACGTCCGGCATGGGGATGGTCTGCCACGCCTGCCAGCCCTGTGCGCGCAGGCGCCCCACCCAATCCGGGTCGTCGCGCCACGCGCCCACCCCCACCGATGCCGCCTCGGTCAGGCCGGGCGTGGAAAGCTCAGCGGGCAGCGAATCTGCCCGCGTCAGCGTTGTTGTCACGGTTGCCGTGCTCCTAGCCGACCGCTGCGTCCATCTGCATCTGGATCAGGCGGTTGAGCTCCACGGCGTACTCCATCGGCAGCTCCTTGGTGAAGGGCTCGATGAAGCCGTTGACGATCTGCGTCATCGCGTCGCGCTCGGTCAGGCCACGCGACTGGAGATAGAACAGCTCTTCCTCGCCCACCTTCGAGACCGTCGCCTCGTGGCCGAGCGCCACCTTCTCCTCGTCCACCTCGATCACCGGGGTGGTGCCGGAGTAGCACTGCTTGTCCAGCAGCATCGCGTCGCAGCGCATCACCGATACCGAATCGGTGCAGCCCTTGTAGATCTTGAGCCAGCCGCGGAACTCGGCCTTGCCGGAGCCCTTGGTCACCGACTTGGACGTGATGGTGGAGGTAGTCTCCGGCGCGCAGTGCCACACCTTGCCACCCGCGTCTTGCACCTGGCCGGTGTTGGCGAACGCGGCCGAGACAATCTCCGCCTTAGCGCGCGGTCCCAGCAGGTAGACCGCCGGGTACTTCATGGTCACCTTGGA
>CADCTC010000246.1 GCA_902805635.1 uncultured Chloroflexota bacterium
ATAAACGCTCGGCCTCTATCTCCTGCGCCGTGCGGAATAGCAGCCGGCGGAAGAGCGGCACGGGCGGGCACCACGGGCGGGCACCACCCCTGCAGCGCGTGCTGCAGCAGGAACCCCGTCACGCCGCGGTGGAGGGCGTGGACGTGGTCGTGCACACGCCCGCGTGGCACGGCATTCACCTGCGCGAGCGTCTCGAGCGCGACTTCTGGGAGGTCAACGTCGACGGCACCTTCAACGTCCTGCAGGCGGCGGTGGCCGGCGGCGCGCGCAAGGTGGTGTGGATCTCCAGCACGTCGGTGCGCAGCCGGGAGAACATCTACGGCCTGAGCAAGGTGCTCGGCGAGGAGCTCTGTGCGTACCACCACCGGGTGCACGGCCTGCGCTGCCTGGTCCTGCGGCCAGGCAACTTCACCCCCTACCGCAGCAACCGCGAGTACGGCGAGCGCCTCGCCCGCGGCGGCGTGGACCGGCGGGACGTCCACCAGGCCGCCGCGCTCGCGGTGGACAACGAGACGGTGGAGTACGGCGTGTTCGTCGTGCTCCAGGACATGCTGTACACGCCGGCGGACGTGGAGGCGTGGCCCGACGATCCGGCAGCAGTCCTGGAGCGGCACGTGCCGGGCGCACGCGGCCTGGTGGAGCGCTACGCCATCAGCCTGCCCGAGCGCATCAGCCCGCCGGACACCGCGCCCACGAGGGAAGCCCTCGGCTACCGGCCGCGGTACACGTTCCTCGGCTTCCTGCGCGAGCTGGCCGACCACGACACCGCCGGCGACGCCACCGCCTGGCTCGACGGCGGGCGGTGAACCGCGCTTCGGCCGGATCCGTGGATCCGTGCCTAACCGGCAGACCGGCAGGTCACGGGTGGACGGCACGCGCGTCTCGCTTCGGGCCTGCTGCGCACGGGGCACCGCCCGCGGCGTACGGCTGGGCGGCTGTCTCGGCTGTGCCATGTGGGCGGCTTGCGATGCCGCTCGCCACAGCCGCCTTGTGACGAGTGGGATAGGATTGTACGAAAGCGTTGTGGGAGGCACAGCAGGCACCGGCAGAGCGTACGGGACTGGCGCCGCTCAACCTGTCAATGCCCGTGCTCCTATGGGATGCACCCGGACGGGCCGTGGCGGAGAAGCATTGAGCCGAGTCGTGCGGGACGTGTTCGGAATATCCCATTTGACACTGCAGAGATTCGCCTTTACGATGCACCAGCGGGTGCCGGAACCGTTTGACTGCATACACCGCGAGGTGGGATCGGCACGCAGGGCATCTGCGGCAGCGCAGCGCAGGCACCCTACGAGGGTGCGGAGCGCAGAGGAGATCTGACTATGGCAACACTGCACAGCAGCCGCCGCGCGGTGGTGATGGCGGCTCCGGGGCTGGCCGGGCTGGTCGCGGCCGCTTGCGGCGCTGGCGGTCGTGACGCCGGATCGGACGGGGGACTGCCCAAGCCCGCCGCCGGACCGATGGAGCTGCGGGTGGCCACCAACACGAGCATCGAGAACATGCCGGGGTGGGAGCGGTGCGCGGAGGGCTACCAGCAGAAGTACCCCACCCGCCGGGTGAAGCTGGAGCACGGCACCGGCAGCGCGTACACCGAGCAGATGGTGGCGCAGCAGGCGGCGGGCGATCCGCCGCAGATCTTCTACACCAGCACGCCCGGCATCCACAACTTCGGCCCCAAGGGAGTCTTCTCCGACCTGATGCCGCTGGTCAAGGCTGACAAGACCATCAACCTCAGGGACATCCCTGATCGGGCGCTGAAGGGCTACTCCTGGCAGGGCAAGCTGCATGGCATGCCCGTCATGGCCGACACGCGCTACCTGCACTACAACGTCAGCCTGTTCAAGCAGGCTGGCATCCCGCTGCTGCCCCGGGAGTGGAGCGAGGACAGCTTCACGGTCGAGAAGTTCGTGGACTACGCCCAACGTCTGACCGACGCCAACAGAGGCATCTGGGGCTTCGCCCACGGCGAGAGCTTCCCGCTGAAGTCGCTCTACCTGTTCGGGGCCGACTTCTGGGACAACCGCGACTACACCACACGCAGCACGCTCGATTCGCCGGCGGCGCTGGACGCCCTGCAGTGGATGCAGGACACGGTCCACAAATGGCGCTTCGCGCCCACCTCGCAGCAGCTCACGGCGGCCGGCGTGAACAACTCGGACAACGCCTTCATCCAGGGCAAGGCGGCGATGGTGCTGGGAGGCTACAAGCACACCGCTGCCATCTTCCCCAAGGCGCAGGGATTCGAGTGGAGCATCGCGCCGCTGCCCAAGGGCCGCGGCAGTGGCAAGCGTACCCAGGTGGTGGTGGTGGGCTTTGCCGTCCCCACGGGCGCCAAGCACGTCGCGGAGGCGTGGGACTGGGTCAAGTGGAGCACTTTCCAAGACGGTGCCTGCGCCATCATGGGCTGGCCTCGCAGGCGGTCTCTGACAAGGTGGACCGCTTCAAGTGCTCGCCGCTGCCAGAGTGGCAGACCCGCATGACGCAGGACGGGCTCAAGAAAGACGGCAAGGTGGATGCCGACCACCCGAACGTCAAGCCGGAGATGTGGACCGTGATCAACCAGCAGGTAACGAAGCTGATGAACGCCGAACAATCCGCCAGGGACACCGGCAAGCAGATCACCGAGCAGGTGAACGCGCTCTTCCAGCCGTACGTTGTGCCCAAGACCTGAGCCGCGCGCAGCCCGGTTAGCAGCCGGGCTGAGGACACCGGCGCTAGCCGCGCAGGCGCTCCACCACGGTGTCGTCGAGCTCGACGCCCAGGCCGGGGCGGTCAGGGACGCGCATGCGGCCCTTCTCTACCAGCACAGGCTCTTTCCAGATGGGGGTATCGTCGCGCAGCGGGTGCGGCTCGATGTTGTACTCCTGCGGGTAGATGCAGCTGGGCGTGCTGACCCACAGGTGCAGGTGCGCCAGCGTGCCCACCGTCGGCTGCGTGTTGTGCACCGTGATTGGCTTGTCGAACGTCGAGGCTAGCGCCGCTATCTTCTTGAACTCGGTAATGCCACCGCACTTGATCACATCCACCTGGAGGATGTCCACCCTCGCCTGCAAGATCAGGTCGCGGAACTGCCAGCGCTGGTACTCCTGCTCCCCGGCTGCGATGGGGATGTCTACCGCGTCGGCAAGCTGCGCCAAACCGGCGTAGTCGTAGGCGGGGATTGGCTCTTCGAAGTGCCAGACGCCGTACTCCTCCAGCCGGCGCGCCATCTTGATCGCGGTGTGCGGCAGGTAAGCGTTGTTCACGTCAACCAGGATGCCGAAATCGTCGCCCACCAGCTTACGCATCTCGCGCACGGTGTCCAGCGTCTGGTCGTGGCCGGTGTCGTACATCCACGGCGTGGCCGAGTGGATCTTGTAGGCGCGGTAGCCCTGCTCCTTGAAGGAGAGCGCCCGCTCCGCCTCTTCCTGCGGGGTCATGGTCCGCAGCATGGATGAGGCGTACACCTCTGCGTCCGACCGGAAGGCGCCGCCGAGCAGCTTGTAGACCGGCTGGCCGCTCGCCTTGCCGACGATGTCCCACAGCGCGATGTCGATGCCGGCCATCGCCTCCAGCTGGGCGCCGGTAGGCCCCAGCTTGTAGGGCCGGTGGAACATCTGGTGCCAGATGGTCTCGATATCGAACGGGTCCTTGCCCACCACGATGGGCGCGAGCGCCTTCTCCACCATGGCGTGCGTCACGCCCGCGTTCATCGGACTCACCTCGCCCACGCCGCTGATGCCCTCGTCGGTGTGCACCCGCACGAAGTGGTAGCGCCCCATCAGCACGATCGATTCGACCCGCGTGACCTTCACGGTTGGTTCTGCTCCCTTGCAGCGGAAGGCTACCGCACCGATAGCTTCGGGCGCTGCCCCGGCACCAGGCGCCGCGCGCCGGGCGTCGGTGATCTGGCCCCAGGAGTAGTGCACGCCGCCCGGCACGGCCCGCGCTTATTCCGGCTTGGCGCCATACCCAAGGGTGTACGAGATGTGGCTTGCCGTGTCGATGACCGCCTGGATGAGGGTCTGATCTGGAGGGCTTCCGAATGGCGTGCTGTGGAGTGCGCAGATGGCAGCCACCGTGTTACCGTCGTACGAGAAGACGGGGGCACTGACGCTGCGCACGCGCGGACGGAGCTCGCCGTCGCTAAGGGCGTAGCCGCGCCGACCCACCTCCTCGAGTTCGCGACGCAGCGTGTCGACCGACGTGATCGTCTGCTCGGTGAGCGGTGCGAGCACAATCGTCGCCAGGTACTCCTCCAACTCTTCCGGCTGCAAGTGGGCCAGCAGCACCTTACCCATAGCCGAGGCGTAGGCGGGATTGACTTGCCCCAGGTCGGCACGCGCCTCAGGGCTTGGGGTGGGGTGGATACGGTCGATGTTGATCACCTGGTTCCTGAACAGCACCGCCAGATAGGTGGCTTGCCCGGTGCGGGACGCAAGCTCGTGTAGCAGCGGCGCGGCGCGCTCACGCACCGGCATATGCTTCAGCACGGCGTGCGCCAGGGGCAGCACCTGAAGATCCAGCCGGTAACGTCCGCGGCGGCCGGACTGGCGGACGTAGCCGGATTCGAGGAGAGTGGTGAGCAAGATGTGCGCCGACGCGCGCGGCAGGTGCAGGGCCGTCGCGAGGTCAGAGACACCCACTTCACCTGCCACGGCGACGTAGTCGAGCGCCGCCAGACCCCGCTTGAGGCTGCGCGTTTGCGCGCGCGGCACCTTGCCCTTATCGTCGCTGCCGTGGTTGTCTGGAACGCTGAGACTCGCTACAGCCGTCATGGCAGTACCGCTGCTATCGGGTGCTATCGATGCTGTGGAGTCGGGCACCAGCAGGATTGTAGATAGCGGGCGACCCTGCAGGAGCCCGAGAGACTGCTGTTCCGATTAGCCCGCTTGCGCCGCACGCACGTGGGCGGATATTCTGCGGAGGTGAGTACCGACAGCAAGCCACACATCTCGATCCAGATCGGCGCCGTTTCCTTTGTGGACGAAGGCGTCACCCAGGTGCTGGACATCCTGCAGGAGAAGGCGCACGTCAACGCGCTGCTGCTGGCGAACCCGACGTGGACGCGGGGCACCGGCGGGCGCCAGGTGCCGGGACAGCCCTTCCCCGACCACGGGGTGCAGGAGCAGGACGACTTCCGCGGCGGGGCGTACAACCGGATCGACCCGCAGTGGTACGGCAAGACGGCCATCTCGCCCAAGTACAAGCACACTGACCCGGAGGTGCCGGCGGACTTCGACCTGTTCGAGGCGGTGCTGCCGGAGGCGCGGAAGCGCGGCATGCGCAACTACGCGTGGATGGAGGAGAGCTCCAACTCGCGCTACCTGCACGCGGTGCCCAACTTCACCAAGGCGCTGGAGGTGGACGTGTGGGGGCGGCCCAGCAACAAACCGTGCTTCCGCAACCCCGACTACCGCTGGTGGATCCTGGGGCGCATGGAGGACTATGCGCGCAACTGGCCGCTGGACGGCATCGTGTGGTGCTCCGAGCGCACCGGGCCGCTTAACCACCTGATCGGCAACCGCGGCCGCTACACGGCGCGCAACATCGCCTGCTTCTGCGAGCACTGCCAGCAGGCGTTCCGCGAGCGCGGCTACGACCCACAGCGCGGCATCAAGGGCTACCAGGAGCTGTACGACTGGTACGTGCGCGCCGGGGAGAGCACGGGCGGCACGGGCAGCGCGGCAGGCCGCGCGGAGCGGCCGTCGGACGGGTACTTCACCACCTTCTGGCGGATCTTGCTCAACTACCCGGAGATCCTGGCGTGGGAGAAGCTGTGGAGCGACGGGCAGCACCAGCTGTCGCGCGAGATCTACGGCACGATCAAGGCGGCGGACTCTAAGAAGGAAGTGGGCGTGCACGTCTACCACGAGATCAGCTTCAGCCCGT
The DNA here is from genome assembly GCA_902805635.1 of uncultured Chloroflexota bacterium. Taxonomy (GTDB): domain Bacteria; phylum Chloroflexota; class UBA11872; order UBA12225; family UBA12225; genus CADCTC01. Next base: position 5,872 of record CADCTC010000246.1, read on the forward strand.
GGTACCGCGCCGAGGAGGACTATGCCGAGCTCAAGCGCTTCCACGACTGGCTGAAGATCGTCATCTACAACAACTGCGCCGGGCCGCGCTTCCATACCTTCGTGGAGAACTTGTGCCGCTCGCTATTCGGGGACGCCTCTACCAAGGAGGTCTAC
>CADCTC010000247.1 GCA_902805635.1 uncultured Chloroflexota bacterium
GGGGGCCACACCCGCAACCAGCCCGACCGCAAGAACTACCCCGCCGTCAAGCGCATGATGCAGTTCCACAAGGCCAACGAAGGTTGGTACGACGGCATCCAGTCCGCTGCCCAGGTGCTGCTGGTCAACCCGGCGCAGGCCCAGGAAGCGTACGGCGACGAGACGACCTCAAAAGCCCAGGCGGCCTTCCGCGGCGCGTACCGTGCGTTGGTGGAGAACCACCTTCCCTTCGACGTCCTGCCCGACAACCGCCTGGAGGCCGCCGAGGCGGCCGGTCGCCTCGCGCGCTACAGGGCCATCGTCCTGCCCAACGCCGCGGCGCTGTCGGATGCGCAGGCCGTGCTGTTGGACCGTTTCGTGGAGCAGGGCGGCGGCCTGGTGGCCACCTTCGAGACCGGCGCCTACGATGCGGAGGGGAAGGTCCGACCCGAAGGCGCGCTCGCCCTGCGATCGCTAGGCGCCGCACGCATCCTGGCCCGCCGCGACGGCTTCCGCGAGCTGCGCGGCTCGTACCTGCGCGTCACCCGCCGTGAAGACCTGCCCGAGATGCCCGATACCGACTTCATCGCGGTGGACCGCGCCTTCCTGTACGTGGAGGCGCGCGACGGCGCCGAGCCGTCCTTCGCCTTCCTCGGCCCCACACCGTACGGCCCGCCGGAGAAGTGCTGGTGGCAGCCTTCGCTAGAGACTGACCACCCCGGCCTGCTCTGGCACACCCACGGCAAGGGCCGCACCGCCTACTTCCCATGGCCGGTGGACGCCCTCTTCTACGGCCACAGCCTGGAGGAGTCGCGTGCCCTGCTCGGGCACGCCGTGCGCACCGTCCTCGGCGGCCCGGCGAAGGCGCAGGTCGAGACCGACCTGCCGCCGCAAGTGGAAGTCACCGTCCACACCCAACCCTCCAGCGGCGCCACGCTGGTCCACCTGGTCAACTCATCCGGGCACCAGGACCGCTCGTTCCACCCGGCGCAGCCCTTCTTCGACCGCACCATCACGATCCGCACTGGCGGCGCCGTTTCGTCGGTCCGGTCCGCGGCGCTTGACGAGGACCTAGAGGTGGAGAACGTCGACGGCGGCGTGAGGGTCCAATTGCCGCGCCTGGACCTCCTCGACCTGCTCGTGATTCGGTGAGCGGCGGCGGTGGTTTGGGGAGTCTCGGGGCATTGGCAAGTTGAGCGGCCCACGTCTGCAGTATCCGCTCCAGCATCGGGTCGGGCGAGAACGCGCCGGTCCGTCTGCGGCCCGCCGCGCGAACCCAGTGGCGCGTGGGCCGCAGCCGGGCCGCAACTCCCGCCTGGGCTGCTCGCCGGGGCGCCGCGCACCCGCCGCTAGGCGCGCTTGAGGTAGAGAAGCCCGGTGGCGAGCGCCACGGTCTAGACGCGCTGCAACGGTGAGGAGTCGCCGACCAGCCAGGGGAGACCGTGGGCCGGCACCATCCGTGGGGCGCCGTTGGCGGCTGGAGGCCGGCGCGAGTACTCGCGCCGCGCTGACGCGCCAGTAGCTGTTTCACGCCACACCGGGGCGAGGCCATCTGGCCCCGCCCTTGTTTGTGTTGACCGTCAGCCGCGCACCTAGGGCGGCGCTCCCACCCGCGCCAGGGCCAACCGGCGGCACGTGTGCGCGGCGAGTCACTCGCCGCGCGCGCTGTGGCCGTCGTCCTGCATGGCGCGGCGCGGCCCGCGCGGCGCGGCTGGTGGCTGTCGCGCCGCCAGCGCGGCCAGCCCGGTCGTGATCGGCACGGCGGCGACGAGCCCCAGGCTTCCCAGGAGGGTTCGCGCCACCTCGGACGCCACCAGCTCCCGGTTGAGGGCCACGGCAAAGGGCACGCCGTTCGTGCTGAAGAGCAGGAGCAGGGGGAGGGCGGTGCCGGCGTAGGCCAGGGCCAGCGTGTTGACCAGCGACCCGATGTGGTCGCGGCCCACCACCAAGCCGCGGCGGTACAGCTCGCCGGGGCCGAGCGTGGGGTTCGCATCGCGCAGCGCGAACACCACGGAGGCCTGGCCGATGGAGGCGTCGTCGAGCACGCCCAGGGCCCCGATGATGACGCCCGCGAGCAGCAGCCCCTGCAGGTTGAGCGACACGCCGGGCAGCGCGAGCTGCAGGTACATCGACTCCTCGGTGCGTCCGGTCAGGCGCGCAACGCCGATGTAGGCGGCGCTCAGCAGCCCCGTCAGCAGCAGGCTGATGGCGGTGCCCGCCACAGCGACCGTCGTCTTGCGGCTGACGCCGTGGGTCAGGTAGAGCGTCACGCCGATGATCGCGGTGGCCCCGCCAACGCTCACGACTGTGGGGTTATCGCCGGCGATGAGCCGTGGCAGGATGTATCCCGCGAGCACGGCGAAGCTGACGCCCAGGCCCAGGAGGGCAGCCGCGCCGCGCCGGCCGCCGACCAGCACGACTGCGACGCCAAACGCCGCGGCGAGCCAGTAGAGCGCCGGACGGCGCACCGCGTCGATCACGACCCACTGCTCAGCTTGCGGCGTGGCGCCGAGCTGCACCACCACGGCGTCGCCGGGCCGGTACTCGTGAGCGACACCCCCAGCCAGCTGCGTGCTTTCCACCGAGACGGTCTGGCCGCGCCGGTCGCCCGTGCCGATCTGCACCGAGAGCACCTGGTAGCGCTCGGCGCCGCCGTGCAGCGGCGACTCCCGCGTTCCGCCGGAGAGCACGGCGCGCACGGTTCCTTCGTATTCAGTGGCAGCTGGCGCTGCCGGTGGCGCCTGGGCCGCCGGTGCGCCACCGCCGGCCCACCCCGAAGCGGACAGCGCAACTGCCGCCAATAGCGCGACCGCCAATAGCGCGAGCAGCACTCCGGTTTCTACAGGTCGGCCACACCACCCGGAGCGCCGCCGGCGCCGGCGGGGAGGCATCGCCGGCTCAGAAGAGTCTGCGGGAGTGGGGTCCATGGCCGGTGTGCGCCTAACCCGGTCAGGGAGTCCGTAGCCGGCCCACGCCGATCCCGCCGCGGGGCGCAGTGTCCTCGCCACTCCTGGGGAACCGCCGCTGTGGCTGTGTGTGCTGAGGTAGCCGCTGAGGCACACGCGGAGCCGGCCGCTGGCGTGGCCTGCCCGCGGAACGCGGGCGTCTCATACTTCCGAAACTCTACCGCACTGCCGGCCTGCTCGCGGAAGCTCCCCCGCACCGGCGACGAGGCCTCCACAAAGTGTGCCCGACCTGGGGATGCCGACGCTGCTACGCTCCTGCCGTGTTCCACCCCCACGGCCCGACCGTGATGGAGCTGGCGCGGCAGGGCCTCTCCTCAACGCGCCGTGGCTACGACCTGCTCGCGCCCAAGTTCGAGTACACTCCCTTCCGGACCCCGGACGCGATCATGCGCGTCGTGGGCGAGCGGCTCGCGCGCCGCAGGCCCTTCGCGGACGGGCTCGACCTTTGCTGCGGGACGGGAGTTGGCCTGCGCATGCTGCGGCCGCTGTGCGCGCGGCGCGCGGTCGGCCTGGACTTCAGCGCCGGGATGCTCGCCGAGGCGTGCCGGCAACTGGGCGGGCGTGGAGATGTGGCGTTGGTGCGGGGCGACGTCCTGACGCTCGGCTTCGAGCGGGCCTTCGACGTGGCCACCTGCTTCGGCGCATTCGGGCACATCCCGCGGCGCGAGCAGCAGCGGTTCGTCGCCGGCGTCTACCAGGCGCTACGGCCCGGGGGCCTCTTCGCGTTCGTGACCGTCCCCACGCCGCGGCCGCTCTCGCGTCGCTGGCTCTATGGCCACGGCTACAACGCGATCGCGCACCTGCGCAACCTGCTTGTGCGGCCGCCGTTCGTCATGTTCTACCTGACCTTCACCCTCGAGGCGGCGCAACGGCTGCTGGCGGGCGCCGGCTTCGAGGTCGAGGTCGAGCGCGGCTGCTTCCCGGCACCGTACCGGGAGGCCGCGCTGGTGCTTGCACGGCGGGCACCCCACGGAGATCGTCATCAGGTGCAACGGGTGCAAGCGGCCGAATGGAGATTGGGACTTCCATGATCAGGCCCGCAGCCTATTCGTCGAAGTCTACTCCGTCCATGGCTCCTCCGAAGAGCTGTGGGGCGCAAGAAGTCCGTCCGGGTACCCAGGCAAGCCGTAGGCGACCATCACGGCATGTGGGAATGGCTGTCCCTGATGGTCACTCTGTGGCTCGCGCTGTTCCGGGGCCGCCGCGCGCTGCTGCTGGAGAACCTGCTCCTGCGCCAGCAACTCGCCGTCGCGCTGCGCACCCGCCGGCGTCCCGATGTGCGTTGGCACGATCAGCTGTTCTGGGTTGTGGCGCGCCGGCTGTGCGTCGACTGGCGCCGGCACCTGCTGCTGGTGCAACCGCAGACGGTGCTCCGCTGGCACGGGCGGGGCTGGCGCCTCTTCTGGTGGTGGCGCTCCCGCCGGCCGATGGGGCGGCCACGGCTGCCAGAGGAAGTGCGGGACCTGATCCGCCGCCTCTCGGAAGAGAACCGCCTGTGGGGCACCGAGCGTATCCGCGGCGAACTGCTCAAGCTCGGCATCGCCGCCAGCAACGGCTCCATCCGCCGCTACCGCTGGCGTCCCGCGCCGCGGCTACCGAGCCAGACCTGGGGCACGTTCCTGCGCACCCACGCGCACGCCCTCTGGGCAGCCGATCTGTTCACCGTGCAGACGATTACCTTCAAGACGCTGTACGTGCTGTTCTTCATCGCCCACAGCCGCCGCGAGCTGGTGCACGCGGCGGTGACGGCACATCCCACCGCCACCTGGGTGTGGCGGCAGGTCATCGAGGCGACACCCTGGGGCCGCCAACCTACGTACCTGATCCGGGACCGCGACCGAGTGTACGGCGGCGACTTCGTGTCACGCGTCAAGGCCATGGGGATCGACACGCTGCTCACGCCGTTCCGCGCGCCCAAGGCGAACGCAGTCGCCGAGCGGGTGGTGCGCACCCTCCGGAACGAGTGCCTGGACCACGTGCTCATCCTCAACGAGCGGCACTTGCGCAGCGTTCTTACCGAGTACGTGGCCTACTACAACACCGAGCGGCCTCATCGCAGCCTGGGGCTGGAGCCGCCGCTCCCCATGGGGCGCAGCCCGGCCACGCGCGGCGCGGTGCAGTCGCGGCCGGTTTTAGGCGGGCTCCACCACGTCTACCGACGAGCGGCGTGACGCGGACGTCATTTTTGCGCCTTACAGGCCTCGCCCTCCCACCCAGCGTCGCCGGCGACCGTATGACACTGCATCATACTCCCGCCCATCAAACTGCACCGGCACGAGAGTCCAGACCGAGCTTCGTTCTCAATCCGCCGGTTCCCCTTCCACGAGCGTGGTAGCGGTGGCCCTGCGCACGAGTTCGCGACCTTACCTGGTGCTCACACGCTGCCGTGGGTCATCTGACGGCAGAACGCGGTGACGTAGCGGGCCGCGTACTCTGGACGCTGCTGCGCGGTGCCCCACCAGAGCGGCCCGAAAGGGCCCCAGCACCCAACAGTATCGCGTGCGATTCCGTGCCCGGGGCGGCCGACCGCGGCCTAGTGGCCCACGTTCCGACGGGCTCGGTCACGTGCGTCGACCGCAGCCGGCGACGACCGCAGCCGGGCGATCAGGACGGCGGGGCCGGCTCCAGGATCATCGTCTGGGGTGCGCCCGCCAGCGCCGGGGCGTTCGCGGGCACACCCCAGACCTGCCTCTTCAAGAATCCCAGGAATGCCTCCGCCTGCTCCCTGGTGTCGAAGACGAGGTCGATGACCACGTACCGCCGGTGGAGCAATTCGCCCCGGATGCGCTCGCTGCCCCACAGCTGGTTCTCCCGTGACATGCGCGCCATCAGCGCCTGGACTTCTGGAGTGAGGCGCGGCCGGCCACCCGGCGAGCGAGAGCGCCAGCGCCAGTACAGGCGCCAGCCCGCGCGGTGCCAGCGCACCACCGTGTCGGACGTGACCACGACCAGGTGCCGGCGCCAGTCGCGGCGCAGGGAGCGGACGAGCACCTACAGCAGCTTGTCTCCTCGGCGAAGGGGACGCGCCGCCGCTGCCGCGTGGGACGCGTCAGCACC
>CADCTC010000248.1 GCA_902805635.1 uncultured Chloroflexota bacterium
ACCGGCGTCCGCACGCGTATAGGCTGTCCGGAAGGCCCCGAGATCCCTATCCAGGCCGCCGAACAATACTTCCAGAGCGGTCACATGCTCTGGCGCTCCGACACACGTCAGATCACCGTGTCCTTTGCCGACGATACATGGATTGCCCTGACTGACCCCTTCACGGGAGAGCCCGAGGCGGAAGAGCGCGCACCGGAGGGGCTGGTAGCCCCTATTGCCGGCTTCGGCAAACTGTGGCGCGAGCATCCCGGGTTGCGCGAGCGGCTGGGTTGGGCGCTGGCGCCGGAGCGTGGGTTCCATGGCGCTACCGAGGCATTTGCCGGCGGATCGCTGCTGTGGAGTGGCGAGGAGACCTGGTTGCTGCGTGTCTACTTCGCGGATGGCGGCACGCTGGTCACGCCGGACCCCAACCGTCCCCGCCCATAGCAGCCAGTAGCCGAGCAGGCGCGTGGCCGGCGTACACTCCTCCTTCGGGTGGGGCGGTAGCCTCTTATGACGTGGGACGCTTCGCCGGCACACTGAAGATACAGGCGCTGGCCGTGCGGGAGCGGCTGCGTCGCCACGGCACGCTGCGGGTGCTGGAGAGCACCGTCGATGGCGCGGTCAAGGACGACGTGCTGACCTACGCCGCGGCGATGACCTACTACGGCGTGTTCTCGCTCTTCTCGCTGCTGTTGCTCGCGACCTCGCTGGTGGGCCTCGCGCTGCAAAACAATGAAGAGACGCGAGCGCGCATGCTGGGGATCGTGGTCGGCTACCTGCCGCAAGGGCAGGAGCAGCTGAGCACCATGATCACGGGCGTGATCGAAACGAAGGGCATCGCCGCCGGGCTGGGCTCTGTTTCCCTGCTGTGGGTGGCACTGGGCTGGTTTCAGGCGGTCGACGCGACGATCAACCCGATCTGGGGCATCCGCAAGCCACGCCCCTTTGTGAAGGGACTCGTGTTTTCGCTCGCCATGTCAACCGCCATAGGGGGCGTCGCCATTGCCAGCTTCGCCGCGACGGTCGTCGCGAACCTGGTCGTGCAGCTCTTTGGTGGCGACCCGGCGGGCACCGCTCTCTGGCGCGGCGTCATTTCCGCGCTCAGTGTGGCAAGCGTGGCTGCGGTCTTTTACGTGCTCTACCGCTTTACGCCGCAACGGGAGGTGCAACACGGCGACGTCTGGCCCGCCGCCCTCGTCACCGCCCTGCTCTGGGAGGCTTCGCGCCTGGTGCTGGCCTTCTACATCGAGAAGACCAACATGGTGACCGTCTACGGGCCGGTCGGGGCGATGATGGCGCTGCTCTTCTGGATCTACGTAGCCAGCAACATCATCCTGATCGGCGCTGAGCTGTCCTACGCCATCGCCAAGGAGCGCCGTAACCTGGGCCCGGAGCGTGAGATGCAAGTGATGGCGCCGCCTGGCGAGCAGCCTTCGATCAAGTTCGCGCCGCAGGTGGGCCGGGGCCTCACCACGCCTCTGGGCGAGGACGAGCCTACCCGACCGCCGCTCTGAGGGTAAGCCTTCCTACTTCTTCCCCTTGCGGTTGAGTTGCGCAGTGGTCCAGGGGCACCCGATGCACCACTGCCTGCAGCAGCGCCTTGGCGTGCTCTTGCCCTTCTGCTTGCTCTTCTGCTTCTTCACTCATCAAGTCTAAGCCACCAGTAAGCGCCGGACGAGCGACCTCCCTCTATAACTACTCTATGACCACTACCTCAAAAGCGTCGTCCGGCGCAGCCCCCACGAACGGCAGCGCTCACGCCACGTCATCCGGCCCCGTCACCCACGGCTTCGAGCTCCTGCGCGACCAGGACATCCCCGAGCTGAGAACGCGCGCCCGCCTCTATCGCCACCTCAAGACGGGCGCCGAGCTGCTCTCCCTGGAGAACGACGACGAGAACAAGGTCTTCGGCGTCGCGTTCCGCACCCCGGTCTCCGACTCCACCGGCGTCCCCCACATCCTGGAGCACTCGGTGCTGGGCGGCTCGCGCAAGTACCCCGTCAAGGAACCCTTCAACGAGCTGATCAAGGGCTCGCTCAAGACGTTCCTCAACGCCATGACCTACCCCGACAAGACCGTCTATCCCATCGCCAGCACCAACCTCCAGGACTTCTACAACCTGGCAGATGTCTACATGGACGCCGTCTTCCATCCGCGCCTGGGACCCGACCACCTGGAACAGGAGGGCTGGCGCCTCGAGCCTGAGGAGGACGCGCTCACCTACAAGGGCATCGTGCTCAACGAGATGCGGGGCCAGCGCGCCACCCCCGAATACGTGCTGTACCAGACCATCCAGGAGTCGCTCTTTCCGGACTCGTCGTACCGCCACTCATCGGGTGGCGAGCCGAGCCGCATCCCGGAGCTCACCTACGAGCAGTTCAGGCGCTTCCACCAGACCTACTACCACCCCTCCAACGCCCGCATCGTCTTCTACGGCGATGACGATCTAGACCGTCGCCTATCGTTCGCGGACGAGTACCTGCGCGAGTTCGACCGCATCGAGCCCAACTCCACGGTAACGCTCCAGCCGCGCTTCGACGCGCCGCGCCGCGTGACCGGCACGTTCGCCATTGGGCCGGAGACCAAGACCGCCAAGAGCGCCCGCTTCACCGTCAACTGGCTGCTCGAAGAGGTCCCCAATCCGGAGCGCGCCCTCACCGATCACGTCCTGGAAGAGATCCTGGTCGGCAGTTCGGCGGCGCCGCTGCGTAAGGCGCTGATCGACTCGGGGCTGGGCGAGGCGCTGGCCGGAGGGGGCCTCAACGACGGCATCCGCCAGTGGACGTTCTCGACCGGCCTGCGTGCTATCGAAGCCGCCGACGCCGAGAAGGTGGACCAGCTCGTCTTCGATACGCTGCGGTCGCTCGCTACCGCCGGCATCGACAAGGAAACTGTCGCCGCCGCGATGAACACGATTGAGTTCGACCTGCGCGAGAACAACACCGGCCAGTTCCCGCGCGGTCTCTCGCTCATGCTCCGCTCGCTCCACACCTGGCTGTACGACGGCGACCCGCTCGCGCCTCTGGCCTACGAAGCGCCGCTGGCTGCCCTGAAGCAGCGCGTGGCCGCGGGTGAGCGTGTGTTCGAGTCGCTGATCCAGGAGTCCTTCCTCGACAATCCGCATCGCACCACCGTCCTACTCACTGGTGACCCCGAGCAGAGTGCGCGTGAAGAGGCCGCCGAGCGCGAGCGACTGGAGCAGGCGCGCGCCAGCCTGTCCCCCAGCGACCTAGCCGGGCTTGCCGAGCGCGCCGCCGAGCTCAAGCGACTCCAGGAAGCGCCCGATCCGCCTGAGAAGCTGGCACTGGTCCCGCGCCTGCAGCTCTCGGATCTGGACCGCGAGAACAAGACCATCCCCATCGCCGTCTCACAGAAGCAGGACTCTCGTCTGCTCTACCACGACCTGTTCACCAACGGCATCGTCTACTTCGACATCGGTTTCGACCTCCATACCCTCACGCCCGACGACCTTCCCTTCGCGTACCTCTTCGGCCGTGCGCTGGTGGAGATGGGCACTATCCGCGACGACTTCGTGCGGCTCTCGCAGCGCATCGGGCGCGACACCGGCGGTCTTGCTCCCACCCTGCTCACAACTACGGTCGGCGGCACAAAGTCGGCCTCCGCGTGGCTCTTCTTGCGTGGCAAGGGGCTCGCGCACCAGGCCAATGCGCTGCTGGATATCCTGCACGATATCCTGCTAGAGGTAAAGCTGGACAACCAGGACCGCTTCCGCCAGATGGTGCGCGAGCACAAAGCCCGCCACGAGTCCAGCCTGGTTCCCAACGGCCACGCCGCGGTCAACCTGCGCCTTAGCGCGCGCTTCGACGAGGCGGGTTGGGCCGAAGAGCAGCTGCGCGGCGTCTCTAACCTGCTGTTCACGCGCGAGCTGGCCGATGCCGTCGAGAACGAATGGCCGCGCGTGCACGAGACACTGGAGCGCATCCGCCGCACGCTGATTGCCCGTGGCAACACGATCTGCAACGTCACGCTGGACCAGGACAACTGGTCGCGCTTCGAGCCGCTGCTGGACTCCTTCCTCGCCGGGTTGCCTGCCGGGTCACCCGCCCGCGCCGAGTGGCCCAGACCTGAGGCCAAGGGCGCCGAAGCCATCACGGTCCCTGGGCAGATCAACTTCGTCGGCAAGGCCGCCAACCTCTACGACCTCGGCTACACCTACAGCGGCGCGTCGCAGGTGGTCGCAGGCTACCTGCAGCGCACCTGGCTCTGGGAGCAGGTCCGTGTCCGCAGCGGCGCGTACGGCGCCTTCTCCGGCCTCAACCGCCGCTCCGGCCTTTTCTCCTACCTCTCCTACCGCGACCCCAACCTGCTCGCCACCCTGGAGAAGTATGACGCTGCGCCACAGTTCCTGCGCGATCTGGACCTCTCAGAAGACGAGCTCACCAAAGCCATCATCGGCACCATCAGCAGCATCGACGCCTACCGCCTGCCGGACGCGAAGGGCTGGACGTCGCTCGACCGCCATCTCGCCGGTGACTCGGAAGAACTGCTACAAGTCATCCGTGACCAGGTGCTCGGCGCCACCGCTGCCGACTTCCGCTCCTTCGCCGATGTTCTCGATGCCGTGCGCGAGAACGGCCAGGTCGCGGTGCTCGGCTCCGAATCTGCCATCCAGGCTGCTGCCAAGGAGCGCCCCAACTGGCTTGACGTGTGGTCCGTCGGCCTGTAGAGCTAGTGCCGCGGGTCAGGTCAGGCCGCGTGCCACCAGCGCCAGCCGTCGCCGGGTGCTACCCGGCGACGGACTTCCACCGCGGCCAGTGGCTGCGCTTCCGGGAACCGCAGCAGCACCCGCGCCAGCACTGTCGCCGGCCAGGTGTGGGCGCCCGCGCTGATCTCCCGCCACGCCTCTACGTCCAGGCCTAGCAGTCCCGCGAATTCATCATCGCTCAGATCGAGCCTCATCTGTTCGGCAGACAAGTACCCGCGTAGAGTCTCAGGAGAGGGGCCAGTGCCTGCGCTCGAAACGTGGCCCAGCACAATCGGCTCTGTCATCGTTTCTCGTATCACTCGCATAGCCTACCCGCTACAAACGTCCGGACCGTGTCGCCGTCACCGCGCCGCAACAAGCGCAACCGAACCGCGACAGCCTCGACGCCCGTCCCCAAGACCGTGACCCCAGTAGTGACACGCGAATGAGCGAAGCCCTGTTCGCCCACACCAGGACTGCGGCGGCTGCACTGCGCTTGGTGGTGGCTTGCGGTGCCATCCTGCTGCTAGTTGCGTGCGGGCGCGGCGCGACCGCAGCGCCCGATTCAGCCGCAGCACCAGTGCGACAGAGTGGCGGCGGTGCCTCCACCGTGCAGGACCAACCGGCGAACCAGCCGGCGGCGGCAGACCTGGAGCGCATTGCCCAGGACGCTACCTGGGCGCCAGGCTCCCTCCGGGAACACTTCCAGAAGCACGGTCGTGAAGGACCGTACTCCAGCGCCGACTTGTACGACGCGGCGGCGCGTGAAACCATCCGCCAGGGCACGCCATTCCACTACGTCGATCGCTCCACCAGCGCCCGGCGCCGCGGCTACTACCACGCGCCCACCAATCGCTTCACCTCCGTCACAGAAGATGGGCGCCGCATCACCACCCACTTCAAGCCAGACAACGGCGAGCGCTACGTCCGCGGCTTGCCGCAGAGCACCTACCAATGAGCCGCCGCGCCCCTCGCAAGTCTTCCGCCCAGCCGCCCATCCACGGCCCCGCCGCACCGGTTCTGGAAGCACTCTTCGCCAAGAAAGGCATACCAACTGGCGAGTGGTGGCCGTTCTTCGTCCAGGGCGAAGGCAAGGACTTGCCGGGCGGCTTGGAAAGCTTGAGCGGTTTTCTGCTCACCCGCGACGGCCGTGTCTTCGGCTGGTGGCTCGACGCTGGCCCGGACGGCGCGCCCGCCCTCGACCGCTGGTGGCCGGTCGAAGACCCCCAGCAAGAGTTTGCGCACGACCCCGAATATCGCGCGGCCAAGCGCCACCTACGGCCACGCACCTGACCGCGATCCATCCGCCTCTAACCGAACTCCGCGCGGACTTTCGAGTCCTTGTCCGCCACCAGCTCCTCCAGCCCGGCCTGGAACCGCTCCATCGCCTCGCGCAGCGCCGGGTCGGCCGCACCGATGATGCGTACTGCCAGCAGCCCTGCGTTGCGCGCCCCGGCCACTGAGACTGTGGCGACCGGCACTCCCGCCGGCATCTGGACAATCGAGAGCAGCGAGTCCATGCCGTCCAGGTAGCTCAGCGGTACCGGCACCCCAATTACCGGCAGCGGCGTCGCCGAGGCCAGCATCCCCGGCAGGTGCGCCGCACCCCCCGCCCCCGCGATGATGACCTTCAACCCTCGACCGGCTGCCTCGCGCGCGTAGTCGATCATTCGCTGTGGCGTCCGGTGCGCCGACACCACGCGCACCTCGTGCGCCACCCCAAACTCCGCCAGCGCCTCCGCCGCCGCCCGCATCACCTTCAGGTCGGAATCGCTCCCCATCAGCACGCCAACGAGCGGCGCATCATGATGAGCACTTGGGCCGCTACCGCGTTCCCCTGCCATTGTCGTCTAACCCTCCCCCATCAGGATCGCCGCCGCTCGCCTTGCTCGCGCTCGTGCGTCTTCCAAATCCTGCCCTAGCACGGTCACGTGCCCCAGCTTGCGGCCCGGCCGCGCATCCTTGCCGTACAGGTGCACCTTCACCACCGGGTCGGCCAGGGCGCGCGCCAGCTCCGCCTGCGGGTCATTCCCCGGCGGGCCACCCAGCACGTTCACCATCACCGCTGCCGGCGCCGCCAGTGACACGTCTCCGAGCGGCCAGTCCAGCACCGCGCGGACGTGGTTCTCGAACTGCGAAGTAACGCATCCCTCGATCGAAAAGTGCCCCGAGTTATGTGGCCGCGTCGCCAGCTCGTTGAGCACCAGTCGTCCGCTCGAGCCAGTCGCCTGCTCGTCCTCGCGCACGACGAACAGCTCCACCGCCATCACCCCCACCAGCCCAATCGCCTCCGCGATGCGCCGCGCTAGCCCGCATGTCTCGTCCGCCAGGTCCGGCGGAATCGACGCCGGCGCCAGCACCTCGCGGCAGATTCCCGCCACCTGTACCGTCTCCACACTGGGGTAGACCGCTGTTTCGCCGCTCGGCCGGCGCACTACCAGCGCTGCGAGCTCCTTCTCGATCGGTACCCACGCCTCCACGATCAGCTCCACGCCACGTGCTGTGACCTCGGCCCACAGCCGCTGTGCCGCTGGCACGTCCTCGAGTAGCCAGACGCCGCGCCCGTCGTAGCCGCCGCGCACGGCCTTGGCTACCACCGGCCGCGCCGGCCAGCCGTGCGCCTCACCGAAGCTGAGGAGGTCACTTTCAGACGAGACAGTCGAGAACGCAGGTACCGGCAGTCCCAGTGCGCCGAGCTCCTGTCGCTGGCGGCGCTTGTTCTGCGCCAGCGCCATGGTGTCGGCCCCGGGGTAGAGCGTATGACCGGCATCTCGTAGCGCCGCCAGGTGCTGCGGTGGCACCAGCTCGTGGTCGAACGTCAGTACGTCGCACCCGGCCGCGAACCGGCGCAGCGCCTCGATCTCGTCGGGTGACCCAATCTCGACTTCTGCCCCAACCCTCGCCGCGCTGTCATCCGCCCGGTCCGACAGCACGCGCACCGTCAGCCCCAGCGCGATCGCCGCCTGGTAGGTCATGCGCGCCAGCTGCCCGCCGCCCACCATGCCCAGCCGCGGCACAGTTCCCCTGTCTCCGCGTGCGCCGTTCGGCGCGGCCGCATGTGCCGAGGTCGTCACCTGGTCGCGATTTTAGCCGTACGCTACTCATGGCACGGTTGGCGGGAACTTCTCAGCACGCGGTGGCGTCACTACGCCGAAAGGATGCACCGATGAAGCTCAAGGCCCGGTTGTCTTCCATTGTCGTGGCCCTGGCGGCCACTCTCGCCACCCTATCTCCCTCCTTACCGGCGGCAGCGCAGGGGATGATGGTGCCCCCCACCCGCTGCTTCGATCTCCCCGTTCCGCTTCCCGAGCCGTTGCCCCTCCCTGCGTCAGATGCCACGGCGCCCGGCGCCGCTCCCATCGCACCTGTCGCACCCTCCATCGGCATCCCGCGGCCCTTGCCCACCGTGTCGCCTCCCCCGCGCATCGCGCCGCCCCCTCGTCCCATCTCACCGTGCTGGCTGACAATACGCTCGCACACCGTCACGGTCGATATTCAGGACCAGGTCGCCACCACCCGTATCGACCAGATCTTCGTCAATGAGACGGGCCGTGACCTGGAAGGCACCTACGTCTTCCCCCTCCCCGAGGGCGCCACCGTCACGTCGTTCTCGATGTTCGTCGATGACCAGCAAATCACCGGGGAGGTGCTCTCCCGCGAAGAGGCGCGCCGGCTCTACGAGTCGATCGTGCGCGCTAACCGTGACCCCGCGCTGCTGGAGTTCGCCGACCGGGGTGCGTTCCAGGCGCGGGTCTTCCCTGTGCCGGCGGGTGGGAAGCGCACACTGCGCCTGGAGTACTCCCAGGTGCTTCCTCAGGATGGCGGCCTGGTGCGCTACGTCTACCCCACCGCGGCCGAGCGGTTCTCCGCCCGTCCTCCGCAGGAGACCAGCATCACGGTCTCGCTGCGTTCGACGGCCCCACTGCGCGCGGTTTACTCGCCGACTCACGAGGTCAACGTCACTCGCTCCGGCGGCACAAGTGCAACCGCCACCTGGTCCAGCAGGACCACACCGGCGCAGGCCGGCGTACGCCGCTCCTTTGAGCTGGTCTATGGCGTCTCGCCCAGCCCCGTGGGCATCAGCGTGGTGACCCATAAGCTGGCCAACGAAGACGGCTACTTCTTGCTGCTGGCAGCGCCGGCGCTTCAGCTGGCGTCCGAGCGCGCCGTCCCGAAGGACGTGAGCCTCATCTTCGATACGAGTGGGTCTATGGCCGGCGCCAAGATCGACCAGGCCAAGGGCGCGCTGCGCTACGTCGTCAACCGCCTCAACGCCGAAGACCGCTTCAACATCATCTCGTTTTCCTCAACTGTCGACACCTTCGCGTCGGGCATGCGCCCGGCGTCAGAGCGCGACCGCGCTATCGCCTACGTTGATGGACTGGTCGCCTCCGGCGGCACCAACATCAACGACGCACTCTTCACGGCGCTGCGCGCCGACACCGGCGGTCGCCCGCATACTGTCATCTTCGTCACCGATGGCCTGCCCACCGCCGGCCCGCAGCAGCCCGACCAGATCGTGGAGAACGCGCGTCGCGCCCTGGGCGCCGGCGCAGTCCGTCCACGGCTCTTCAGCTTCGGCGTCGGGTTCGACGTCAACACCACCCTGCTCGACAAGCTGGCCGCCGATTTCGGCGGCGCCAGCGCCTACGTGCGTCCCGACGAGGACCTGGAAGCCGCCGTCTCCACCTTCTACGGCAAGGTATCGTCACCGGTGCTGACCGACCTGCGGCTCGACTTCGGCGGTGCCGAGGTCTATGACCTCTACCCGTCCCAGCTCCCCGACCTCTATGCCGGTGGCCAGCTGGTGCTCACCGGCCGCTACCGGCGACCCGGCACGATCGACGTCACGCTTTCCGGCAGCGCGGCGGGCCGCCCGCAGCAGTTCACTCTCCCCGGCGTCACGTTCGCCTCGGCGCCGGTGAAGGCGCAGGAGGCGCTGCCGCGCCTGTGGGCCGGCCGCAAGATTGGGTACTTGCTCTCTGAGATCCGCCTGCGCGGCGCAAACAAGGAGCTGGTGGACGAAGTGATCGCGCTTGCCACGCGTCACGGGATTCCCACGCCGTACACGTCCATCTTCGTGCCGGAGCCGACGGTGCCAGTGGCGCCACAGCGACCGGGCGCGCCCACCACTGCACCGCTACCGCAGCCCACGCAGGCACCGCTCAACACGCAGCAGGGTCGCGCGCAGGCAGCCGACGCGCTGAGCCAGGGACTCCGTTCGGCGCCCGCCGCGGGCGCGTCGGCCGTCCAAAACAGCCAGGCTACCAACCAGCTGCGCGAGGCACAGAGCGCCCCCACCTCGAACAGTTCCGGCGTCCAGACCGTCGCCGATAAGACGTTCCTCCTAGTGGATAGCGTCTGGCAAGACGTCTCCACCGGCGCCGATGCGCCGCCCGCCGAGCAGCGCACGCGCGTTCCGTTCGCGTCTGAAGCCTACTTCGAGCTGGTCGACCGGTTCCCCAACGCCGGGGCGTACCTCAGCGTTGGCCCTCGTGTCCTGCTTGAGTTGGAAGACTCCTGGTACGAGATCACTGAGGCGTAGACTGCCGGTGCCTACTCATCGGGGTAGGCGCCGCCGGTCGCGGGCAGGCGTGGTACGACCGCCCTGCCCGGCGCTGCTCCACCCCCCGCTGCGCCGGCGCCAGGTGCCGGCGCAGCGGGTCGCTCCGGGACCAACACCGGCCGGGCGGCGGGCCCTTCTCGATCAATGCGAAAGAGCAGGCGCGTCTGCGGCCGTGAGGGGCAGCACAGTGGGTCAGATGGGGCGAAGCGCACGAACGACGCGTCCACGCGCCCGCCCGGCAGGATTGCCGGCGGGCGCACCAGCGCGCCATCGCTGCGCGACCCCATCGGTACCGGCGAGACCGTCCCGGCAAATACGCCGGCGGTGAACACGAACGCGTTGTAGCCAATCGGCCGGCACATGCCGTCGTAGTCGCCGGTTGCGGTTACCACCGCCACGTCGCTCTGCCGCTGCGTTGGCCACGCGGTGATCAGTGTCCAGCCCGCGTTCCCCACCTGTGCCTCTTCGGGCCCCGCCGGCCGTCGCTCCTGGCCGCGGCAGCGCGCGTCCGACATGCTGCCTGAGAACGGCGCCGCTGGGACAAAACCGCCTGGCTCGTTCCAGTTCTGCAGCGGGCCGTCCAGCCAGGCGCCCGGTGACGCCGGCGGAGCCGGTGGCGTTATCTGCGCCGCTGCCGGTGGCCCGCTGCTGAGAGCCACGAGAGTTGCGGTCCCTAGAGCCAGCGCAATTGCCGTCAGGCGCGCGGGCCGTTCGGACCTGGATGTCGCTGCGGTACGTGACAGATGCTGCTGAATCATGCCCTGGCCTCACCTTACCAATGCCTCAGCCGCGGCGCGGGGCACGCGCCTTGCAGGGCTATCTACCCCAAGAGGAAAGTGAGCGTAGAAATGAGTAACTCAGAACGTGTCTCCGCCGACGTCGCTCGGTCTCAGCCGGTGGGGGTCCAGATCGATCCCGACGGACGCCTCCAGCCAGCCACGGGCGAGGACGAAGTCAGCGCTCTGCCGCGGGATACCGCCGAGCGTGACGGCACCCCCACTGGAGCCGCCGTCGGCACCGTTGCGGGAGCCGGGCTGGGCGCCGTCATCGGGGGCCCTATTGGAGCCGTGGTCGGCGCGGTGCTCGGCGCAGGCGCCGGCAAGGTCGCGCACGAGGCTAACCGTGAAGACGAGAACGTCCCCACTGGCAACCCCACCGACAGCGACAGGCACCGCGTACGCAACGACTACTTCACCGGGCAGATCTACGAGGAAGGCTCTCTGGTTGACGTCCCACGGCGGCACGTCAACGACGAGCAGGCCCACGATACGCAGCCACGCCCCACCGAAGAGAAGTAGGCTTCGTTTAAGGCAGCGGCAGGCGGCCCTTGAGCAGCTGCCGGCTGATGACGCCCTTGATCAGGTCCTCGCCGCTCGTGGTGCTGCTGGGCGGCGGTTCCGGGACGGGTCGTTTGAACATGAGCCAGCGGTCGGTGCCCAGCCGTACCGTGACCTGGCCCGGCGCGTGAGTCGATGCGCCCGGTCCCGCTGACCCCGTTGGCCCAGCCGCGGTTCCTGCGTTCATGGACAGCGTCCCACTTCCACCGAGTGGTAGCGCAGAGACCAGCTCCCACCCTTCGTCACCCAGGCGGCGCATCGTGTCGAAGAACACATCCGGCGCCTGGCGCGGCCACGCCGGGCGGTGGGTGAACACTACTCCGACGCCGTCGTCGTTCGACTCCAGCCGCGCGTACTCCCAGCGTGTGAGCCCTGCCGGCAGCTCAGCCTTCCCGGACACGCGCTAGCCGCCTACCTGGCTGAACTGGATGCAGATTGGCGCCGGTGTCTGCGTCACCTGTCCCGTGGGGGTAAGCACGCCGCTCTCACCATCAACGGAGAACGCGACGATGGTGTGCGTGTCCTGGTTCCCCGCCAGCAGCAGCTTCCCATTTGGGTGGATGTTGAAGTTGCGTGGGGTCTTCCCTTGCGTCGAGACGTGACCGCGCGGGCTCAGCCGCCCGCGCTCGGCGTCGAACGCAAATACCGCGATGGTGTCGTGGCCCCGGTTGGAGACATAGACGAACCGCCCGTTCGGATGGACCAGCACCTGGGCGGTGGAATTATTGATCGCGCGCGGGTCCACGTCCTCCGGTACTGTCGAGTACGTGTCCGTCACCTGCATCGCCCCACGTTCGGGATCGAAGGCGAATGCGGTGACGGTCGAAGACATCTCGCCGTTCACAAAGACGAACCGGCCGGTCGGATCGAAGGCGAAGTGGCGCGGCCCCGCGCCCGACGGCAGCTGTGCGTACGGCAGGTCGTTGGGAGTCAGCTGCGCCGTCTCCGGGTCCACCTTGTAGACGAACACCCGGTCCACCCCCAGGTCGCACGCCAACACGTACTGTCCCGACGGGTCAGTGGCAACGGAGTGCGCGTGCGATGCCTCTTGCCGGCGGGCATGGTGCCCGCGTCCCTCGTGGTGAATCACCGACCCCGGCTCACCCAACCGGCCGTCTTGTCCCACCGGCAGCGCCGCGACGTGCCCGCTGCCGTAGTTGGCGGCGAAGACGCAGCGACCACTCGGATGGACGCTGACGTAGGCCGGGCCATTGCCGCCCGACGGTTGCCGGTTCACGAACGAGAGCGTGCCGGTTCCCTGATCGATGGCGTATGCCTCGATCGACGAATTCACCGGACCCGAGGTGGCCTGCATGGTGCGCGTCCCGGTGTAGAGGAAGCGCTCCTGCGGGTCGAGCGTGACCCATGTGGGGTTCTCCGCCGGCACGGTCTGCACGTGTGAGAGCGCGCCGGTGGACTCATCCAGTCGGAAGACTCCAATGCCCTCGGCCTTGCCTGGGCCGGTGTTGGTGCCAACGTAGACGATCATCTGTTTGGCGGGCAGGATAGCACGGTGACGCCCGCCTGAACGGCAGGGTACGGGTCTTGCTTTGCACTCGCGCCACGGGCCACTAATGGACACAGCACCAGCCACGTCGGCCACCCAAGCTGCCCCCGCATTGCGCACGATGCGAATCGAGCTGTCCCTACGATCCATATTCGCGGTGATCGCCATCGTGCTTGGGCTGTGGTTGCTGGGGCAGCTATGGCAGATCCTTCTGCTGATCGTGGAGGCGGCGGTGCTCGCTGCGTCGCTCAACCCTGTGTTGACCTGGCTCCAGGCGCACGGCGTCAAGCGCACCATCGCCCTGGGGCTGATCCTTATTGCGATGGTGGCGTCGGTCGTCGGCCTCGGTGCTCTTGTGGTGCCCGCGATGGCGGCGCAGGTCAGTGCCGTCATCGCGGGCGCGCCGGAGTTGCAGGCGCGCATCGCTGATGCGCTGGCCGGGGTACCTGTGCTTGGTGAACGCGCCGCCGCGCTGCGCGACAGTCCACCAACGGACCTAGCTGCCCCCGCCGCGAAGGACGCGCTGCCGTTCGCGCTGCAAGCGCTGGAAGGCATGGTGCTTGGCCTGACCGCCGTTGTGATGGCGTTCTACTTCCTGGCGGACAAGGAACGCACCATCGGGTTCCTGTACGCCCTGCTGCCGCGCCGCTACCACGTCCGCACCGCGCGCATCTTGCAGGACATGGAGCGCATCGTCGGCGGGTACGTGCGCGGCCAGGCGATCACGTCGGGCATCAGCGGCGTCTTCGTCTTTGCACTGCTCTGGATCGTGGGCGCCCCGAACGCCCTGGCGCTGGCCGTGCTGGCCGCTGTGGCGGACGCCATCCCGTTTATCGGGATCGTGATCACCCTCATCCCGGCGGCCGGCGCCGGGCTCGCCGTTGGTCCCGGCACCGCGCTGATCGTGGTGGTTGCCTTCCTCGCCTTCCAGGAGTTCGAGAGTCGCATCCTCATCCCGCGGGTCTACGGTCAGGCGTTGCGCCTTTCGCCTGTGGTGGTGATCGTCGCGCTGTTGGTTGGCGGCAAGCTGCTTGGGATTATCGGCGCGCTGCTAGCGCTGCCCATGGCCGCCGGCATCCGCGTCCTGATCGAAGACCTGCGCATCGACTTGCCCGGCGAAGTGCCGGGTGAGAAGACCGAACGCGCCATCGAGGAACACGCCGACGCGGTCTACGAGGCGCGCACCGCTGGCGCTCCCGCCGTCGAAGCCGCCCAGGTCGCCGCGGAGCTTGCCCAAGAAGTCCATACTCAGGTCCAGCGTGAAGCCGGCGACGACGACAAGGGCGACACCCCCATCGCCGATCGCCGCGACGCGCGGCCCGCTGCTTAGCCGGATCATTTCGCTCCCGTCCCGCTGTTCCCTTGCATGGCGTGCCCGGTATGCTCCTAGCACCGCACAAGGAGCGACCAGGACACCTATGACCGCAACTGCAACCGCAGATCCCGTAGACGTTCGAGCCTATATCGCCGGAGAGTGGCGCGATGGCGTGCGCACCGGCTCTGATATCAACCCGTCGCGCCCCTCAGAGCAGGTGGCGCGCGTCCACTCCGGCGATGCGAGCCACGCTACCCAGGCTGTCGAGGCCGCGCGCGATGCGTTCCCTGGCTGGCGCAATATGCCCCCGCCGCTGCGGGGCGACATCCTGCGCAAGGCCGCCGACCTGCTGGACCAGCGCGCCGAGCAGGTGGGCCGCGATCTAACCCGCGAAGAGGGCAAGACGCTGGCCGAGGGCATCGGCGAGACCAGGCGCGCTGTCGCGATCCTGCGCTACTACGCCGCGCAGACGTTGGAGCCCGACGGAGAGACGTATCCCAGCCACTCGCCGGCCACCTTCCTGTACGCCCGGCGCGAACCGGTCGGCGTGGTGGCGGCGATCACGCCGTGGAACTTCCCCATCGCCATTCCGGCCTGGAAGATTGCGCCCGCGCTGGCATACGGCAATACCGTTGTAT
The DNA here is from genome assembly GCA_902805635.1 of uncultured Chloroflexota bacterium. Taxonomy (GTDB): domain Bacteria; phylum Chloroflexota; class UBA11872; order UBA12225; family UBA12225; genus CADCTC01. The sequence continues at coordinate 15,051 of CADCTC010000248.1, forward strand.
GGAAGCCAGCCGAGATCGTGCCGCTGACCGCCAAGCACCTGCTCCAGGCGCTGGTGGACGCCGGCCTGCCCAAGGGCGTGCTGAACCTCGTCATCGGCCGTGGCCGGGACATCGGCGATACGCTCGTCACGCACGAGGCGGTGGACGCCATCACGTTTACCGGGTCCAACGACGTGGGTCGCGCCATCCAGAGCAAGGCAGTTGCGCTGGGCAAGAAGGTGCAGCTTGAGCTGGGCGGCAAGAACCCCTCGGTCGTGCTCGCGGATGCGGACCTGGCGCTGGCCGCCGAGCACGTCGCGCGTGGCGCGTTCCTCTCCGCGGGGCAAAAGTGCACCGCCACCAGTAAGGTGATCGTAGAGCGTGGAGTGTTAAAGGACTTCCAGGACCGCCTGGTGGCGATTGCCCAATCGTGGAAGCTGGGCGACCCGCTGGAAGCGGACACCAAGGTCGGACCGGTCGCCTCGGAGGACCAGCTCAATACGGTGCAGCGGTACCTGGACATCGGCCAGAAGGATGGCGCGAAGGTGCTGGCCGGCGGCGGCCGCGCAAAGGAGCTAGGCGAGGGCTACTACATCCAGCCGACTGTCCTGGGTGACGTGCCAGCCAACAGCAAGGTGGTCACCGAAGAGATCTTCGGCCCGGTCGCCGCGATCATTCCCGCGGGTTCTTATGATGAAGCGGTCAAGCTCGCCAACGATACGCCGTACGGCTTGACTTCCGCCCTCTTTACCCGCGATCTCGGTCGTGCGCTGCGCTTCACCAGCGACATCCGCAGCGGCGTGGTGAAGGTCAATCAGGAGAGCGCCGGCCTGGAGTTCCACGTGCCCTTTGGCGGCATGAAGGAGAGCTCCTCCGGCTCGCGCGAGCAGGGCAAGGCGGCCAGGGAGTTCTTCACCCAGTGGAAGACCGTCTACATGGACATGCCGCCCGTTCAGTAGGCGGCATCGCCGAAGGCACAGGCACGCGACCATGTACACCCACCTCGGCAGCGTGACGCTGCGAACCGGCGAGCAGCTCGATCTGGGCTGCGTGCGCTGCCCAGATCCATCCTGGGGGGAGCAGGTCATGCCCCTGCTTGGGCATAAGAGCCTGGAGACACGTGATCACTTCCAGGCGGCGTTTGCCGGTCCGCTCGACGAGCTCGACACCCGTTTCTACATCGGGACCATCGGCGGCTTCGCCGTCACCAACGTCATGATTGTTGGTGCCCATCGCGCAGGTGGCCTGCCCGTCAATTCATCGGGCGGCGACTTACACGAACACACGTCGGAAGTGCCGGACGCTGCCTCCGTTGCCGCTGTGGGCATCCTCGGCCACGTCTACACCCGGCCGGAGCACCGCCAGAAGGGCGCTTACAGCGCGCTGATGCCGGTCGCCATGGATCACCTGCGCCGGGACGGCTACCGTGCGCTCACGCTCGGCACCGGCTTCGAGACGCATCCCTACTGGATTTACCACGGCCACGGCTTCCGATCCATCGACGCCGTCTCCGGCAAGATGAAGTGGCTGGCCGAGCCCGACTTCGAGCAGCACTGGTTCCGGCCGGGCGCCACTACTGTGCGCGAGCTGCGGTGGGACGACTGGGCGCCGCTCAACCTGCTCGCCTGTCAGCCCGCAGCGGCAGACGAGGCGCTGCCGCGCAGCCTGCTTTTCAACCTCAAGGGCCAGGGCAACCTTGAAGGGCCTTTCCAGGTGGTGCAGAGGCGGCGCCGCCGAGGTGAGTCCGTCACGGCGCTCGTGCTCGAATCTGTGACCGGAGCCACGGTTGGCTGGGCTGCCCTCCAGCCGGACCCATTGGCGTTCGGCGATGGCCGTCAGCTCGACCTCTACGTCCACCCCCATTTCGAAGAAGACGCCGCGAAGCTCCTCGCCGCGCTGTCCTGGCCCGGCGAGACTCGAGTGGCCGCGTACACCACCTCCGCGAGCGACTACCGAGCGGCCGCGCTGCGTGAAGCTGGTTTTACCGATGTGGCCCAACTGCCCGCCTGGCTTGCCCGCGCCGGCGAACGCCTGCCGCTCCGCGTCTTCGCGCGCGGATAGCCCCATTGAACCGCCCCCTGGTCGGGTTGCTGGTGGCGCTATTCGCCGGCGGCTTCGCGGCGGCGCCTGTGCGTGCGTTGCTGCCAGCCTACGTCGAAGGTGTGTTGCACCAGCCGCCACTGCTCACGTCCACCTTGCTTTCGGTCCAGCTGGCGGCCGGCGGCGCGTTCGCTGTCGTCGCCGGAGTCCTGGTGGGACGGGTTGGGCAGCGCGCGGCCGTACTGTTGGGACTGACCACGTCCATCTTTGGCGCTGCCCTTTTCGCGCTGGACTCTCCGCTCGCCCTCGCGGCTGTCGCCGTGCTGTGGGGGCTGGCTGGTGGTTTCCAGTCCGCGGGCGGCCAGAGCTTCATGCTCGCCGCGGTATCTCGTGCTCGCATGGGCTCGGCTACCGCGGCGTATTTCGTGGCAGGCACCGCCAGCGGCGCACTGGGCGCCTATGCTGCCGGCCTGGCCGCCGATCGGTTTGGTTTCCGCAGCGTGGCGCTGGGCGGTGCGGTGTTGGGCGCGGTGGGGCTGCTGCTTGCGCTGCGGTTCTTGCCGGCACTCGATACTCGCGCCTCTGCCGCCGGCCCCGACTCTCGCCACGGCGGCACTGGCTACGGCGCGTTGCTGCGCCGGCCAGAGGTGCTGGCGTTGTGCATGGCTCGCTACTTCCCCACCGTCGCGTGGGGCGCTGCGAGCCTTACGCTTCCGCTGCTCATCTTCCGTATGGCCGGCACAGCCGGCATGGTGGGCACCTTTAGCATGGTCAGCTTGCTGTGCGCTTCGCTGGCGCAGCTTGCTACCGGTCGCTTGATCGACCGCCGCACCGCCGGCGGTGACCGCAGCTCGCGTGCACTCGTGGCGCCACTCGCGCTGGCCATCTTGGGGTGCGCCGTGGCCGCCGCAGCCGCAGCCGGCTCAGGCGTGCTCTGGCCACTGTTCGCGGCGGGGACGCTGTGGGCGATGGCCGCGTGGGCGCTCTCAACCACCATGCCACCGCTGGTCCACGAGCTGGGCAGGGGTGTTGACGATGCGCGCCTGGTGGGCCTGACTCACCTGCTGTGGAGTGCCGGCATGCTGAGTGGCACGCTCGCCGCCGGCGCGCTCGTGGACCTGAACCCTGTGGCGCCGTTTGGCCTCGCGGCGGGCTGTCTCGCCGTCACGGCATTGGCCGGGCTATGGCTGGTCCGGCGCGGCGGATCGGGGCAGTCGTGGCAGTCAGCACAACCGGTATAACCGCGCTATGCCTACGTTATCGGTGTGCGTCGAGATGGTGTTTCGCCCGCTGCCCTTCCTTGATCGGCTGGAGGCGGTGGCCAAGGCCGGGTACCCTGCCTTCGAGTTCTGGGGCTGGCAAGACAAGGACATGCCTGCCATCCACGAGACGAAGGATCGGCTGGGACTGAAGGTCGCGGGGTTCGGCGTCCGCGGCGGCACACTGCTGGACCCTGCGAACCACGCCAGCTTCGTAGAGACGCTCGGACAGGCAGCTGAATGGGCGCGCAAGCTGGACTGCCCCAATCTCATCGTCACCACCGGCAACACTCTGCCCGACGTGCCGCGCGAGCGGCAACTGGACGACTTGCACCGCGGCTTGGAGGGTGTAGCAAAGGCCGCGCAGGCGGGCGGTGTTACCGCAGTGGTGGAGCCGCTCAACAGCAAGGTCGACCACAAGGGCTATTTCCTCGACCACGGTCCCGAAGCGTTCCAGTTGATCGACGAGATCGCGAACCTGCACCTGCGCGTGCTGTACGACATCTATCACATGCAGATCATGGACGGCGACATCATCGCCACCATCGAGGCCAACCTCGATAAGATCGGCCACTTCCACGTCGCCGATGTCCCCGGCCGCAACGAGCCTGGCACCGGCGAGTTGAACTACGCCAACGTCTTCCGCCGCATCGATGCCACCGGCTACCGCGGCTTCGTCGGCCTTGAGTATCGCCCCAGCGGCGACCACGCTGCCTCGCTAGACGTGGTGCGGTCCCTCGCCGCCTGATCTCTGCGGTCAAACCAGAGCAATCAACGAAGATGGAGATCGGCGCAGGGCTTGACCCAACGCTGCGGCTGACCTGGGACGAGCAGCGCGCCATCTCGCGCGAGGCGCTGCGGCTGGGCTACGCCAGCGCCTGGACCCCTTCCGGTGCCACATCGCGCGACGCCTTCCACGTGTGCGCCCAGTGGGCAGCCGCGACCGATGGTCGGCTGGGCGCCGGCATCTCCGTGGTGCCCGTGACTCACTGGACGCCGCCGCAGCTAGCCGCCACCGCGGGCACGGTTGGCGAGCTCGGTGGTGGGAAGTTCGCGCTCGGCATTGGGACCGGGAGCGCCTACGTTGAGGGCGCGCAGCGCGCCTACGGCCAGCGCGCCTTTCCGCCTATCGCCCTGATGCGCGACTGGACCGTGGCGGTGCGCCGCCTGCTGGCAGGGGAGCGGCTCGACCACGAGGGACCGACCGTGACGCTCAAGGACGTCCAGCTGGGCTTCCGGCCGCCGCGCGTGCCGGTGTACCTCGGCGCCCTGGGCCCACAGATGCTGCGCCTGGCAGGAGAGGTTGCCGATGGCGCCTGCCTGAACTGGTGCAACCCCCGCCAGATCGCCTGGAGCCGCCGCCGCATCGCGGAGGGCGCCAAGCGTGCCGGTCGTGACCCCTCACAGGTCACAGTACACGAGTACATCCGCGTCTGTGTCGACGAAGACGTGGCCGCCGCGCGCCGTGCCTACGCGCGCGCCACGCTGGGTTATGCCATGGCGCGTCCCGGTGCCTCCAAGGACCAGGGCTACCGCGCGCACTTCACCCGCATGGGCTTCGACGCGGCGCTCTCCGACCTGGAGGCGCGTCGCGAGCGAGGCGCATCGGACGACGAGATCGCGGACGTCTGCCCGGACGAGCTGCTCTTGGCCGTAGGCTACTTTGGCACGGCTGCCGGGGCGGGAGCAGCCTTCCGCCGCCTGGCCGAGGGGTTGGACGTGGCCGTCGTGCGCGTCGTCCCGGCCCGACCGGGTGTGGACGCTGTGCTCGCCACGCTGCGCGCCTGCGCGCCCATGACGTAGCGCGGCGGAGCAGCCGGCGCTAGGTTGCCGCGCCGTACGCCTGCAGGCGCAGCAGGTCGCGCTCGGTCATGAAACCCTTGGCGACGGCCAGGAACGCTGGCAACAGCTGGTCCAGGCTGAGCTCAGACGTATCCAGCCGGAACTTGCGCTTGATCCAGCACGCCGTGAATTCGCGCTCGAAGTCGGTCCGCACCGCTTCGAGGTCGCCTTCCGGCACCAGCTCATACTCGTGCGGCGCTGCCCGCCGCCGCTCGCGCAGCCGGTCCGGGTGTGCCGTCAGCAAGCAATACAGCGTGTCGCGTGGCATCTCCGGCTCTATCTGCCGGTGGTAGTCCTGCGGCACCGGCCGTCCGTAGTAGTAGCGCGGACCGTAGACCGCCTCTTCGCTGTGGAAGCCAACCAGGCAGATGTCGTCGTACTTCTGCAGCAGGCGCAGGTGGTAGTGGATCTGAAAGCGCTGGAAGCGCTCTTTCATCGCTGGCGGCGCCTCTTGCGCGTAACGCCGCTCCTCGTCCGTGCGCAGGCTGTTGTCGGGAATGGTGAAGTGGTCGTCCATGTGGAAGCGGAAGCCGTGCTCCAGCCCCCACACGCGCAACGCCTCCGCCAGCGCCGATTTCCCCACATATTCCGCCCCGGTCAAGATCACACGCATTTTCAGACTCCTCTCACTCCAACTCGTCAGGCCGTGGCCTGTGCTGGTGCGGTCTCTGCCACAGGTGAGGCTGGCGCGACGGGCGCGACAGGTGCGGCCTCGGATGCCTGCACTACGCCGGCCGCTTCGGCGGCTTCGAATGCCCGGCGGCGTGCCAGGCGACCCAGCCCATCGTAGGCCGCATACTTGAAGGCATCGGTGAGCGTGGGGTAGTTGAAGACCGCCTGGATGAAGTAGTCCAGCGTCCCTCCCAGGGAGATGCACGCGGCCGCGACGTGCACGATCTCGGTGGCGTTCTCCCCGATGACGTGCGCCCCCAGCAGGCGTTGGTCATCAGGACGAAAGATGAGCTTGACCAGGCCGTCGGTGTCCCCCACGATCTGCCCGCGCGGGTTGCCGGCGTACGACGCGGGGCCGATCTCGTACTCGATGCCTTGCTCGCGGCAGGCCTGTTCGGTCTCCCCCACCATCCCGATCTCCGGCACGGTGTAGATGCCGTACGGGAGCACCGCCGCCATCCGCTCCTTGTAGTGCAGCTCGAAGGCGTGCGTCATCGCCACCCGCGCCTGCTCCATCGAGGTCGCCGCCAGTGCGGGGAACCCGACCACGTCCCCTGCCGCGTAGATGTGCGTCCGCGCCGTCTGGTACTGCTCGTTCACCGCGACCTGGCCGCGCCGGTTCACCTCGATGCCCAGCTGCTCCAGCCCAAGCCCATCGGTGTTGCCTTGCCGGCCACCGGCGAAGAGCATCGCCTCCGCTTCGATCCGCTCCCCAGACTTCAGCAGCACCGCCACGCCGTCCGCCGTGCGCTCGTAATGGTCCACCGCGGCGCCCAGGCGCAGGTCGATCTGGAGCCGGTCCACGAACGCGCTGCGCAGCCGCTCCGTCATGTCCTCGTCGATGTGCGGCAGCAATTCATTGCGCCCGTCCACCAGGACGGTGCGCACACCCAGCGTGGCGAAGATAGAGGCATACTCGGTGCCAATCACACCCGCCCCCACCACCAGGAACGTGCGCGGCAGGAAGGCGAGCGACAGCAGCGAGTCCGAGTCGTGGACGTGCTCATTGTCGAATGGCACGTCGGCCGGCCGGAAGGGCCGCGACCCGGTCGCTACCAGGAACACCGCTGCCGCCAATCGGCGCACGTCGCCGCGCGGACCGGTCACTTCGACCGTGTGCTCATCCAAGAAAATCGCGCTGCCGTGCACCAGCTCGATGTTGTGCCGTTCGAGGTTCTCGCGCACCAGCTCTTGCTGCGTGCTGACTACCTGGTGCTCGCGGAACAGCAAGTCGCCAATTCGCACTTCGCGGGGCAGCTCTTGCTCGAGTCCATAGAGGCCACGCGTGCGCGCCCCGGAGAAATACAACGCCGTCTCGCGCAGCGTCTTTGACGGCAGCGTGCCGGTGTTCACGCCTGCGCCGCCGCACACCTCAGCGCGCTCCACCAGCGCCACGCGCTTGCCAAAATAGGCGACCTGCGCCGCCCCCTTCTCCCCCGCCGGTCCTGACCCGATCACCACCAGGTCGAACTGCTCGGCGTCGCCAGGGCCGCTGCCGCCATCAACCCCGCTCCTCACGGAGAGGTCCTACCCTGCCCCTGCCGTCACTACCGCGTGCGCGCCTTGTCGCGGTACATCGCCGCATCGGCGCGCGCCATCACGTCGACGAACGTTTCCGGCCGCAGCGGATCGATCAGCGCCGCGCCGATGCTCACCGTGAACGGCACCGGCCCCGGTGGCTCGTCGTGCACCAGCTCCCGGATGCGCGAGACCACCAGGTCAGCCCCCGACAGTCCCGCCTCCGGCAGCAGCATGACGAACTCGTCGCCGCCGTAGCACGCCACGAAGTCCGTCGACCGGCCGGCCGTCACAAGGGTGTTTGCCACGCTGCGCAGCACCTCGTCACCCACGTGATGGCCGAAGGTGTCGTTGATGCTCTTGAACTTGTCGACATCGACGAACACGAGCACCAGCTCGTTGGCTGCTAGCTCGCTGCCCGCCGCCACCGCCTGCCGCGCCGCGCGCTGGGCGCGGGTGGCCTCGCGCTCGTACAGCTCGATCAGCGCGCGCCGGTTGTTGACGCCGGTCAGCGCATCGCGGGCGTGCTCGGCCAGCAGCGTGTCGGCGTGGCGGATGCGATCCGAGAGGACGCCGAACACGGCCAGCGTCAGGTCCCAATTGCTCCGCGCCGCTGCCAGGAACGCGTCCCTGTCCAGGCGCAGGCAGGTAGTATCCGCCAGCGCGACACACGACGCCGACCTGGGCCGGCCGTCGAAGAGCGACAGCTCGCCGACCGTATCCCCTTCCACCAACCACGACAGCACCGTCTCGGACACCGCGCCCGGGCTTTTCGCACGTGCGCGCACCTCCACGCGCCCGTCCAGGATGATGTAGACGCAGTCACCCAGCTTGTCCTGCTGCACCACCGTGTCCCCCGCCGCGAAGGTGACGCGCCGGCATGCCTCGGCCAGCGGCGCCAGCTCGTCCGCGCGGAGGCCCAGGAAGAGCGGCACCGAGCGCAGCAGCGAGACGTGGTCGGCGAATTCGCGCGCCGCGCTGTGGCGTGAAGCGGGCGTGACGCTCCCGGCCGGTACGGCGTCCGGGCCAGCGGTGGGGCTGGCGGTCGGGATCATGATCGGGCTTTGGGGCGGCGAGATCATTGCTGACGCGCAGCGTACCGTAACACGCGGAAGGAATCGAGCGCTTTCACCGTCTCTTCAGTTCTCCCGTCCGAGCCCCGCCAAGCACGACGTACGTGAACGTACGTGACACCGTTACGTGCTCCTGGGGCCCTAACCATCGTCCGCTTGCGTGGCGTGACGGTAGAAGGTCGTACGCCTGCCAGCGATCACCTGCGACAGCTCGAAGCCGCCGATGCCATAGCGGCGTAGCGCATGGCGGATGACCTCAACACCCGCCTCGAACTCAGGTTGCACCACGTCGGTCGCCCCGGCGCGCCGCAGCGGCTCGATGTCCGCAGCGTTGCGCGCGCGCACGATGATGTCCAGCTTGGGGTGGTGCGCCCGTGCGAAGCGCGTCGCAGCCTCCGCAGCGTCGGCGTCGGGCATCAGCAGCGCCAGCAGCCGCGCGTGTTCCAGGTGCGCGTGCTCAAGCACAGCGGGGTTGGACCCATCGCCGTAGATGACCGGCACGCCCTGGCGACGGAGCTCCCGCACCACCAACGGGTTGTAGTCCACCACTAGGTACCGCATCGAGCGCGCCTCGAGCGCATCGAGGAGCTCGCGCGCTAGTCGGCCGTAGCCACAAATCACGGTGTGTCGGCGCAGCTCCCCCAGCTGCTCGGCGTCTCCCGCGTCCAACGGCTCCTTGAACAGCCGGCGCAGGCCCGGCGTGCGCCCCAGCAGGTTGGCCAGCGGGTCACCGGCTTGCACCAGCGCAGGTGTGGCGACGATGGTGACCAGCGCCAGTGCCAAGATGAAATCGAACAGGCTGGCCGGGATGGCATTGGTGGCCACGCCGATCTGCGCCAGCACGAATGAGAACTCGCCCACTTGGCTGACGCTCAGCCCGGCCAGCAAAGCCACTCGCCCCGGCATGCCGAGCACGGCGGCGGTGCCGGCGGCGATCGCCGTCTTGAGCACCACCACCGCCACCGAGGCCACCAACACCGCGCCAAGCTGCCCGGCCAGCGCCTGCGGATCCACCAGCATGCCCACCGATACGAAGAAGAGTGAAGCGAACAGGTCGCGCATGGGCAGTACTTCAGCCACGACTTGCACTCTGTATTCCGACTCCGCCACCACCAGCCCTGCCAAGAAGGCGCCAAACGCGAGCGACAGCCCCACCAGCTGGGTGACGACCGCCGTTCCCAGCGCCAGGCTGACCACGGCCAGCAGGAACAGCTCGCGCGACCGGCCAGACGCGGCGCGGCCGAGCAGCCACGGCACCGCGCGCGTGCCGAGCACGTACGCGCCAGCCAGCACCCCCAGCGCCTTAACCGCTGCCAGCAGCAGGTCGGTGGCCAGCCGCTCGCTCCCGGCCGCAAGCGCGGGCAGCACAATCACCATTGGCACCACCGCTAGGTCCTGCACCACCAGGATGCCCAACGCCACCCGTCCGTGCACCGCGCCGGCTTCGCCGCGAGCCTGCAGTACCTTGAGTGCCACCACAGTGCTCGAGAGCGCAAGCAGCCCCCCCAAGAAGATGCCCTGCGTGAACGTCAGCCCCAGCAGCGGTGCAAAGAGCGGCCCGAGCGCCATCGTGAGCAGCACCTGCAAGGGGCCGCCCAGCGCGGTCACTCTTCCGAGTCGGCGCAGCTCGCCAAGCGACACTTCCGCACCTAGCGCGAACATCAGGAAGGCAACGCCGATCTCCGCCAGCACCTGCACCGTTTCCTGGCGTGCCGTGGGGCCTGGGGTGAACGGTCCGATGGCGACGCCCGCCAGCAGGTAGCCAAGGATGACCGGCTGTCGTAGGCGTTGCGCCAGCAGGCCACCCGCGAAGGCGGCCACAACCGCCAGCACCAGGTCCAGGATCAGTTCGAGACCGTGTGAGTCGTGCGTGTCCGTCATCTGGCGCTCAGTTGCTCGCGCGGGGACCGGCGCCCGTCATGTAATCGGGACGCCGCTGCACGTGGAACGGCCGGCGCCGCGGCCGGTTCAGGCGGGACGCCACCCGGCCGGTACGGGAAGGTGGCTACGCTGGAGACGGCAGCCAAACTGGTCGTGCAGCAGGCAGATCCACTCGCCGGTGAGCGTAAGCCGGAAGAACAGGCGGCGCATCCCGGAGGCTGCCGCCACCGCCTGAAAGTCGGCGGCGGCAGCCTCCGGCAGGGGCGTGTGCGAGGAGAAACCGTGGCGGATGCAGTATGCCTCGCGCACCTCTTCCAGCTCTCCCGGCGGTACGTCTGGGGGAAACTGCTCGCTGGTGGTCATCCGCTGCCCATCTCCGTCCGGCGCGAGCCGGCTCGGGGAGCACTGCGCAGCGACAGATTCCTTACGCCCGCCTTGACCGCCGCCGTCTGGAGCGCTAGCAGCTCTTCGTCCATCAAGTCCATCACTGTAGGCGGCCGAACCATCTGTGCCGTCAGGTACTCGTCCAGTTGCGTTAGGGGAACCCCCATGCGCTCCGGGCGCTCTTTCAGCAGGCCGTGCAGCGCCGCCAGCGTCAGCTGGTCGCGCTCGCCGGCCCAGAGGGCACGGTTGTTCGTGTCCATTGCCGCGGCACGCTGCTCCGTCACCGCGAGCACCCGATCCAGCTCCGGATCGGCACCAAACCAGGCGCCCCGCAAGCGAGCCATCTCCAGTGCCATGCGGTCCAACGGTTGCCCGGCCTCCTGGGACAGGCGCTGGGCAGTGTCCATCACCTGGAATCCCATCGACCGCAGCGCTGTCTGGTCGGCGGTGCGCTCGCGCCCTTCCGCGGAGTAGGTGGCGGCCATCCACCGCGCGCCTAGCTCCAGGCGCCAGTAGTCCGGCGCGGTCCCGGTGCGCCGTCCAGTGAGGGTGACCACCTCCCCCAGTTGCACCGCCGCCTCCCGGTAGTAGACGCACATGGCGTCCATGTCGTCCAGCAGCCAGCAGGCGCGCGCGGCGCGGATCAGCAGGATGGGGTCCGGCTCCACGCGCGGCAGGTGGGTAAGGTGCTCCCAACCCACGCGCAGGGTGTGCTGCATCTCGCGCCCCAGCGCCGTGCGCGCTGCCTTGGGCGTGGGGAACGCGGCGCTCGAGCCGCCCTCAGGCGCCACCGGCTGTGCCGCCTGCGCTCCGGCGCGCCCCGGGGTGGGCCGCGAGGGTACCGGTCGGCCGGCGGTGCGAAAAGCGCTAGATTGCGCCAATGCGTCGCTCCTCCGCCTGGTGGCGGTGCACGGCCTTGATCAGACGCTCGCGCTCGCGGCGCGGGATTTGGTCCATCTGCACCCCCACAATCCAGCGCGGGTTCCGGGCGCTGGAGCCGCGGTGCGGGCGGCACATCTTGATCTCTCCAGTGCCCACGCACTCGCCGCCGCCGTACGGCAGGGGCACCCGCAGCCGCATGCGCCCTCCAACCGGCACCGCTTCATCGGCCAGCATGCCCATGCCGCCGCCACTCATGTCCTGGACGATCGCCCGCACCGGGCGCCAGAAGCCGTCATCTGGCCCACCCGCGATGTCCCACACCGCGCACTCAGTCGGCCGGACCGTCACGTTGATGCGGAAGAAACCACGCGACTGCTGCTGCCCCACACCCAGGACCCGCATTACGATCAGCAGAATGGGCTGGCTCTGCCGCCCGACTACCTCTCCCTCCAGGAACAATGTGCCGCCGCCCGGCGTGGGCAGGATGACCTGCAGCGGGTCGTCGGTGCGCGGCACCATAAATGAGCCGCGGTGGGTCGGCATCGCCAGGGTAAGGCGGTCCTCTTCGAAGTCCTCGATGCGGGTCTTGTACTCGCCGTACCCATCCGCCGATTCCACGGCGATCTCACAGCTAGCGCCAATGCGCACTCCGGGCAGGCTGGCAACCATAGATGTCCTTAGCCTACCCCGCGGCCATCACTGACGCAATCACCGGCTGCAGTCGCGCGGCAGGACGTGGCGTGACGTGGAGATCGGTCCCCTCCGCCGCCGCACTCACCTCCAGGGTGGCGCCCAGCGCCGCCGCGTGCGCCCGCGCCGCCTCGACAATCGCGTCGACCTCGTCATCCATGGGCAGCTACGGTGCCAGAGCCAGCCAGGCCGCCGCGCCATCAGCCGCTACATCCGGCTGCTACATCCGGCTGCTGCGCCAGGGCGCCCGCGGTGACGGCGACGCCCATCAGCCTTGAGCGGCAGGCGGCAATCGCCTCCTCCAGCAAAGCATTCGCGGCGTGCTGCCCGCTCTCGCTCGCGGTGGGCGTCTGCGTCAATGCCGCCAGCGCCTGTTCCAGGCGCAACACTTGGTCTTCCAGCCAGCGCATCTCTTGGTAAATCGTGGTGTGTATCGCCAGCTCCAGGGCCCCCACGACCTCCGGTGCGCCGGTGGGCACATGGTACGCGGCTTGGCCATCGAGCGCACCGGCGACCGCCGCTGGCTCCAGGAAAGAGAGGAGCGTCATCCGGATGAGCCTACTCATCGAACGTGAAGCCGATCCCACCACTGTAGCTAGAGTCAGTGAGAGAAACATGAATGCAGGCCACGGGCTGAATGAGTGGGAGATGAAAGACCATGCCCGCCAACAACCTGCCTTCCTATAATCGTCGGACGATCCGATGCTGGGAACTCGCGTGCTGGTGGTAGATGACGACGCCAGTGTGCTGAGCGCGCTGCAACGCAGCCTGGCGGCAGAGGGGTACGACGTCGATACCGCCGATACCGGCGTAGCTGCGCTCGCCCTGGCGCGCGAGCGCAATCCGGATCTCGTGGTCCTGGACGTGATGCTCCCCGGCATGACCGGCTACGAGGTCTGCCGCCGGCTGCGTACCTTCTGCGTCTCGCCAGTGTTGATGCTCACCGCGCGTGACACCGTACCGGACAAGGTGGCGGGGCTGGACAGCGGTGCAGACGACTATCTGGTGAAGCCCTTCGCCGTGGACGAGCTATTGGCTCGGCTGCGCGCCCTCCAGCGCCGTCGCATGGAGATCAGCGACCACAGCGGTGTGCTCACGTTTGCCGATCTCCGCCTGGAACCGGCGATGCGCCAGGTCTGGCGCGGCGGCCGGCTGGTCGAGCTCACCGCGCGTGAGTTCGATCTGCTTGAGTTCTTTATGCGCCACCCGCGGATGGTGCACACCCGGAACCGCATCCTCGAACGCGTCTGGCAGCAGACGTACCTTGGCGGCTCGAACATCGTGGACGTGCAGATCCGCTCGCTGCGCAGCAAGCTGGAAACCCCAGAAACCGAGCGCCTGATCCACACCTACCGTGGCGTGGGTTACGCCCTGCGTGAACCCTGACGTCGAGCCGCCTCGGGCCATCGACGCGCCGGCGGTCGCACCCGCGCGCGCCCGAAGGCGTGTCTACCTGGCCGGAGCGGCCACGTCGGTTATCGCCGTCTACACCGCCTTCGTGCTGGTGAATACGCAGCTGGTCGGGCACGAGACGCGCGTGCCAGTCTTCAGCTGGCTGTACTTGCAGGACGGGTTGGACATTGTGGCCGCGTCGGTGCTGGTCATCCTGGCCACGCTGGCGCTGGATCGCTTGCTGGAACGCGACCAACGCCGGCTCGTCGCGACGCTGAGCGGTCTGGCGCGCGTCGCCACGTTGGCGCGCCGCGTAGGGGGTGTTCCAGGCACGGCCGAGGCGTTTCGCCGGGAGGTGCGCCCCATCGAGGAGCGTACTCATGCCCAGGTGGCGGACCTGGCGCAGACGTTTGGCGAGATGCTCACGCGTCTGGAAGACGCGGTGGAGTTGCAGCGCCGCTTCCTGGCCGACACCTCTCATGAGCTGCGCAACCCGCTCACCTCACTCGCGATGAACCTAGCGCTCCTCCAGCGCGACGACGTGGCGCCGTCACTAAAACAGGAGGCGACTCGCGACGCGCTGGCCGAGGCGACCCGCATGCAGCGCCTGGTGAACGACCTGCTGCTGCTGGCCCGCGGCGACCTCGCGGAGCTGCTCCATTTGGAGGTCGTCGAGCTCGACCAGCTCATCGCGGGCGTGGCCCAGGAAGCCCCTACCGCTCCCGGCGCGCCGGTACGGCTTGCCGCGCTGGAGCGCGCCACGGTCATCGGCGATTCCGGCCGGCTGCGCCAGGTGCTGCGGAACCTGATCGAGAATGCGCGGCGCTTCACACCGCCCGACGGCGCGATTACGCTTGGCCTGCGCTGCTACGCTCTGCCGGGGTCCGCGCCGGCAACTGAGGCGAATGGCGCGGCCGCGGCGGTGGCCGCCAGCGGCGCCGCCGGTGCGGAACGGCCCGGCACGGCGGAATGGGCCATCATCTCATGCGCCGACACTGGCAGCGGCATTGCGCCGGAGCACGTGCCGCACGTGTTTGAGCGCTTCTACCAGGCCGACCCGTCGCGCTCGGGTGGAGGGGCAGGACTCGGCCTCGCGATCGTCAATCACCTAGTAGAAGCGCACGACGGCCGGGTGGCGCTGGCGAGTGTGCCCGGCGCGGGCACTGCCGTCGAGATCCACCTGCCGCTGGCTGACAGCGACTGACGCTGTCAGCCGGTTCATTCGCCGCTCATCGAAGCAGCGGGCTGTCTTCACCAAGTCTGCACCGTTTCGTCTGCTCGTGTTCACCAATTACCGAGCAGTACCAAATTACTCCCATGCGCAATGACGGGAGAGGCGCTTTCGGCGGCGGATGACATCCGCGCTGCCGCGGTCCAGTACCGCATTCGGATCACGCCCAAGCTGGTGTTCTCGATCCTTGGCCCTTTCATCCTGGACAAAGTGAAGGAGCAGGTCGTCGCGGTGGCGCCGATCTCGATCTTCCTGCTGCTGTTCCAGCTGATCGTCCTGCGCCAGGGTATCGCCGGGTCGCTGGGCATCGCGCTGGGGCTGAGCATCGTCATCCTCGGGTTGATGCTGTTCTATGGAGGGGCTGCGGCTGGGGCTGATGCCGCTGAACGCTCTGGGGCAGACGGTGGAGGAGGTCACCGCCGGGGCGTTCAAGAAGTCGCTGCTGATCCACGCCGTGGCGGCGGGGGTGGGCCTGGTGCTGGCGACCGGCATCGCCAAGGTGATGTTCAGCCTGCCGATCACGTACCTGGTCATCCCCCCGTACCTGCTGTTCCTGGTGCTGACCTGGTTCTCGGACGAGAAGTACACCAACATCGGCTGGGACAGCGCGGGTGTGACCACCGGCCCAATCACCGTGCCATTGGTGCTGGCCATGGTGCGCGCCGGGAACCTGGATCAGCCGGGGGTCGGCTTCCTGTTCGTTATGACTGTCGAGAGCGTGGTCGGGATATAGAGCGCGCAAGCATGAGCGGCCTGACCAACATGGTGCGCAGTACGGTCACCGCCATGCCGGATGCGGTGTGGCTCGTGGCGCTACTTGTCGCCGTGGTCCCTCTGCTGGCTGCGCTGCGCCGCCCCGCGCGCTATTGGCCGGCGGCGCCGTCGCGTCCGGGGAGCGCACCCACCGATGAGGAGATCGCGCGGCGGGTGGTGCAGCTGGAAGTGCGCGGCATGCTGCCACCCGGCTGGCGCCGCGAGGACGCCGCGCGGCTGCTGCGCATCCGGGCGCGCCAGATCAGGCAGCGGTCCCCGCGAACCGGTCGACTCGCAGCGTAACGAGCTGGCGGCCGGGGCGCCGGCCCAGTTGTTAGCCGTTGAGGTGGAAGGGCACGCTGGTCACGGCGGTGCGGGGGCGGAACAGGAGGGCGCCCTTGATCATCAGCGCGGTGTGGGTGTGCAGCGCGTTCTCCCACCAGTGCGCCGGGATGAACTCCGGCAGCAGCACTGTCACCACAGCAGTGCCTTCGGGGTGGCGGCGCTCCACTACGTCGATGTAGCGCATCAGTGGGCCCACCAACGAGCGATACGGCGCCTCGATCACCACCAGCTCCACGCCGGGCTCGTAGCGGTCCCAGCGCTCCTGCAGCTGCTCAGCGTCGTCGGCGTCGTCGGTCACGTGCACTGCCTGAATGACCGTA
Organism: uncultured Chloroflexota bacterium; assembly: GCA_902805635.1. Taxonomy (GTDB): domain Bacteria; phylum Chloroflexota; class UBA11872; order UBA12225; family UBA12225; genus CADCTC01. The sequence goes on from CADCTC010000248.1 coordinate 31,312, forward strand.
TGCCGGCCTTGGCCGCTCACGCCGCCGGTCGCAGCTGCGCCGCCGTTGGCGGCCTGCCGGTACTGGCCCGTCAGCGAGCGCGCGTAGCTGATGGCGCGCAGCGCGGCGCGGTTCAGGTCACCCACTGGAATCAGCACGTAGTGGTGGAACTGCGGCGCCAGTACGTCCGGGTGCTCGGTCACGTCCCCAGGCGAGATGGTCATCTGGTCCGCCACCTCGAAGTAATGGCTGCGGATGGTGAGCAGCAGCGCCACCAGCGCCGGGATCAGGATCAGCACCACCCAGGCGCCGAGCGCGAACTTGGTGATTCCGACAATGATCAGCACCAGCGCGGTGGCCGCCGTGCCCACCGAATTGACGGTCAGGCGCAGCTGCCAGCCGGGCTCACGCAAGCGCCACCATCGCGCCACCAGCGCCGCCTGCGAGAGCGTAAATGCGGTGAACACGCCTATCCCGTAGAGCGGCAGCAGGTTGGTGACGCTGCCCTGGAAGACGACGATCAGTACCCCCGCTACCAGCGCCAGGATGATGATGCCGTTGCTGAACGCCAGGCGCGACCCCTGGTACGCGAAGTGACTGGGCAGGAACTTGTCGCGCGCCAGGAAATACGCCAGGCGCGGGAAGTCCTCGAAGGCGGTGTTGGCCGCGAGGACGA
>CADCTC010000249.1 GCA_902805635.1 uncultured Chloroflexota bacterium
GTGTTCTGCGGTGGACTGCTGGCGGTGCGTTCCGCGCGGCGGTGAGGGCAACTCCGCGCGGAACGCGACCACCCGGATGCAGAGTACGGAAGTCAGCCCGTCAGTTGGTTGTGCAGGCTCCGCCTACGGCAGGGCGATGCGGAGGCCGTGGGCGCGGGCTGGGGTGACGCCGCGGCCGGCGCCATCGGCGGTGCCACGCTCACGGAGGTAGTCCAGCGTGGCGTTGCGGTCCTCGGCGGCCAGGGCGATGGCGGTGGGTCGGGGGCCGGGAGGCAGGACGCGGCCGCCGCTCGGCGGGGCGACGAGCTCCAGGCGCAGGTCGCCCAGCTCCATGACGATGCCACGGCCAGCCAGGCTATCCGGCACGCGCGGCCAGCCGAACGCCTGCTCGTAAGCCTTGGCAGCGTGCTCGGGGTCGGCTACCAGCACGGAGACGCTGAGCAGCTCGCGCCAGCCGGCGACGTGCGGCTCCTGTGCATTGATGCGCTCCACCTCGGCGCGGCGGCCCTCGTCGCCGCCTTCCCACTCGATCAAGAAGGGCATCGGCGGTAGCGATGGCTTGGGAGCGGGCTTGCCGCGCTGAGGCAGCGGCAGGGGACGGCCAGAAGCGGCGATGATGGCGGGAGCCTGTGTCTTTGGAGACGACTCGGGAGCAACCACGACCGAGCGCCAGCGTAGAGTCTTGCCGTCTGGCGTCGTGCGGGCGCCAGTTTCGACCTCGCCGTGGGGCATGCCGGTGGCGTCCATGCGGCTCACCGCGGCGTCCAGGTCGGTGACGGCCACCGCAAAGGTCGGCGGGTTCTCGTTGGCCGTGCCGATCCACTCCCGTAGCCACCTGGCCTCTGGATTGGCCGGGTCCTTTACGGCCAGCAGCTCGATGTACGAGAGGCCGAAGTGGACTAGGGCGTTGTGCGTGCCGGACGGGTGGTCCCCTCCGGGTATGACGGTCAAGCCGAGGCCGTCTCGGTAGGTCTTGATCGCCTTGTTGAGGTCTTTGACCGCGACGATGATGTGGTCAAAGCGCGCCGGGACCATTGGTGGGGCCGCCGAGGTATCACTCATGCGAAGGCGGCGGAATTATACGCGTTGAGCCGTAGGTGGCGGCCTGGTGCATGTCCGGTGCGGCGCGAGGCCGTCGAGCGTGAGGCTTGACCGCCCCAACATCCCGCAGCCTCGCGCGGAAACTCCCGTTACCTACGCCGCTGCTCCAAGCGTGTCGAGCAGCTCTTTTGCGTGGGTTGCCGGATCGACCTGCTGGAAGACGTGCGTCACAACTCCATTGGGGTCGATGACATAGCTGTAGCGCATCACGCCCTGCACCTGCTCGCCATTGGGGCGAGTGCGCCACCCGTAGGCGCCGAAGAGGTCGGCCACCTTGTGGTCGGGATCGGCGATCAGCGTGAATGGCAGATTGTTCTTGGCCTTGAAGGCTGCCTGCGCCTCCACGGTGTCCGGGCTGCAGCCCAGGATGCGCGCGCCTACCCGCTCAAAACCGGCGAAATCATCACGGATTCCGCATGCTTCGATCGTTCAGCCGCCGGTGTCGGCGCGCGGGTAGAAGTAGACGACTACGGTCTGGCCACGGGTATCCGCGAGCGAAAGCTCGGTGCCTTCGTCGGTCTGTGCGGTGAAGTCGGGGGCGCGGTCGCCCACCTGGATTGGCATGGGTATTTCCTCCAGGCCCGATGGTAGCGGGTGCATGCGTCAGCGTCGGGTGGAGCCACCGGCGCCGGTGGGCAGCCCGGCGGCGACGTCGTAGGCGAAGCCGGCCAGGTAGGCGGCGAAGAGCTCCTCGATCATGTCGCGTGTCCAGCGTTCCGGCAACACGCGACGCACTTCCACCCAGCCGCGGTCTTCGTCCCAGCGCAGCGCCAGGGTGGCAAGCTCGAAGCGGTCGTTTGGGTCGCGTGGCGGCAGTGGGTCGCCGGGCATGCGCTTCACGCGGATGTCCAGGGCGCCGGCCAGGCCGGTTGGCTTGGGCTCGTTCTTCTTGGGCTTCTTGGCATTCTCGAACGCGCAGTGGAAGGCGTGCCAGGCGCTGAAGCGCAGGCCGAACGAGCCACCGGGGCCCTCGATGCCGTTGTCCTCCAGCACCGGATAGCCGGCCAAACACAGCGGGCGGTACGCCTCGGCGGCGCTAGCCAGAAGCGGCTGTACCTCGTCGCGCAGGCGGCGGAAACCGTCCCGCGCCTGGTCCAGCGGGAGGCGTGCAGGCATTGCCTGCACGGCGAGCAGCGCATCCGCCCGGGTCCGCAGCTGTGCGAGGCGCTGAGACCACTCTATGTTCGGAATGGCTACCCTCCTCGTAGTATGAGCTCCACAGAGTTTCCCATCTCTTCCAGGCTGCCGGCGCCGCCGGCGCAGCGACCGCGCGTGGTGGTGACCGGCGCCACCGGCTACGTCGCGTCGCAGCTGCTGCCCGCGTTTCGCCAGCGCTATGACCTGGTGTTGTTGGACGTGAAGACCACCAACCGCGACGGCGCCGAGGTGGACGGCGCGCAGGTGGCCGACCTGCTGGACCCGGATCTGGAGAAGAACCGCCCGCACTTCAAGGGGGCGGACGCCATCGTGCATCTGGGGTATTACCGCCCCAGCGGCAAGGGGGTGACCGGTGCGGGGAAGACGTACCTGGACGAGCGACCCAACGTAGACATGGCGGAGCACGTCTACCGGCTGGCGCTGGAGGAGAACGTGCGCCGCGTGGTGGTGGCCAGCTCCAACCACGCCGCCGACTGGTACGAGCCGCTGATCCACGCGCGCACCATCGACGGGATTGGGCCCGAGTCGCTGCCCAAGTCCGACAACTACTACGGCTGGGCCAAGATCGCCTATGAGGCGCTGGGCTTCACGTATGCCAGCGGGGCGTTCGGGCGCAAGCTTGAGGTGGTGCAGGTGCGCATTGGCGCCCCGCGCGCGCAGCGGGGAGAGGAGTTCAAGACGCCGGAGCAGCTCAAGCGGTACCTGGGCGCGTTCATCAGCGCGCGCGACAACCAGCAGCTGTTCGTGCGTTCCATAGAGACGCCTTCCATAGAGGACGAGCACGGCATCCCGTTCCAGATCTTCTACGGCGTCTCCAATAACACGCGCGGCTTCTGGAGCATCGCCAACGCGCGCCGCGTGATCGGCTACCGGCCTGAGGATGACTCAGAGACGGTCATTGCCGACGACGTCCACCGCATGCTGACGAGCAGGTGCGAAAACGGGCGCGTGGGGAAAGACTAGTGCTGGTGGTCGGTGAGGGCCAACGTGGCGCACATGTCGGTCATGCCCGGGCGTGTACGCTTTTGGTGATGCCGGGTCAGGCGCGTGTGCGCAGGGTTCTGGTCTAACGAGGAGCATGGCGATGGCGATTACTGAGCGCCGCGAGACGCAGCATGAGCCGGCGAATCGGGCCGGGTCAGACTTTCGCGCGATCTCCCGCCGCGCGGTCGCGCGCAATCGGAAAGCCCTCGCGATTCTCGATGCCCATGATCGTGCTTCTAAGGAGTTCCCGGTGCCCTCGCAGTCGAAGACAGGCGGGCAGCGCGAGGGGTGACCTACGGCCGGCGAGAGAAACAATGCTAGCGGAGCTCCGGAAGTCGTCTACCCTTCGCTGGAGGACGTGCTCCAGTTTCATGCTGACATCTTTGACATCGGCATGGATGAGGCGCGGGCGCGGCTCGGAGCAAACGAAGGCAAACTGAGTAGCGCCGTCGACCGTCCGCGGACTCACGCCTATTACAGTGGGGCCGATCTTGCCCAACAGGCGGTGATGCTGGCGCACGGCATCAGCGAGGCGCAGGCATTCATCGACGGCAACAAGCGCACGGCGCTGATCGCGATAGACGCGTTCCTTGAAGCAAACGGCTTCCTTATCGATGCGCCTGAGCCGGAACGCGCCAACTGGATCCTGCGACTGAGCACCGACACGGATGCCGAAGAGGTTGCGAGGGAGCTGCGCGCCTCTCTCGTGCCGGTCGAGTAGCTCGTCCGACTGACCTTATGAGCTTCGCCGGCCTCCTGGCAGGACCGGACAACCGACTGGTGGGGTTACAACCCGCCGGCGGGGCTTTCGATCTGGAGCCAGGTGATGGTGGCGAGGATGACGGTGCCGACGAGCATCCAGACGGCGCGGTCGGCCTCGCCGGCACCGTCCAGCGCGAGGGCGTAGAGCATGACGCCGATGACGCTCAGCACCAGCACGACCACCGACAGTGTGGGCTGCTGGCGGAAGGCGAGCCAGCGGCGCAGGCCGACGGTGATGGCGGCGCCCAGCGTGTACATCAGCAGCTCATTACGCAGGCCATCGTCGGGGACCAGCAGCAGGAAAGCGGAGATGCCGATGACGCCGAGCTGCAGGTCGAGCAGCAGGCTGCGGTTCTCGTCGTCTGCACCCTGGATCTGCTGGCGGTGCTGCACCGCCTTGATCACTTGCAGGATACGCAGGAAGCGCAGGAAGCGCAGGCTGCGTAGGAACTTGACGGAGTTGACGTCCACGAACAGGATCAGGCTGGGCAGGATGGCGGCGAGGTCGACGATGCCGGCGAAGCTGAGCGCGTAGCCGCGCTTGCTGGCGGCGTGGGCCAGGTTGAGCGCGTAGTCGGTAGCGAACAGGACAAAGATGATGGCTTCCACCACGCGGAAGAGTGTGTGGTACTGCTCATCAAGGGCGTGGTCGTGCTGGAGCACGGTCACCACTACCGAGACGATGACCAGCCAGATGATCCATTCGAGGAGCACCTGGTGCTCCTTAGAGCCAAGGTCGGAGTAGGCCAGGCGCAGCCAGGCGCGCGTGCGTCCCCAGAGGTTGGCGCGCTGCATCACGGGCGGTGGCGCCAACGCGGGCACCCGGACGGACGGGGCGGCGGCTTCCGGTCCTGCGTCTCCGCCCGGTGCACCCGGTGCGCCCGGTGTATCCGCCCCGGCAGATGTGCCCGCTGCCACCGCTGCGCCCGTCGTGCCCGTTGCCCCTGCTGCGCCTGGCGCGGGACGATCCTGTATCACCGTAGCCATCGGCGAGACACATTATGATGGGGGTCGGGGGCGCAGGCAAGTCGGCGGGCCGCATGGATGGACTTTGTGAGAAAATGAACAAAGTGGGAGGAAGGGTGTCATGACGGTCGATGTCTACGCCGCAACTTGGACGCCGGTGATCGTTTCGATCCTGGTGGGGGTGCTTTTCGTCGCGTCCACGCTGTTCGTCGCCAACCTGCTCGCGCCGCGCATTCGCGGGCGCACTAAGGCCAGCATCTACGAGTGCGGCATGGTGCCGATCGGGCAGGGATGGAACCAGATGAACCTTCGGTACTATCTGTACGCCATCCTCTTCCTGGTCTTCGAGATTGAGGCCGTCTTCCTCTTTCCGTGGGCCGTCGTGAACCGCCAGCTAGGGCCGGTGGTGTTCTGGGAAGTCATGCTGTTCCTGAGCATGCTGCTGTTCGGTTTGCTGTATGCCTGGAAAAAGGGAATGCTGAGATGGGAATGACCCCGCAGAACGTGCAGGGCTTGCAGGCGCTGCGTCCGCAGCCCCCGGTGATCGGCAACCAGTCGGCCGTGGGTGGCGGCATTCCGGGCCCCAACCGGGATCCGCAGCCGGATAACCTTTATGCCCGCCTGCCGCAGGGCGTGGTCACCACCGGGATCGACCAGGTCTTCCAGTGGGCGCGCAAGAGTTCGCTGTGGCCGATGACGTTCGGCCTGGCCTGCTGCGCCATCGAGATGATCGCCACCTTCATGGCGAAGCACGACCTCGACCGGTTCGGGCTCATCGGTCAGGTGGGCGCCACGCCGCGCCAGAGCGACCTGATGATCGTCTCCGGCACCGTTACCACCAAGATGGCGCCGGCGGTTCAGCGCCTGTACGCGCAGATGCCCGAGCCCAAGTGGGTCATCTCCATGGGCGGCTGTGCCACCTGCGGCGGGCCGTACTACCGCTACCCCACCGTGGTGC
>CADCTC010000250.1 GCA_902805635.1 uncultured Chloroflexota bacterium
ACCGCCCATGAACTCGCCGAGCGCGTCTGCGCCGCGTTCGAGTGCCCCTACGAGCCGCATCTGTCCCTCATGGAAAAGGTCGCCTGATCCTGCACTAGGCTGCCTTTTTGGACAGGCTGGCAGGCTGTGGGTACATGGCGCCTCACCAGATAGTCGGCTGCTGCGCACCAGTGCGCGATGCTAGAGTGCAAACAACCGGTCTGGCCATGCCTTCGGAGTTCGTGCACCTCTTTCTCGCCGGCCGCGTGGCCGATGTCCTGCCGCTGTCGGCGGCGGACAGACCATCCTTCGCACTTGGCAGCGTTGCGCCGGATGTGAGCAACCTCCTCGGTCTGCCGCGGCGCACGACGCACTACCGAGACGATCCGAACGGCGACGAGGTCAGCGGCGCGGTCCAACTGCTGTCGGCGCACCCGGAGCTCGCTTCGCACCGTCTGTCGTCCGCGGGCCGCGCGCTGGTGGCCGGGTGCCTGTGCCACCTGATCGCCGACGAGCAAGAAGTGCTGGTCGTCCACCGCCCGCACACGAGCCGCGCGGAGCGGCACGCCGGCGGGCGTCAGGCGCGCCGCGAGCTCCGGACCGCACTGCTGGTTGTGATGGAGCGCCGCGCGGCCAGCACCGGCCCCTGGCTCCCGTCCGCTGTGACGGCGCTGCGCGCTGCCGTGGCCGGGCACGCCGGCACGCACCACGGCACCCCGGAGGACGTCCTGCCGTTCGCCCCATTGCGGCACGTGCTCGCGTGGGCGCAGTTGGTGTTGTCCGTGGCCGCACTGCCCCCTGGGCTGGACCGGCTGCTTCGCTTCAGGGCGTTGCCGCCGGCCGAGGTGCGCCGCGACGGCACAGCTGAGGACTTCCCGAGGCGCTACGCGGCCGTAGAGACAGAGCTGCTCCGCCGCGTGCCCGACGAGGCGCTGGAGGCGTTTGAGCGGGTCTCGGTGACACAGAGTGCGGCGTTCGTCCGGGCTTATCTCACGGGCAGTCCGCTCCCCGTACCAGAGGGAACCGTGAATCCGACTTAACCAGGTGCTGTCAGATGCCACGCGACCTGCGGCGTCCTCCAGCTCCCCCCACCGACCACTCCTCCCGACTTCCTTACCTGCCGACGCCGCCAGCACTCCGCGGTGCTAGGGCTCAGGGTCGTGGTCGCGGATCATGAGGGGATGACAGGGGTCGGTGTTGTCGATGACGATGTGGGCGCGTTCACGTGGTTGCGCTGTTGCCAGGTATAGCTGCTGTCCCGGTGCGTACCGTGTCCGGAACCGGCGCTCCATTTCCTCCAGAGAACTCGTGGGGGTTAGGTCGCGCACGGCCATGCGACGCCAGGTTTCTTCGAAGGGGACGTCGAGGAAGATGCGAAGGTCCCAATGGTCGATCAGTTCGGGTCGCTGGCAGAAGATGCCGTCGAACAGCAGTACGGCGTCGGCCGGGGCCTCGTCCGGGGGGGCATCGACGGGCGCATCGGCGCGCCAGTCGAAGACAGCATGCCGGTACCGTCGGAGGCCACCTGGCCCACAGGGTTCGAGGAGGTCGGCGCGCAGTGCTGCGTGGTCGAAGGAGCCGTGATAGAACCCCTCGGGCGAGTCCGAACCGCGGCGGTATCGCTCCGCCCGCGGTCGGTGGAAGCCGTCGATGGACGCCCGGATGACGTGACGACCCCGGTGTTCGAAGTGCCGGACGAGTTCGTCCGCCAACATTGTCTTACCGGCGCCATCAACCCCGTCTATGGCGACCCGGATCGGGTGCGGCCGTTCGATGCGCGTGATCAGGTCGGCGAGGTGTTGCAGTAGCTGGTCGCGGGAGGAGGGGATCATGCGCTGTTGGGTCTCCTGCCGGGCCGGGCGATCGTACCGAGCCTCGGGAAGTGGGACAACTGCTGTTGCAGCTTCAATCGAATGTCGCATAGGAGCGCTCGGCCGAACAGCTCCGCGGCGCCGGCGCCGCGGAGCGCTCCGCCTAACATCCTTTTGGGGAGCCCCCTCTATCCACAAGCCTGCCAGCGGCCACATGCCATTTGGTGTTCGTCACAAGTACCCAGAAGACGGCAGGCTGTTGAAAAGGGCAGTTCCAGGGGCGTGCAGTGGGTCTACGAGCGCTTAACGGGTACTTTCGATGGAGGCACCCCAGGTCAGCGTGGCCGGTGACGCGCCGCTCAAGACGGAAAACCAGGGGGGACCTGCTCGGGGTGATCACCGGCGCCTTTGACGGCTGCCCGCCGACGACAGGCGGTCCGCGACGGAGAGCTCGCTCCACGCTCGCGCAATAACCGTGTCCTGTCGGTCGGTCCCGAGCGCCGACGCGGCCTCGCGAGCCGCGTAGTGGGCCGCGCAGGTCGCCCGCGCGGCCGGCGGCCACGAGTCGAGCGCGCGGCGGACGCGCGCCAGAGCGGCGGGGTCTGCGCCCGCCCCAGCGAGCCCCCACCACAGTGCGGTCACGTCGAAACACCCCGACCCGTCGCGGCAGCCGGACCAGTCGACCACGGCGACGATGGCGCCGGCGCGCGCCAGGACATTCGCCAGCCCAAAGTCGCCGTGGACGATGTCCTCGGCCATGAGGTCACCTGGGGCGAACCGCCGCATGATCCCCTGCGCGGCCGAGAGGATCGCGGCACCCTCGCCGCCGGCGGTGCGGAGCTTCGCCGGGCGGAAGAAGTCGCGCGCTTCATCTGCGATTGAACTCAGGAGCCAGGGACCCCATGCGGCCCCGTCTCCGACGGCGGCGTGGCGCATCGAACGGAGTACGGCCAGCACGCTGTCGATCAGCTGGTCGTCAGTCTCGCGAGGTGGCGCTCCGTCCATCCACTCGGCCAGCTCGACGTACGCCGGTCCGACGTGACCGGCGATGCTGCGAGGCACCGGTACGCCTCGGACACGTATGCGGTCCAGTCTCTGGTAGATCTCGGCAAATACCGCCTCAAGATGCGCCGCTCCAAGCCAGTACCGCAGCGCATACCTTTCCCCCTCCGCGTCGTCCTCGACCGCGTAGACGCCTTCGGCCCCGGTAGGGAACCGATACAGCAGTCGGAGACGGCGACCCCATAGTGCGTTGACCGCGGCGAGCACCTCGTCTACGCCATCGACGCCATCGGGCTTCGAGCTCATGGCGAGAGTATCGGCAGCCGCTCGCCCTGCAAGCTAGCCCAGCACGTGTCCAGATGCAGTAGACTGCACCGGACCTGCCGCCATGTCTTCTGCTAAGCGTCCGAATCTCCTGTTCCTGTTCGGCGATGAGCACCGCGCCCATGCGCTGGGGTACGTCAATCCGGAGGTGCAGTCGCCCGTACTGGACTCGCTGGCCGCCGAGGGGATCTGCTTCAGCAATGCCGTGGCGAACACGCCGGTGTGTACGCCTATGCGTGGCAGCCTCCTCACCGGCCAGTGGCCGCTACGCCACGGCGCGGTCAGCAACGACCTGCCGGTGCGCACGGGGCCGGAGACGCCCTCCATCGCCCGCTCGCTGGCGGAGGTGGGCTACCGGCGGGGGTACATCGGCAAGTGGCACGTCGGGGGCTGGCCGCGGGATCGGTTCACGCGGCCCGGCCCAAAGCGCCTCGGCTTCGACGATCTCTGGGCGTCGTGGGAGTGCCACCACCAGTACATGGTCCCCAAGCTCCACGTGAACGGCGACCCCACGCCGGTCATCATGGAAGGGCGGTACGAGCCGGAGGTGCAGACGGACATCGCGCTGGAGTGGCTGCGCGACCACGAGGACGCGCACGCGGAGGCGCCGTTCTGCCTCTTCCTCTCATACGGTCCGCCGCACAGCCCGTACCGGCCGATCCCGCCCGGCACGGAAGGGCGCTACGACCCCGCTCGGGTGACGCTGCGACCCAATTGCCCGGAGTCGGAGACGGAGCGCAGGGACCTGGCCGACTACTACGCGCACGTCACCGGGCTGGACCGGCAGATTGGGCGGCTGGTGGACTTCCTGCGCGCGCGAGGCGTGCTGGACGACACGCTGGTGGTCTACTCCAGCGACCACGGCACGATGCTCGGGTCGCACGGGCATCACAACAAGCAACAGCCGTGGGAGGAGTCGGCCAACGTGCCGCTGGTGATGCGCTTTGGAGACCGCATCCCGGCGGACGCGCGTGGCGCCACCAGCGACCTGCTGATTGGGGTGCTGGACTACGCCCCTACCCTGCTGGGCCTGCTCGGCGTACCCGTGCCGGGTGCAATGGAGGGGCGCGACCTGTCACACCACATTCTCGGCGCGGGCCGTGACGCCGGCCAGGCAGGTACGGCGGGTGCGACGGGTGGGGGTGACCGCCCGACGTCGGTTTACATGGGCGAGATGGTCTGCTGCGATCAGGCGCTCGCCGAGGGGCTGCAGCCATGGCGCGGCGTGCGCACCGTCCGGCACACCTACGCGCGCGACGTGAACGGTCCCTGGGTGCTGTACGACAACGAGTCCGATCCCTATCAGCTCGACAACCTGGTCGCAGATACGGCTCACCAGGAAGTGCGTGAGGCGCTGGAGGCGGAGCTGCAGGGGTGGACGGCCCGGTTCGACGATCCACTACTCACCGCCGAAGCGCTGCTGGAGCGCGTGGGGCTCACGGAGGCGTGGATCGAGCGCGAGGAGCATTTCCACCCGCCTGGGCACCCGGCCCGACACCCGATAATGCAGAATGCGCGCTGACGCAGTAGGCTGGGGGCACTAGCCCGAGGAGAACACGCGTGACCGCACCCATTACTCGCCGCCACTTCCAGACACGCTCCGTGGCGTCCGCCACCGCGGTGCTCGCCGGCGCCGCGGCGTGCGCCATCGGCGCAACGGCGCAGCCACCCACCAAGGAGAAGGACCTCGGCCCGATCCGCGTGCAGCAGTGGGACGCCTCCAACAGCCCGTTTGGCCTGTGGCTGGAGGGCTACTACACTGCGTTCCCGGCGAAGTCCGGCATTCAGACCGCCATCGTGCCCCGCAAGACGGATGTCTCCGCGGCCGACGAGCAGGCGGTCTGGGTCGCCGCCGGCGACGTGCCGGACGTCTTCTTCCGCACCGGTCGCGGACTCGTCCCGTACGCCGTCTTTGCCGCCAAGAACGTCATCCGCCCGCTGGACCCTTTCATCAAGCGAGACAAGTGGGACCAGTCCGACTTCTGGCCCAACCTGATCAAGCTGATGGGTGTCTCGGATATGTCCAGTCTCGCCCGTTCAGGATTGAGCATGGGCTCAATCTCTGGCCGCAGCACGCACTGATCGGGGTCAATCCAGACGCGCGCCTTCCGGCGTTCGCCTCTCGCCTCATAGCCAGGGGTGATGTGTGCGAAGAGTCGCGCCGCCAGTAGGCGCCAGAAGTCGCGGTTATTGGACTGCACCAGGTTCTCCACGCCGGCGGGCCCGATCCACTGGTGCAGTGCCCTGAGCTGCGACTCGACACCACCCGTGTCGGCTGCTACCAGCGCCGCCAGCTTCCGGGTGAGTTCATCCTCGCGCAGGTTGAATGCCCGCATGGACTGCTCGAAGTCGGCATCCCCGATGATGCGCTTGATGTAGCGGTCCTCCCGGACTAAGGCTTTCGCCTGCTCGATGGTGTGCAGCTCGGCCTCCAGCACCGGCCGCTCATCCTTCGCTTGCTCCCGCGCCAGGTCTTCGCGTACCAGCGCCTCAGTGTCCAGCAGTCGCAGCACGTCCGCCACAATGGGGCGTAGGAGGTCGAGGATCTCCGATTCCCGCATCTGGTGGGGGCTGCACCCCTGATGCCGGACGTAGGTACCGCACAGGTACAGCGGGTTGTCCGTATTGCCGGCCTTCATCCGAGTGTCAATCTTGCGGTAGTACATCGGACCGTCACAGTCGGAGCAGCGCAGGAGCGCGCCGAACACAGCATCGCTGCCGATGGTGCGCGGCGAGCGGCCCTCACCAACGCGCCAGCGTGCGGGCGAGCCGTCCTTCTCTCCCAGGCACGCCGCCCACGTCTCGGCATCAA
>CADCTC010000251.1 GCA_902805635.1 uncultured Chloroflexota bacterium
CCGCGCCTGCTGGACATCCAGCGTGAGGAGCGCGTCAACCAACTCCCGATGCTCAGCGGCACTGATTTCGCACGGCTTCCACGTGGTTCTCGGTCCCATGCCACCAGCGTTACCACCACTCTGGAGTACTTGATTGAGGACCAGGTGCGGCGGAATCACACCGCTCTCCTCCATTAAGTAACCTGCTAAACTCATTGTGAAATGCAGAACTCCTGCACATACGGTAAAATCGCATACTGGCTGCACTCGCGGGACAATGACAGTTATGCCGACGAATGGAACGCATTCCGTTTGTGTCGATAGGGCATGATCTTGCGATGCGTGAAGGGGATGATGTAGCCAATGGGATGGGAGGCGCTCAAGCAGTGGGGTGACGACGTCGCGCGCATCGAACCGCTCGCTGGCGGCGTGGCCAACGACGTGTGGACCGTGCGCGTCAACGGGCACCTCGCGGTCGCTCGTCGCGGTGTCAGGAGCGACGCTGATCTCGCGTGGGAGACCGAGCTCCTCCAGCGCCTCGACCGTGCAGGTCTGACCGTGCCGGTGCCGATCCCGACGACGGACGGCCGGCTGTTCGCCGACGGTGTGGTGGTGATGACCTACGTCGAGGGCGGACCGCCCGAGACGGAGGCCGACTGGCGTCGCGTGGCCGACACGCTCCGCCAGCTGCATCGGTTGACGGCGGGGTGGCCGCAGCGCCCGGGCTGGCGATCGTCGACCGACCTCCTGCACGCCGAGACCGGGACGAAGATCGACCTCGGCGCGATGCCGCCTGAGGGCGTTGCGCGCTGCCGAGCAGCGTGGGCGCTGCTCGTCGGACGTCAGACCTGCGTCGTCCACGGCGATCCCAACCCGCGCAACATCCGCATGACCGCAGATCGGGTCGCGCTGATCGACTGGGACGAGGCGCACGTCGACGTCCCCGACCTCGACCTGGTGCTGCCCCACAACGCTGCCGGTCTCGACGACGAGGCGCACGACATCGCCGCGCAAGCGTCGGCCGCATGGGAAGCCGCCGTCTGCTGGGACGACGAGTACGCAGTCAAGCGGCTCGCCGACGTTCGAGCGGTCTGAGCGGCGGCAGCCAATCGAGAGACGGCACCTGATGCCGACTCTCTCGCTACCCGTCACGGCGACCGCCAGACCCGAATGCCGTAATTGGTGTGTCAGGGCCCGATGCCGTAGCCGATAGGAGGCGCTGAAGGGCTGTTCATCGTGTCCTCCCACTTGTGCCGCCGTCGCCGTGCGGCCCGCTGGTCGGTCGGACCTCACGAAGCCGCTGCAAGAGGATGTCGCGTTGCTTCGCCAGGGCGACCAGGCGCTCATGGCCGTACATGTCGTAGGAGACGGCGAAAAAGTGCGCGACGAGGGCGGATGAGCGGAGGTACCGGTAGCCGAACGCCTGCATCGCGACGGACAGCATCTCGCACGTGTCAAGGTACTGCTCGCGCTCAGCCCACAGCGCACGGTAGCAGTGGAAGCCGATCTGGTCGGCGACGCGGCGGAAGAGCGGGGTATTCCGGAAGAGCGCGCAGTATGGGTGGAGCCGGCGGTCGTAGAGGTTGGCGATCCGCTCCGGCTCGACAACGTTGTGCGTCTCGGGCTCCCAGGGGGAGGCGATACGGGCGCCAACGGCGAACACGTCGTCTGGTGCGGCGTCCAGCTCGCCGCCCATTGTGGAGATTGCGTTTGGCTGCGAGAAGACCGCTTCGGCGTCGAGGAAGAGATAGTGCGGCGCGTCAGGGTGGTCGAGGACGAAGCGGCGTAGGATCTCGCCGTGCGAGTTGTGCCTGGTGTGGGTAGTAAAGCCAGAAGGGAGCACGGGGACGCCCACCCGCGCGGCGTAGGCGCGCAGGCCGGACGTGTCGTCCTCGGACTCGTTGTCCAGAACGGTGACGGACAGGCCCAGGTCCCCGGCAGGCGTGTGCGTGGCGAAAAGCGAGCGAAGCAGCAGCTCGGTATAGGGCGAGGTATTGTGGTTGACCACAACGGCCGCGATGCGGCGCATGAGGGAGCTCCCTTGAGGTGCGTGCGGGGTGCCGGGCGAGCCGTGGACGCGGCCAGCCACAGCACCGGGACGAGAGACGAAATGGACCGGCTGGAGAACCGGACGCGGCAGCAAGCCGTAGACGCTCAACGCCCGCAGAGGCGGAGCGGCACACGGAACTGGAGCGTGTGGGCTTGCTCCGAGTTAGGCGCGGCGCAACGGCCGCATGTCGGGAAACATGCGCTACCGACAGTGTAGACCGTGCGTGACCTCCATGCCACGCCTGACAGGTCATGGGCTGTACCACGTGTGCCTCTTGTGCCTCGCCAGGTGCAGTACTATGCAGCGGACGTGTCACCCGCGCCGCGCGATCGAGAACCACTTCACGTCGACGTCACGCGCCGGCCAGCGACGGAGGGCGACACCGAGTTCGCCCGGCAGGCGCACCACCTGGCCTACCGCGAGCCATCCGAGGCGCAGTTTGGCCCCTGAACGAGGTGGCGCAGGACCGGTTCTTCGAGAGCGACCGGCGGGATGCCCGGTTCGAGGTTGTGCTCGCCGACGGCGAGCCGTGCGGGTACGTGTGCATAGAGGAGCGTCCAGACGACCTCCACGTCCGTGAGATCGTAATTCACCCGGCATTCCAGGGTCGCCGCATCGGCTCCGGCATTCTGCACGCCGTCATCGCGCGTGCCCGCCAGCGGCGGGTGCCCGTGCCCGTGCATCTTGGCACTTTCCGCAAGAACCGGGCGATTGCGCTCTACGAACGGCTGGGGTTTAAGGTAACCGGCACGACCGACACCCACGTCCTCCTGAAGTGGGAGGCTGACTAAGCCTGTGTGCCGTACTGAGCGATAGTGGGCGCGCAATTCCGGGTAGTTCAGCTGCCGGGGGCACCCAAGGCAGGTGCTGGCTTCGTGAAGACGGTGAACCTGCTGCCGGCGATGAAGCCCAGCCGCTCGTAAAGGCGCCGCGCTGCGCTGTTGTTCGCGTTCACTTCGAGCATCGCGCGCTCGATCCCCTCTGCGCGGAAGGCGCGCATCGCTGCGCACAAAAGCGCGGTGGCGACACCCCGGCCGCGCCACGCGGGGCGCACGCCCACCTGCCGGATCCCGCCGACGCGCTGCACAGCTTCTCCTGACCGGGCACGTACTGGGGATACCGTGGTTGGACGCAACTCACGCACGTCGCACAAGACGTAGCCGGCAGTCGCCACGCTCGTTCGGGTGCGGAGCGGTCCCGGCACCCTTGCCGCGGCGTCGCCCTGGATGCGGTGCAGGGCGAGCCAAGACAGGTCGGGGCGAAACGCGCTGCCGCCGCCGAACCCGGCGACCCACTCGCCGCGAGTCCATGCGGCCCGTCCCGGCCGATCGCTGAATGCGTCCGCCCAGGTCTCGTAGAACGCCTGCTCCCACTCAGGAGCCCACTCGACTAGCTCCAGGTCCCTAGGCAGCGGTGCCTGCGGAATGGGCGCGCGCAGGTCGCGCTCCATCTCGATCTCTGTGTGGTGCAGGCTGAAACCCCGCCGTCCGTACAGCGGCACGGCGTCGTCGCGGCTACCGGGGAATTCGATCCGCAGGATCTTGTGGCGATCGTCCGGCAGCGCGGTCAGGAGGGCACGTGCCCGCCGCTCCGCCCACTGCAGCAGAAAGGACCCCAGGCCGCGGCACCGGTTGCGGGGATGGACGGCGCCGAGCAAGAGCCCACGGTATTCGTGGCGCACGCCGGGCGGCACCCGCGCCCACGCCGCGGCGGCCACACGTCCGTGGCCGTCCACGGCGCACAGCGAATCTCGGGCCGCCATGCTCTCGCCGTCGCTGGCGAGCACCCGTTCGAGGGACGGGAGCGTGTACGCGTATGCTCCTTCCGCGTTGGGGGCCCGGTCACACTCCGCAACCAGGCGGCGCAGCGCTGGCGCGTCGTCGGCGACGAGCGGTCGCCAGTCGAACTCGGGCGGCGCCGACACGGACCCGTCCATGTGCCGCGGCCATCGTAACGCATCCGGTCATCCAACTGCTCTGCGTGGTGCACCTGCCCCTGAGGGGTACACGCAGCGGGTAGTCGAGGCACAGGTGGCTTCGCTGCCTCCAAACCGGCAGGATAAGGGATCATGAATGCGACGAACACGCGGCGGACCGTACTGGGAGGAGCGGCGGTGTGGGGCGCCGCGGCGCTGGCGGCGTGCGGCGCCAGTGGTGAAAGCGGCGGGGCGCCGGGCGTCAAGACCAGCGGCCCTGCGACTATCCGGGTGATGCACCGCGGCTCAGCGCAGGCGCAGCTGGACGAGCTGGAGGCGGCGGTCAAGCTCTTCAACGAGAGGTTCGCCGCGAAACAGTGGAAGGCGGAGGCCGAGTACCACAACAGCCAGTCCGGCAGCTATGACGAGAAGCTCATCTCGCTGCTCGTGGGCGGGACGCTGCCGGACTCCTTCTATATGAACGGCGAGAACCTGCCCATCCTCGCTTCGCGCGGCGGGTACTACGACCTGACCGCGATTGCCTCAAAGGACAAGGCCACCCAGGACTACTACCCGGAGCTGCTCGAGCTCTCCCGGTTCAGGGGTAAGCTGCACGGCCTGCCCAAGGACTACTCGCCGCACGTGATCTGGGTCAACGAGACCGCGATGCAGCAGGCCGGCGTGGCGCTGCCCAAGCCCGGCTGGACGTGGGACGACTTCCTGGAGACCGCCCGCCGCTTCACCCAGCGCGACGCGAGCGGGAAGTTCAGCCGCATGGGCGCGTTCAACCTCTCCGGCAACTGGTACATCCCAGTGTGGCAGAACAATGGCGACCTCTTCGACAAGGATGTCTCCAAGACGCTCCTGGACCAGCCCGCAGCCATCGAGGCGCTGCAGTGGGTGGGCGACCTCCACGCCAAGCACAAGGTGGCGGGACTCGCCGCCGACCTCACGGCCATGGGCGCGCAGAACATCAATCAGGCGTTCCAGCAGGGCACCGTTGCCATGTGGTGGATGGGGCGCTGGGCGCTGCCGGACCTGCGCAAGATGACTGGCGTGAAGTACGAGGCCTACCCGCTGCCCAAGGCTAAGAAGGAGGCGAACGTCTTCCTCCAGTCCGGCCCGACGGCGGGCGCCTCCACGAAGCATCCGGAAGTAGTCTGGGAGTTCCTTAAGGCGTGGACCGGCCCCGAAGGGCAGACGCTCAACATCGAGTCCGGCGTTTCCATCCCCACGGTGAAGGACAAGGCGACGCTGGAGAAGTACCTCGCCAAGCAGCCTCCCTCGCGGCAGAGCAACCAGGTCTTCCTGGACGCGATGAAGCCCGGCAAGGTGCAGCCGGTGACGCCCAGCATCGGCTGGAACGACTGGGGCGCCATCTGGAACCCGGAGCGGGACAAGGTGATGCGCGGCGAGATCACCGCCAGGCAGTTCGCGGACGTGGTCGCGCCAAAGCTGAACGCGCTGATCAAGGAGAAATCGGCGCAGAAGTAGCGCCACGGTGCTGCGAACGATGCCCTGGTGGCGCCTGCGCCCCCCCGGAGCGCGTGCACCTTGATGACTGTGCCCAATCGACGATCAGATTTCAGCCGCGGTTTCCATCCGGCGCCTCGCGAGATCAAGCAGGAACGTAGGTCAACCTGATCACATCCTCGCCAATCCGATCGTTAGCCACAAGGCGGAGCGGCGGCCGCGGCCCGGCGAAATATGGCTTGCCGTGACCAAGTACGACGGGGTGCAGGTAGATCCGATACTCGTCGATCAGGCCAAGCTCGGTGAGGCTTTGTGCCAGGTTCGGGCCAGCAACTTCGTAGACACTGCCCGCCTGCCCCTGCGCCTCCTCGATGAAGTGGCGGAAGGGCGTAGGGTTTAGCCCAAACGCCATATGGTCGACGTAGCCGTCCAGGGACTGGTTCACTCCGAACACGAGCTTAGCCATACCCAGTTCCGTTCCTCACGCGGCACATCCGCGCGGTTCTGATTGCGTCAGGAAATCGGTTGTACGTTTGACGGCCTGATTCTAGAGCGCAATTGTTTGGGGGATCTGAGCACTGGGCGGCTCCTCTCGATCGGGCGCTACCCTCGGCGGGAGGATGAGCATGGAGGAGGTTGTCCCACTCACGTCAGGATCGCCGGAGGCATTCGCTTGGGAGGTGCTGGCCAGGGCGTACGGCCTCCGCGGTGTCACGCTCGCGCCGTTTCAGCACGGTTCGATCAACTGGGTGGCGCGCGTTGGCGTGCCCAGCGCGTCCGAAGCACCTGGGCCGCCTGGTGGGGCTGAGACGGGGAGCGTTTGGGCGGGATCGTATGCGCTGAAGCGCTACAACCCGGCGTACTTTCAACGGGAAGACGTGACGCGCTCGGTGAAGGCTCAGCACCACTGCTTCGCTCGCGGAGTGCCCGTGGCGGCGATTGTCGCTAACCGGGACGGAGGGCAGATCACTTGGGCGCCGGATGCGAGTTATGTCCTGTTTGCGGACATCGCGGGGGGTCACGTGGTGCGGGGCGAGTGCTCCGCGACGGCAGCTCGGTCGCTGGGCGAGACGGTGGGGCGCGCCGTGCTGGCGTTGGGGGAGCCGTGGCGACCGTTGCGGGAGCCGTGGACCGTGCGCTCTGCCGAGGACACGGTGCGTCGCTTCGAGCAGCTGCTGGGTGCGGCGGAGCGGGGGAGCACGGCGCTTGACCGGCTGACGGTGGACGACGTGCGACGGCGGTTGGCGTACCTGGCACGGCACCCGGACGAGCACGCTCACGTCATGGCGATGCCGATGCAGTGGGTCCACGGGGACTTGCTTGACACCAATGTCCTGTTTGGTCCGGACGACCGGGTCCGGGCGGTGGTGGACTTCGACAACACCACGGTGCTGCCGCGTGGATTCGACTTCATGTGGGCGTTGATGTATTGCATCGGGCAGCGGGGCGCGGAACGCGACGAATACCTGCGCGGTTATTGCGAAGTCGCGCGCCCGAACCGGGACGAACTGGCCACGTATGTGCCGCTGTGGCGCTACATGGCAATCACGACCATCTGGCCGCTGGAGGAGCGCTACCTGGAGCCTGAGCGGTACGACCCGCGCTGGGAGCCGTGGTGCTGGGAGTCGGTCCTGCCGGAAAGCTGGGAGGCGGACATGCGAGCATTGGCCGAGTGGCTTATGGGTGGGAGTAGTGAGTGTCGGGGTGCCCCTGGAGCTTGAGGCGGGCCATGCGGCTCACGCGCTCATCGGGGTCTTCGGCCAGCTCCTCAAGGCGCCGGTCGGCCTCCGGCGATGGGTGGCGCGAGCGGAGCACGCCGAGACGGCGCGCGGCGTAGACGCGGTTGACGCTGCTGCTGCTGCGCGAGAGGTCCAGCAGGTTCGCGAGCACGGCGCCGGTGCCTTCAGTGGAACGTGGTCGGAGTGGATCGTGCTCGGGCGCCTCGTGCCAGGTGACAAGGGAGCAGAGGGCGCTCAGCTCGGCGCTCTTCACGACCAGCACGCGCGGCGAGAACGTCATCAGGCACTGGCGCACCTGCAGCACCACGTTGTCGAGCTGGGCGTTGCCTCCGATGTCGACGAAGATCAGGTCCGGATTGGGGAGGTGGGCGGCGAGGTCCGGGACGTCGCGCCCGTCTAGCTGCAGGGCGGTGACGCCGGATGCGTGGGCCAGATCGGCGCGGACCCGCTCGACGAAGGGGGCCGACACGTCTACGGCGAGGACACGCCGGCTGCGCCGGGCGAGGATCTGCGTGGTGGCGCCACTGGAACACCCGATCTCCAGGACGGCGTCGTCGGGAAGCGGGAGCTCAGCTGCAAGGCGGCGGTACGTCTCGGTGGACGCGGCGACCATGATCTCGGTCTGCGAAGTGCCGCGGGCACTTGTGCCGGCCAGCGCGGCGAGGCGCCGGCGGCGGCGGCGCCGCTTCGGTGGATCCATGCTTTGCTGTCGAAGGCAGTATAGGTCCGAGCCGGAGGGCACGACGAACGGGCCGTCGGCCGTCGCTTGGCTGCTTGTGGACGTCTAGAGCGCAGCTGGCGCTTCCAGTGGCTCAGTACGTTGGCGCGCCTGGCTCGCCTCGCGGATGACTGTCCAGGCGTCCGCCACGGGACCCAGGTGCCCGAGCTTGTCGGGGTTGATCACGGCGTGGATGGTCTGGATTCGCCCGTCGAGTATGTCCAGCGTCCAGGTAGTGAGCACCTTGTTGTCGCGGTCGCGGAAGATCGCGCCGGGCTGGCCGTTGACATCGTGGGGCTCTACCGTGCCCTCGATTTGGACGAATCGGGGGTAGATCGAGGCAAGCACCCGGGCCACATTGGGGGCGCCGGCGATGCCCCCAGCCCATTGCGGGGCCTTGCCACCACCGTCTCCGACCATGTGCACATCGGCGGCGAGCAGGTCCCGCAGGCTTTCGACGTTGCCTTCCCGGAGCGCGTCGAAGAAGTGCGCCGCCAGCTGCTCCCGCTCGCGGCGGTCCGCATCGAACCGGGGGCGCCCCGCGTCCATGTGGCGCCGCGCCCGCACCGCGAGCTGGCGACACGCTGCCTCCGACCTACCCACTGCCGACGCGACTTCCGGGAAGCTGAACCCGAACACCTCGCGCAGGACGAAGACCGCCCGCTCGAGCGGGCTGAGCCGCTCGAGCAGCAGCAGGGCGGCCATGGACAAGGAGTCGGCCAGCTCCGCCGACCGCGCAGGGTCCTCGTAAGGGTCGGCGAGCAGCGGCTCGGGCAGCCACTGCCCGACGTACTGCTCCCGCCGGAAGCGGGCTGAGCGCAGCATGTCGATGGAGATGCGGGTGACTATGGCCGAGAGGAAGGCCCTGGTGGAGGTTGGGGGCGTCGGGGACGCCTGGTAGCGCAGCCAGGTCTCCTGGACCGCGTCCTCGGCCTCGCCCACGCTGCCAAGCAGCCGGTAGGAGATCGAGAACAGGAGCGCCCGCAGCTGCTCGAACTCTTCGGCCCGGGTCATGCCAGCCCTTCCTTGAAGCCCCGGCGCCACGACGGGTAGCGCAGCTGCCAGCCGAGCTCGCGCCTGGCCTTGGCATTGGAGAAGCCGCGCCCTTCGGTCATCATAGTCACCGCCACGTTACCGGCCAGCAGGCGGGCCAGCCACCGGGGGACGCGCATGGGCGGCTTGGCGCCCGCGCACGCAGCGAGGTAGGGCAGCCACTCGCTGGCCGGGGCTGGCTCGTCGTCGACGATGTTGAACACGCCCCTTGCCTGCTGTTCCACTGCCAGAACGGTAGCGCTCGCCGCGTCGTCGAGATGCAGCCATGAGCAGTGGCCGGCGCCGCTGCCGACGAGTGGGAACTGCCGCTTGCGCACCAGCTCGACCTGGTCGTCGGTGGCGCCGGGGCCATAGAGGGCACCGTAGCGTAGGACTGCGCCGCCGGCTACGCTGGCTTTGAGGACGGCTTCTTCGAGGTGGCGGACCGCCGCCATCACGTCGTGCGCCGCGGTGTCCGCGAGCAGGTCCAGCGGATCCTCCTCGGTCTTCACCCAACCGCCCTGGCGGAGTCCGTTCCAGCTGGCATAACTTTGCGCGACAAAGTGGGGGACCCCGGTGGCCTGGGCAGCGGCGAGCAGGTGATCCGTTCCCTCGGTACGCAGCCGGCTGGTGGTGGCGAACCAGCGGTCGAAGTGCTTCATATCGGGCTTGCCGGCATGCGCCACGGAGATGGCCGTCATCTGGTGCACGATGACGTCCGGCCGGGACTTGGCGACCGCCTCACCGACGGACGCCGCGTCCAGCCCGTCCATCACGACGCCTTCTGCGCCCAGCTGCTCCAGCACTCCCAGCTTGGCCGCGCTGGTCGTCGTCGCCGTCACCTGGTGGCCGCGGGCCACGAGCTGCGGCACCAGCCGCCGCCCGATGACGCCGGTCCCGCCTGCCACGAACACTCGCATGACTGTCTCCTTCCAGATTGCAGAGTCTGTTTCTGAGACCTGAGACGAGATAGCCCGGCCGTCTGTGACATGGAGCCGCGTCAGGTGTGGAGGACCGCTGGCTGTACGACGAGGAGCGGCGCGAGCGCGCGGGGTGCGCGATGCACACGATCCTGGTGGACCGCCACGCTGTGCGGGTGGCCGGGATCGCCGAGCGGGGCATTGAGCCCACGGCGCGCGAGGCGCACGAGAACGGGGTGGAGGAGGTGATCTACGTTAACGCCGACGGGAACGAGTTCGGGTTCGGCAACTCGCCGGGTTGACGCGCGGTGCTGAGGGGGGCGTGGCCAGCGGAGCTTCGCCAGCGGGGCTGAGGCCCCACGTCTCAACCTAAAAAGTCCGGCCGTGCCCGGCGCGGCATGACTGTTGCGCTACGCGCGCCAGCACATGGGAGATGGCCCCGGGCTGCCGCCGCTGCGGGTGGCCCCCGGAGGCCGCTACTTCGAGACCGGAGCCGGCGCTCACGCTGCTCCCTTCTTTTTTATAGGGCAGAACGACGCGGTCACGTGGCCGGGGTTGGCGGGTCTGTACCGCCGCCGCGACGTGCCGGCGGCGGAGGCGTACCTGAGCGAGTTAGCCGACTCCGGTGTAACGGTGCTGCGCCTGATGCTGGAGTACGCCCACCGGGAGGGGCGGTACTTCGAGCGGCCGGTGGGGACGTTCAACCCGGCCATGGTGCGCCTGTGGGACGACCTGTTTGCGCTGTGTGGGCGCCTGGGTCTGCGGGTGCTGCTGGCGCCTTGGGACAACTTCTGGATGGCGCACCGCTGGCACCGGCATCCCTACAACACGGCGAACGGCGGCCCGGCCGGCGCGCCCGCCTCCTTCTTCACAGACGAGGCGACGATCCAGGCCACCGTCCAGCGGCTCACGTTTGCCGCGCGCCGCTGGAGCGGGAGCGGCGTCCTGGCGGCGTGGGACTTGTTCAACGAGATCCATCCCTACTGGGGCGGTACGCCAGTGCAGCAAGCGGCGGTCATCGGACGGCTGTCTGAGGCGGTGCGGGAGGCGGAGCACGCGGCGTGGGGCCTCGCACGGCCCCAGACGGTCTCCGTGTTTGGGCCGTCACCTGCGCCCGAGTACGAGGACCTCATTTTCCGGCATCCCCACCTGGACTTTGCCACGACGCACATCTATGAAGGGCCGATCAACGACCCGCGCGACACGGTGACCCCGGCGCTAGCGATGGCAGCCTGGACGCGGCATGCCCTTGCGCGAGTTCCGGTGGGGCGGCCGTTCGTGGATAGCGAGCACGGGCCTATCCACCTGTTCAACGACAAGAAGCGCACGCTGCCCGAGCCGTTCGACGACGAGTACGAGCGTCACCTCATGTGGGCACACCTGGCGTCAGGGGGCGCCGGGAGCGGCTTGCGCTGGCCTGCCCGCCACCCGCACGTGCTGACGCCAGGCATGCGGATCGCCCTGCGCAGCCTCGCCGCCTTCACGCGCCACGTTGACGGCCTGCTGGACTGGCGCCGCTTCGCACCCCAGCCGATTGAAGACAGGGTACGCGTGGCCGCACCAGGCGTGTGCACGATAGCGTGCGGGGATGACCGGCGCGCCCTGGTCTGGCTTGTCCGCGGATTGTCACCGAATGGCGCCGGTCACCAGAGCGACACCGGCGGGAGCAGCCGGAAGCGCGGGGTGGCGCTGCCCGCCATGTTGCCAGAGCGCGACCCGCTGTGCGACGTGCCCGTGGTGGTCCGAGAGCTGGCGCCGGGCGCGTACCGGGTCGTGGTGTGGGACACCGGGGCTGGTCGCCCACTAGCCGCCCTGCGCAGCGAGGCCGGCAGCGGTGGCGCACTGCGCGTGGTGCTACCGGTGCTGGGGAACGACTTAGCACTCGCTATCGGGCCCGCCGATGAGCTTCCGCTCTCGCCAACCACCGTGAACGCGATGTAGACGGGACATCGAGCCGATCGCGACTACACTGTGGCGGAGCACGACGCGAGGACTCACCTGGCATGCCTATGTACCTGATGCGCGCCGCGACCGGCCGTCACACCTGGGCTCGTAATGGGCCGGCGGTTGCCGAGGCTCGTGCGCGCGCAAGTACGGTCAGGTGGTAGCCCCCTACGGGTAGAGGGAGCGCGTCTTCTAGGAGATAGGCGGTGTAGTAGATGTACCGTAGCGCCGAGTAGGCGCGCTCGCTGCGCAGCAAGACCCTGGAGAAGAGCAGTATCGCGAGGTGGAGCGGCTCGGACAACCCCACACCCGTGATGGCGATCCGCTCGATCTTGAATTCATCTCCAAGTAAGGCACGCACTTGCGTGACTGAGAAGTGGCGGTGCGCGCCCCATCCCGACGTCTCACTGGGGTCGAGTGGCGCCAGTGACGGCCAGAAACGACGCAGGGCACCGTAGACGTTCAGCGAATCGAATGCTTCGAGCCATCCCTGGTTGGGCACGCTGATCACCAACGCCCCACCCGGTCGAAGCACGCGCCGAGCCTCGGCGATGGCCGCTTCCGGGCGCGCCAGATGCTCGAGCACGTCAAGCAGGGCAACGGCGTTAATAGACGCTCCCGCGATGGGGAGATCAGCGGCGCTACCGCGGATAAATGCCAGATCAGGGTATGAGGCGCGTGCTTGCTTGACGTAGGTCCAGTGTGGCTCGACGCCGAAGGCGCGATATGCGCCCCGCGCGCGGGCCAGCTCGCTGGTGCCGAAGCCAATCGCGCAGCCCACGTCCAGGATCCGTCCGCCGCTTAGGCGGGTGCGGGAGAGCCACCTCCTGGCGCGTGGCCAGCGCCCGAGCCACATTCAGGCGCTCCGGAGATCGCCCCAGCGACCCCGCAGCGCCGGCGGGAGCTGGGCGGCGATGGCAGGCATCACCCGCGACTGCGCCGGCGCATGGGCTGCTTCCGGAGCGGACGCCAGCGGTGGCCCGATGCGGACGTGCAGCGCCCCAGCCGACTCGTGCACTCCTACCGGAAGGACCGGCACGCCCGACTGGGCCAGCCACTCGACAAACCTGGTTGCTCCCGGCACGGGCTGGCCGAGCGGGCCGGCCACGCCGCGATGGCCCTCCGGGAAGAAGCCAATCACCTCTCCGGCATCGGCGACGCGGCGTAGCCTGCGTAGCGCTCCGGCGCGCAGCGGTGTTTTCCCGGCGCCGGCCGACAGTGGCACCATGTCCCAGGCGTGGGCGACGCGCGAGAGCACTGGGTCGGCGACTGCGATGTGCCTGTCACGACCCAAGATTCTCAGGCGCAGCTCGGTCAGGACGAGCCAGCGGATGGGCGGATCTGCGCGCGGACGCCGACCGCGCACCAGGTGGCCGAGCAGGGCCCCGGTCCAGCCGATCCACAAGCCGCGGCGCTGCCAGTGATTGATGGCGAGACAGGCGGGACCGCTGGGCGGGATGTGCTCGACACCGCTTGCCGTCCAGCGTCCCGCGAGGCGGTGCACCGCGCACGCCGAGTCATCCGCGAGCGAGCGGCGGCCGTGGCGCAGCATGGTGAGGCCAATGGCCCACAAGCGCGCGGCCGGCAGGTGTGGATCCGGGTTCAGCGGCGCCAAGCTCTCCAGTGCCGTCGTGGCCGTCGTGGCCGTCGTGGCCGTCGTGGCCGTCGTGGCCGTCACCGGTACGTCCTGCCCTTCCACGATAGGCCGAGGCGCAGCACCGAGCGCACGGTGGATTCGATCGCGATCGCGTTGAATACCACCGCCGAGAGCGGCTGAAGCGCGGCGTACCAGGAAGGCACTCGGGACCGCTTCAGCCAAGGCAGGAGCAGCGCCGCCTGAGCCGCCCACGCGGCCACACCTACCGCGATAAGTCCGATTCGTAGGGCTCCCGTGGCGCCTGCCGCGAGACCTAGCAGGGGCGCGACGGCAGCGGCGCCCATGGACGAGAGGGCTACTTTGACGCCACGCTGAGGGTCGATCGCCAGGAACGCGTAAGCGTTCTTGCCGAATCCCTGCCGTATTGTGCGCAGGCCCTGGTACATCCGGACGGCCGCGTGCCGCTCGCCGCGCAGTGTCTCCTGCTGGCAGCCGGCCGCCTTCAGGACTCCCGCGAGCGCCACGTCTTCTACGATGCTGCCCCTGACGGCGCCGTGGCCCCCCACCGAACGATAGGCCGCCCGCCGGATGAGGATGAACTGGCCGTTCAGCATGGCTTCGCCGGTATCGGGGCGGCGCAGCCGAGCAGTGTCTACGCCGGCGAAGAACTGCTGGTAGGCAAACGGCACCAGCAGTCGCTCCCACAGCGTCTCGCACCGCTGCTCGAGCAGCAGTGAGACCGCGTCGAGGCGCCTGGAGGTGGCGTAGGCGAGCGCCAGGTGGACCACAGCGGGCGTCGGGCGCGTGTCCGCATCCAGGAAGAGCAGCCACTCTCCGCCACAGGCATCCGCGCCGCGCTGGCATGCGTTTGGTTTCCCTAGCCAGTCGGCGGGCCTGTCCTTCTCTTCTAATCGAACTACGCTGGCGCCACAGTCGCGCGCGATCCGGCCCGTGCCGTCGGAGGATGCGTCGTCCACGACGATGATTTCTCGGATGGGGCCACTATGCTCCAGGGGGCCGAGCGCGGCGAACAGCGCGGGCAGGTTGGCGGCCTCGTCGCGGGCCGGAATGACGACGCTGACCGTGCCGTCAAATGGCTCTGTCGCCGCTGCCAACGCAGGCGCTCCACCGGCGGGCGGGAGACTCTGGGGGGCGTCCGGCAGGAGCGTCAGCGAGAGGTAGTGCGACTGCGCGGCGCGGGCGCCCGCCGCGCCCACGACCGCGGCGAGCACAGACAGGGCTCCGGCGGCGCTGGATGGTATGGATGCCACTCTATGCCTTCACCGTCAGACGGTGGTAGCCGGAGGACCCATTGGGGAAGGGGCCATTGAGAGCGTTTTCCTGCGGGCGGCCCTCGCCGTCGACAGCCCTGGCCTCCACGTCCGCGCCGGCTACACCCGTGGGTGGGGGGAGCAGCGCGCGCCACTGCACCCACGTCATACCGGACAAGGGTGGGGTATGAAGCTCGGCCGGCACCCACTCTCCTGGTCGCCCGTCACTGCTCACCACACGCGCTTCCACGGCTGTAATGCCGCGTCCGCCGGCGAGTGCCATTCCCGCCGCGCGTATCTGACCGTTCTCCGCCCGCGCGAGGTCAACTCTGGCGGTCGTGCGGATCACGGCCTCGTCGGTCCACCCACGGCGTGGCCAGTAGCCCCGGTGTGTCTCCGGCGCCAGGCGTATGTGGGTGAGCCACTTCACTTGCTTGAAGCCGTAGAGCCCGGGGAGAAGCACTCGTGCCGGGTGGCCGTGCAGGCGGGTGAGCTGCTCACCATTCATGGCGTAGGCGATCAGGTTCTCCGGCCGCCGCGCGAGCTCGAGGGGGACGCTCTCTTCGTGGCCGTCGGGCGCGCTGAAGACCACGCGCGCGGCGTCGGGCAGCGGCCCGGCGCGCTCGAGCAGCGCGGCGAGTGAGACACCCGACCAGAGCGCGTTGCTCATCAGAGAGCCTCCTACGGGGTTGCTGACGCACTGGAAGGTGACGTATTGGTCGAGCCTAGGGAGCGCGCGCAGCTCGTCGAAGGTGAGAGCGATGGACTGCCGCGTCAGTCCGTCGATCCGTAGCCGCCACAGCGTGGCGTCCAGGTAGGGATCCTGGGCGTTCTTGCTCACGACGTAGAACTGCGCCACGGGCGTCACCTCCGGCGACTGACCCGCTTCGGGAAATCCACTTACTCGCGCGAGTGGTGGCTCGAACGGGAACACCTGCCGGCCTCCCCCAGAGACCAGGCGGTCTCGCCGCGCGGCGTCGGCGGCGGACACCCCGACGATGGCACCGGCGCCGCCCAGCACAGCCGCCGATTCCATGCCCATCTCGCGCCTGGTGCGTCGGCGGGCGAGATCGGTACCCGGCGGGACGTGGCGCAGCACCGCCAGGACACCGGCCAGCAGCGCTCCCAGACTCCCACCGATCGCCATCAGCATGGCCAGCGCGCCCAGCAGCGCGAGTGGACGCGCCGCGACTCCCAGCCGCTGCAGCAGCACGTTGGCGACGGCGACGGGCGTCAATTGCATCACCGCCTGGGCAGCCGGCTCCAGAACGGAGCTGCCCAGGGTGAAGGCGGCCACTACCGTCGAGACGAGCGCCACCGCGATGGCGGCGAGCATGCCGCGGCGGTACCCGCGGAGCGCAGCGGCCATGATGGTCGGCCTCACGCGGAGTCTCTCTGGCGTGGCCAAATTGGACTCAGCCAGCGGCGCAGCCGGGCGCGGGTGTCATGGCTCTGGAAGAGGATGAGCGCCTGCACAACCATGAGGTTGGTCAGGAGGAAGAAGACCGCCTCTTCGAGTGGGAGCCCGGCGAGACTGATACCCGTGCTCCGGTCGGCGTGAATCGTCCAAATGCCGTTTGCCATCGCCAGGCGATCGGCGAGACACAGGTAGATGGTGGGAAGCAGTACCGCCAGGGCCCATGTGCGACGCGCGCGCCACAGCTCTGGAAAGCCGACCGCCAGCTGCAGGACGATCACAGGCAGAGCCCACGCCAGCTCCAGGATCAGATACGTCGCGTGCCCAAACATGAGTCAATGGGGCTGCTGGTGTTGCGGAGGTTGCGGGGGCCAGTCATCGCCCTTCGTTGGATTGCCCACTTGAAGAGCGCGGCGCACGTCCGCTGAGCGTCAGCAGCACCAGCCCGGTAAAGGTGACTTGCAGGAGAAAGAATCCATACTCCTCAATAGGCACCTTGCCGATGGTGGGCCCGATGATGCGTCCGGGTGGATAGCTCCACACGCCCTGCTCGATGATGAAGTGGTCCCACGGGCCTGTGTACACCACGGCCAGTCCCATTACGGCTGCCACGCCGACCATCCAGGTGCGGGTGATGCGCCGTCGCTGCCACCAGGCCAGCACGACGATGGGTGGGACAAGGAACAGCAGGAGAAAGATCGCGTACGTCACTGGGCGCGCCCCGTCAAGTCTCGCAGCGCCGCCTGCGACGCGATCTGGCCGGCCAGCAGCACTCCGGGAACACCTGCTCCGGGATGGGTACCGGCTCCCGCAATGTAGAGCTTGCCCACGTCTTCCGAGCGATTGTGGGGCCGGAAGTACGCTGACTGGAACAGGAGTGGCTCGATAGAAAACGCGGCGCCGCGCTCGGACCCCAGCACGTCGCGGAAGTCCACCGGCGTGCGCTCGCGCATGACCGCAATGTTGCCGCGCAGCCCATCAAGGCCGAGTCGTTGCTCAAGGAAGTCGAGCACTCGCTCGCGCAGCCTTGGGGCCTCGGTTGCCCAATCGATGCGTCCATCGAGATGCGGAACGGGTACGAGCGCATACAGTGTCTCACAGCCGGACGGCGCGAGACTGGGATCGGTGCGGGTCGGCGCGTGCAAGTACAGTGCGACGTCGCGCGGCATCACCCGGCGGTCGAACAGATCCGAGAGCACTCCGGCGTAGTCGGACGGCATGACGATGGTGTGGTGTGGAAGGTGGGGGTACTGACGCCGCACGCCGAGGTAGAGGAGATAGCAGCTCATGGACAGCTTGAGGCGGTCGAGCCGCGCGTCCGTCCAGTGTCGGCGCCGGCGTGCCGGCACGAGGCGACGGTAGGTCGTCGCGGTGTCAGCGTTGCTCACGACCGCGTCTGCGGGCCAGTCGCGGCCGTCGTCGGCGCGCACGCCGCTAGCGCTGCCCGCGCCATCGATGGCGATCTCTCGCACGCGCGCGTTGTAGACCACGCGACCGCCGCAGCGCTCGAAGACTCTGACGAGCGCGCGCACGAGCGCGTGCATGCCGCCGCGCACGTAGTGCACTCCTCCCACTTGCTCCAGGTGGGGCACGATGGCGTACACGCTCGACGCGCGCATGGGATTCCCCCCGATGAACAGCGGGTGGAAGCTGAAGAGCATGCGCAGACGCGGGTCCTTGAAGAACGTCGAGACGAGCGCGTACACCGAGCGGTCCGCACGCAGCCGAACGAGATCGGGCAGTACCTCGAGCAGGCTGCGAACCGAGCTGAAGTCGCGGGCTCCCAGGTCGATGAACGCCCGCTGGTACAGGCGAGCCGTGTGCTTGAGGAAGCGATCGAGCACCTCGGGGGATCCCGGCTCCAGCCTTTGGAGCTGCTCCCGCAGCGCGCCCGAGTGGGGGCCGTAGTCGATATGAGCCCCGTCCGCGAAGCGCACCCGGTAGTACGGGTCCAGCGCCACTAGGTCTACCTCGTCCTCGAGGCGAGCGCCGGCCAGCGCGAAGAGCTCGCGAAGCAAGTGGGGCGCGGTCAGGATGGTGGGGCCCATGTCGAACCGGTAGCCGTCCACTTCAAGCAGGCCGGCGCGCCCGCCCGGACCGTCCAGCGCTTCCAGGAGCGTGGTGTTCACGCCGTGCGCCTGCAGGCGCACGGCAGCCGCAAGCCCACCAAAGCCAGCGCCGATGACCACGGCTCGCCGGTTGCCTGCGCCTGTTTCCGAGGGCGCCAGCCTGACCCTCACAGCACGACCGGCTCGGACTCAATAAGGACGGCCCGGTGATCCATCGCCGGGATGCGCGTCGTGCGCGCCGGCACCATCAGCGACACGTACGTCAGCGCCGCGGTCAGCGCCTTCTGACGCGTGGACGTCGCCGCTCGGCGGGAGAAGACGTCGTAGCGCTGCCGTTCGATCTGCGCCAGGATCGCGGAGTACAGGCGCGCCGCGAGCAGGATGCCCATGCGACACTCCCGTGGCAGCAGGAACACGCCTGGCATCGCGGCGGCGTAGTAGGCACGGGCTCGCACTATCTGGAACTGCATGAGCGCCGCGAAGCGCTCATCTGGCTCTCTGCGGCGCAGCGCTTCTCGGGTCACGCCAAAGCGCTGCATCTCGTCTTCCGGAAGGTAGACGCGGCCGCGCTCAAAGTCCTCGCCGATGTCTCGCAGTACATTGGTGAGCTGCATCGCGATGCCGAGCCGCTCGGCGGACCAGCGGGCGCCTTCGCCAGTGGCGCCGAGAACGTAGCACAACGCCAGACCGACCGTTCCCGCGGTTCCGTAACAGAAGGTGCGCAGCTCGTCGAAGTGACTAATGGAGTCGCGCGTGGCGTCGCGGCGGGCCCCATCTACCAGCTCCAGCAAGTAGGCCACGGGCATGCCGCACTCGTCCCTCAGTCGCAACACCGCGCCGGCCAGTGCTCCACCGTGGTCGGTAGAGACCGGTGGCGGCTGCTGCCCCGCCTGTGCTCGCTCCAGCCATACCACCCACTCATCCAGGGCGGGGACTCCCACTTCCGGTGGCAGCTCGTCGGCCAGATCGTCGACCGCGCGGCAGAAGGCATAGAGGGCGGTTACCTGCTGGCGGCGCGAGGCAGGCAGAAATCGCGCGGCGAAGCGAAACGTGCGCGCGTGTGCCGTGAACGTTTGGGCAAATGCGTGCTCCTGCCCCCCGACCGAGTCCCAGCTCCCTGACATCGACGCCATTTCTCTACACTACCGCACGCACGCTCACTTGGCAAGTGATTGACAATGCGTGTGCAAGATCGTAATGTTAGACAATGGAGGTAGTCGACGCAGCCGAGCGCGGGCTCTGCTGGGGCGTTCGCCGCTCACTGGAGACCGTCGACCGCGCCTTGCACGCCGCGCCGGGCACGCTGCCGGTGCTCGGGTCACTAGCGCACCATCCCAGGCTGGTGGAGGGACTGGCCCGGCGCGGCGCTCCCGTGGTCCAGGACCACTCCGAGATCACGGGTGATCGCGTGGTGGTCACAGCGCATGGTCTCCCGCCCGCCACGCTGGCGACGCTGGCGCGCCGTGGGCTGACGGTGATCGATGCCACCTGTCCGATTGTGCGCCGCGCCCAGCAGGCAGTGTCCAGCCACGCCGCGCACGGGCGGTTCGTCGTCATATACGGCGAGCCTGGGCACGTAGAGGTGCAAGGCTTACTTGGCTGGGCCGGCCCCGCGGCGGTAGCGACGACCAGCCCGATCGAGGCCGCCGCGGCTGTACCTGTCGGCGCCGACATCGGCCTGGTCTCCCAGACGACGCGAGAGTCCGCGGCGTACCACAGCTTTGCCTGTGAGCTGATCGATGCGTTTGGCCCCGGACGCGTGACGGTCCTGGAAACCGTGTGCGGCGTGACCGAGCGTCAGAAGCTGTCTGCCCGCGCACTGGCAGCAGACGTTGGTGTGGTCGTGGTTGTGGGCGGGCTAGCGAGTGCCAATACGCGCCACCTCGGAGAGGTGTGCACGGCGGAGGGTGCGGTTGTGCACCGTGTGGAGACGGCCGAGGACCTCCGCCCCGAATGGTTCCGCGGCGTGACGCGTGTTGGCGTCACCGCCGGCGCATCGACGCCGGACGACGTGCTGGACGGGGTGCGGGCTTGGCTGGAGACGCATTAGTAATCAGGCGTTGGGACAGGCGCACGTCCTGCCCACCGATACGCCGCGACGCATCTGACAGCAGGCTGCGCAGTAGGCTGCCGCGGCGCCAGCGGGCGGTGTGGCCCGCGCCACGTAGTGCCGCGCACACGGAAGGCGCCCTTTCGCCTGACTTGCCGTCAGGCGAAAGGGCGCCTCACCAGTGGTCCTAGCGGCACCGGTTGTAGCCGGCCGCTCCGCGTGCCAGAGCTACGGCTTGATGTTCTGATTGATACAGAAGAAGTTGTCGGGGTCGTACTGGCGTTTGACCGCCTGCAGGCGCGCGTAGGTGCTGCCCGGGTAGGCATCCTGGATACGGTCGCCTTCCTTGTCTTCCAGGAAGTTGGCGTAGACGCCTGAGCTGTGGGGGCGCAGGCTGGTCCAGAGGGTGTCTACCCAGGCGCGGTGATGCGCCACTTCATGCTCGGCGTACGCGTCGGGACCATCCCAGTCGTTGATCAGGGTGACCATGTAGGACTTGTCGCGGTGGGCGAACGCGGTGGCATCGGCGGGCACGCGGGCAAAGGCGCCGCCAAGCGGGCGGATCTGGGCGAAGCTCAGCGGTGAGGTGCCGTGCTCCACGTGCTCAAGCAGCGTATCGATCAGCTCATCCGAGAAGGCGCGCAGGAAGGTGGAGCGGCCATAGTGGTGCGAGCTGACAGTGGGACCGCGAGTCAGGTCGAAGATGGCAGGGTAGGGCATGGGCTGAGTGAGGTCGACCGTATCAGGGCTTAGCGCGGTGAAGGGGGCGAGGGCGCGCCGGCCGTCTTCCAGGTCGCCGACGTAGACGGCGAGGATGAGCAGGATCAAGGTCCCGTGCAACGCGGCGGGGATGAATGGCAGCGGCGGCGCCTTCATCATGCACGTGATGGTGGTGAGGCCATCGGGCGCCTCAAGGGCGAGCTGGGTGTAGGCGCGGATGCTCTGGCGCGTGGCGGGGGTGACGATGGCGCCGCCCAGGACGGTGCCGACGGGGCGGAGCTGGTACTTGAAGGCCGTGACGACGCCGAAGTTGCCGCCGCCGCCGCGCAGCGCCCAGAACAGGTCGGGGTGCTCGGTCTCGGTGGCGGTGATGAGCTGGCCGCCGGCGGTCACTACCTGGGCGGCGAGCAGGCTGTCCACGGTAAGCCCGTACTTGCGGACCATGAAGCCGATGCCACCACCCAGCGTCAGCCCGCCGAGCCCGACGGTGGGCGCGTCGCCGGTGGAGAGGCCAAGGTCATACTGGGCAGCCAGCGGGGCGAGCACCTCCGACGTGGCGCCGGGCTGCACCCAGGCGGTCTGTGTCTGCGGGTCGATGCTTACGTTGGTGAGACGCGCGAGATCCAGCACCACGCCACCGTCCACCGAGCCGAACCCGGCCAGGCTGTGGCCACCGCTGCGGATGGCCAGCGGCAGGCCGTGCTGGCGGGCGTGGCGGATGGCGTGCGCGGCGTCCAGCGCGTTGGCGGCGCGGACCACCAGTTCCGGGTGACGGTCGAACTGCTTGTTCCAGACGCGGCGGACCTGATCGTACTCGGCGTGATCGGCGGTGATCAGCGGGCCGTGCAGGCTCCGGGCGAGTCTTTCGGCGCCGGCCGCGCCGGTTTTTGGTGTTTGGGCGGCGGGTTGGGTGGTGCGAACGGCTTCGAGCAGCATGAGACAACCTCCACCTAACGGTGATGTCGAGCACCCGCTGGCTCTCCGTTGAGCGACGCGGGGCTGGTTTCCGCTGCCCAGTGTGCGCCTGGTGGGGCTGACCACACATCAGACGGGTGGCTGGCCTTTAGCTGGCCATCTGGCTAGATTGGTGATCCAAAGCAAGGTGGAACAGGAGGTGGTGATCGCCGAGCGCCCGCTGCGCGCGCACGCGGAGGCCGGCGTCGCCGGCTGCTACCACGATCTCGGCTTCGGCGAGGCGCGGGGGGTGGGGGCGCTCCGTGGGCGGGCCCGTCGGCTCGTTCTGCTGACGGAACTCGATGAGCGCGACCTCACCGCCCGGCTTGAGCAGACGCCGCGCCTCGCGCAGCAAAGCGGCGGGGTCGCCGGTCTCGTGCAGCACCACGGCCACAAGAACCAGGTCGGCGATGCCGTCCGGGAGCGGGATGTGCGTCTCGGTTGAGTGGACGAGCTCGACCCGCGCGCCGGCTGCGGCTACGCGCGACCGGCATGCTTCGAGCATCTCCGGGTGCACGTCCACGCCGTACACCTTCCCCCGCGGGCCGACGAGCGTAGCCGCCGGGACCGTGAAGTAGCCTGGGCCGCAGCCGAGGTCAACCACCGTCTGATCACGCGCGACTCCCACCGCGCGGAGGGTCTCTTCGGGTGGGAGCTGTGCGTGGCGGTGCGTGGCGCTGCTCGCCGAGCAAGCGCGCGACGTTGGCTGGACTGAACGTGCCGTGATCGGCGTGACCGGCGTGACCGGCGTGGCCGGTGTGGCTGGTGTTCAGCACTTCTTCGAGTAGATCGGCGTTGATGACGGCGGCGGCGCGAGCGCCGGAGGCGGCGGCGCTGATGACCAAGTGCATCGGATCGGCCGCCTGCCCCACGGCCCAGACCCCCGGGACCGAGGTCTTGCCGGTGAAGTCCACCTCGGGCCAGCCGGATGGGAGGAATGCCGCTCCGAGCTCGGCCAGGAACGCATCGTGCGGCGCGGGGGCGCCGGCGACGAAGAGCGCCTCGCGCGGTACGACCTCCTCGTCGCGACCGACGACAATGCCGGCGAGCTTGCCCTGCTCGACCTCCAAGCGCACTACCGGACGAGGGTCGACGCGTACCCCGCGCGCTTCCAGGCGGGCCATGCCAACGGAGTCGATCTCCGCGCCATTGGGGAAGACGAGGACATCCGGAGACCATTGGGTGAGTAGGACGCCGAGGTGAGCGGCGCGCATCCCGGCGCCAGGCATGCCGGCGGGCTCGGGCGTGCCGGGGGTGGCGGGGACGCCGAGCACGGCGAGCGGCCGGTCGCGCACTTCCCAGCCGTGGCAGTAGGGGCAGTTGGCCGCGGTATCGCCCCACACCTCCTGCAGGCCCGGGACCTCCGGGAGTTGGAGGCGCATGCCGTGGGCGACAATGAGGCGTTGCGCGCGCAAGCGCTGGCCGCCTTCGAGGGTGATTTCGAAGTGGGGGTTACCGGCTGCCTCGGCGAGTGAAGTCTTTGAGACGCTGGAAACGTGAGCTGCGACGACGGGTACGCCGTACGCCTCCAACTCGGCGCGGCCGATGCGGAGCAGCTCCAGCGGCGAGGTGCCGTCGCGCGAGAGGAAGCCGTGCATGTGCGGCGCGGGAGCGTTGAGCGGCGAGCCGGAGTCCAGGACGACGACGCGACGCCGAGCGCGGCCGAGCACCAGCGCGGCGTTCAGGCCCGCGGCGCCGCCACCCACGATGACGCACTCCCACAGTTGGTCCGGGAGAGCTTGGAGCGGGCGGTAGGACGTTGGCGGGGGTGGGGGTGCGATTGGGGAAGTCATGGGGTGAGTTTGCGCCTGTTCCCCGTGGTCTGGCAAGAATCTTTGCCAATGTGGCAAACGACGGCGAGCGACAGCGGGCACGGTGCGGGTGGCGCAGGTGACGCTGGCGAGCATGGCAACGAGACGGTGGACTTTGAGACGCGGGTGCGCGAGCGGCTGCGGGGGCTGCGGCTGGCGCAGAAGCTGTCACTGGAGGAGGTAGCGTCCAGGGCTGGGCTGACGGCATCAGCGGTGAGCCGCTTGGAATCTGGCGCCCGGCGGCTGGCGCTGGAGCACTTGCCGCGGCTGGCGGCGGCACTAGGGGTGCGGGTGGACGAGCTGCTGCCGTCGCAGCCGCGGCCGGACCCGCGGGTGCACGCGAAGCCGTTCAAGACGCACGGGCGGACGGTGTGGCCGCTCTCGCGCGCGGGTGCGGGGGAGAGCGGGATGCTGACCTTCCGCATCCACATCCCGCCGGAGCCGCCGGTTTCGGCGCCGCGCCTGCGCCGGCACGAGGGGCGGGAGTGGCTCTACGTGCTGGATGGACGGCTGCGGCTGATCCTGGGGGGAGACGAGCTGGTGCTCAGCCCGGGCGAGGCGGCGGAGTTCAGCTGCCTGGTGCCGCACTGGATGGGGGCGGCGCCGGGACCAGGCGGGGAGATGGAGCCGGCGGAGGTGCTGGTCATCATGGGGCCGCACGGGGAACGGGTGCACCTGCGTGCCAGGAGGTAGCGCCAGCGGGCCGGTGCCGGGGCCGGCGGCGCGTCTAAGCGAGCGACGCGAGCTGCTGGAGGTCGGCCGGGGAGAGGGCGAAGTCGAAGATCTGCGCGTTGGCGCGCAGGTTGGGCTCGCGCGTGGCCTTGGGGATGACGGCGACGCCCTGCTGGACGAGCCAGCGGAGCGCGACCTGCGCGGCGGTCTTGCCGTGCTGTGCGGCGATGCGCGAGAGCACCGGGTCATCCGTGAGGCGACCCTTGGCGAGCGGTGAGTAGGCGGTGACGGTCAGGCCGTGGGCGCGGGCGTGCTCGACCAGCGCTGCCTGTGGCTGGAGGACGTGGAGCTCCACCTGGTTGTTCGCAATGGGGACGCGCGTCAGGCGGGATGCATGGCGCAGCTGTTCGATGGAGAAGTTGCTCACGCCGATGGCGCGCGCCTGCCCGCGCTCAGCCACTTCGGCCAGCGCGGGGACGGTCTCTTCGAGCGGCACGTCGCGGCTGGGCCAGTGGAGCAGGAGCAAGTCCACGTAGTCGGTGCGCAGGCGCGCGAGCGAGTCGGCGGCGGCCTTCTGGAGGGCGGTGGCGCGGAAGTGGTCGGGCCAGACCTTGGTGGTGATGAAGACGTGCTCGCGCGGCACGCCGGAGTCGGCGAGGGCCTGGCCCACCTCCGCCTCGTTGCCGTACATCTCCGCGGTGTCGATGTGGCGGTAGCCGAGGTCCAGGGCGGTACGGACGGCTGCTTCGCACGTCTGGCCGCGCAGCTGCCAGGTGCCGAGACCGAGCGCGGGCATGGCGCCGCCGTTGGGGAGCGCAAGGGTAGGAATGTCGGAGATGTGGGAAGCGTCGGGCATGCTCAATGGTAGGCGGTCGCGGTGGGTCCTATAATGCGGGCGTGAAGCTCGTGCTTGCCATCGTGGCCGACCAGGACGCTACCAAAGTGACCGACGCGCTGGTGACCGCGGGCTATCCCGGTCCGACGCGCATCAACACCAGTGGCGGCTTCCTGCGGCGTGGCAACGCAACGCTGCTACTTGGCACCGACGATGACCGTGTGGAGAACGCCATCGACGTCATCCGCAGTACGGTTGAACAGCGTCCTGCCTCGGACAACCCGAACCAGAAGCGGGCCACGATCTTCGTGGTAAACGCCAGCCGCTTCATTCGGGTGTAGGCGGGGCAGATTAGCGGCTGCTCCGCTGATTGGGCGGCAGCCAGTACTCGCTGTCCAGCACCTGGTCCACGTACTCCAGCCAGAACGGCGACGCGCCCAGCAGCACGAGCGCCTCACGCTGGAAGGCGATGGCTTCCGCCTCGGCATTGCGTCACAGGTACACGGCTGTTGGCACCTGCCGGCCGGGGTTCGCGGCGCGGTAGTCGTTGAATTGCTTGGAGTGGAAGGCGTCGTGCGCGATAGTGCTGGCGTACCAGATCACGCCGGAGTTGCGCGTAGCGGAGCCGACGCGGTAGCGCGGCGGGCTCTCGCCCACGCCCATGCCGTCGCCGCCCTCGAAGCACTCGATGACGCCCACGTAGCGGTCCGCCACGGCGTAGTGGCCCGGCGCCAGGTGGAGCAGGAGATCGAGGGCGCGCTCGGTCTGCTCGCGGCAGGCGGCGTCGCCGTCTATCCGGATGCGGTGCGTCGCGCGAGGCGCTACCGGCGCGGAGTCGGGGGAAGCGGGCGGCGCCGCCATGCCGTCCGTGGCGTGGGAGCGTTCCTCCGCCGACAGCGGTGCGGCGCGACGCACACGCTCCACCAGCTCGTCGAAGCTGGCCCACTGGCCGCCGTAGCGTTGGGGGTTGCACTCGCCCACGTCGCCCGCGCCGACGGGGTCGCGGCCGAACACGTCCTTGAAGGCCCAGTTGATCCAGAGCTCGCGGCAGGGGCCGACCGGCTGGCTCATCACGGCTGGCGCCGCGGTGGGGCCGGAAACGCCGCCTACGTCCAGCAGCGCGTGCGTGCCGACCATGGTTCCGCCGCTCTCGGTAAACGCCATCACGGCGTACGTGCCGGGCGGCAGCGCCGCGCCGGCGTCGTCGGTACCGTCCCAGGGCAGCGTGTGGCTGCCCCTGGCGCGCGGCCCGAGCGCGTGCAGCGTACGTACGGTGTCGCCAAATGGGCCAAGCTCGTCCGTGGTGATGATCTCCACCTTCACGGACATGTCGCGCGTCAGGTCCAGCGTGATCTCATAGAAAACCGCGGAGACTGGTCTGACGGCGACCCGCAATCCGATGTCGCGGAACTGAGCGTGGGCGGGCGAAGCGA
This sequence comes from uncultured Chloroflexota bacterium, assembly GCA_902805635.1. Taxonomy (GTDB): domain Bacteria; phylum Chloroflexota; class UBA11872; order UBA12225; family UBA12225; genus CADCTC01. Next base: position 26,600 of record CADCTC010000251.1, read on the forward strand.
TGGAGGCTACACACACTGCGAGCAGCAGGAGGGTAGAGCGCATCAGGCGGTGGAGGAGCTTGACGGGGGAATCGAGTGGGGTAGTCATACGTTCTGAGACAATCTGCTCGTACAGTCTCCGTACCTTCGAGGCGAATCGAGCATGAACTACCACTTTTGGGTCATTGGCTGTCAGATGAACGTGGCCGACAGCGAGCGCATTGCGCGCACGCTGAACGAGCACGGCCACCGCCAGGTAGGCACCGCGGAGGACGCCGACGTGGTGCTGCTGACTAGCTGCACCGTGCGCCAGGGCGCCGAGGACCGCCTGTGGGGGGAGCTGGGCAAGCTGGGCAAGCTCAAGAAGGCGCGCCCCGACCTGGTGGTGGGGGTGACCGGCTGCGTGACCGACGGCAACGTGGACGGCTTCCTCAAGAAAGCCTCCATGGTGGACCTGTACGTCAACCCACGCCGGCCGGAGGAGCTGCTGCAGTACCTGGACGAGCGCGGCCTGATCGATTCCCCCGACTGGGGCGACTTGCAGCCAGAGAAGCTGGGGGCCGGCGGCAGCATCGCCACCGAACGCGTGTCGCAGGCGGTGTCGCGCTACGTGCCGGTGATCTACGGGTGCAATTACAACTGCACGTATTGCATCGTGCCGTACACGCGCGGCGTGCAGAACAGCCGGCGGCCGGAGGAGATCCTGGAAGAGAGTCGCTGGCTGCTGGCGGAGGGGGCCAAGGAGATCGTGCTGCTGGGGCAGACGGTGGACGCGTATGGCGAAGACCTGGACCCGCCCACGCGGCTCTCTGACCTGCTTTACAAGCTCAACGACCTGCCGGGCCTGGAGCGCATTCGCTTCCTGACCAGCCACCCCAACCACATGACCGACGACCTGATCGACGCGGTGGCGGCGCTGCCCAAGGTCTGCGAGCACATCAACCTGCCGTTCCAGGCAGGGGACGACGCCATCTTGAAGAAGATGGCGCGCCGCTACAAGGCGCAGCACTACCGCGACCTGGTGGACCGCATCAAGGAGCGCGTGCCCAATGCCGGCCTGTCCAGCGACGTGATCGTCGGATTCTGTGGCGAGACCGAGGCGCAGTTTGAGCGCACGCTGGACATGCTGCGCTACGTCCGGTTCGACGTGGTGCACGTGGCGGCGTACTCGCCGCGTCGCTCGACACCCAGCGAGCGGCTATGGGAAGACGACGTGCAGCGCGAAGAAAAGAAGCGCCGCCTGCATGCCCTGGAACAGCTCCAGGCGCAGATCGCGGCCGAGAAGAACGCGGCGTTGGACGGCGCCATCGTCGAGGTGTTGGTCGAAGGCCCTTCCGAGCGCAAGGGCGCATCCAACGGGACGCTCGGTGAAGCAGGCACACCTCCCCCTCTCCCAGGGGGAGAGGGTAGGGGTGAGGGCGGCTTGGGCGGTGACCACACCCTCCGGCCTGCTGCCACGACCCGCTGGGGCGGCCGTACCCGCAGCAACAAGCTGGTGTTCTTCGACGCTGCCTACGACCCTACGGGGCAGCTGGTGAAGGTGCTGGTGGACAGGACCAACCCCTGGTATCTGGAAGGGCAGCTGCTGACCCCTGCGCCGGCACGCTCACGGCGCCTGCCGGTGCTTGCCTGATTTCCCAACTGAAGGGCGGGCCGCTTCGGGACGACCTGTGGTCGGGGCCTGCCCTTCCACCTGGGTGCGGCGGTGTGCCGATCTCACAGTTGACGCGAGGCATCGCTGGTACACTTTGTGCAGCCAACTGCCGGGTTCCGGTTAGAGCCGCATGCCCCACGGGGAGCGCGTGCGCCACGGCCCAGTTGCGCCCAAACAGCCCGAACACAGGCAACCCAGATGGGTGAGGTAGAGCATTGACGACGTTAGTTCCCAGCATCGCGGAGCGGAATAGACAGAAGCGACTCCTGGTCGACCAGGCCGTGAAGCTGGCGATGCAGAACGAGTGGCAGCAGGCGATCGAAGTAAATGAGCGGCTGATGGAGCTGCTGCCGGATGAGCCCGATGCGTGGAACCGCAAGGGCAAGGCGCTGTCCGAGCTGGGGCGCTACGCCGAGGCGCGCGACGCCTACCAAGAAGCGCTGAACCGCGACCCAATCAACAGCATCGCGCTGAAGCAGCACAAGCGCCTCTCGATGCTGGCCGAGGCGACACCTACGTCGCAAGCCGACTCGAAGACGACTAAGCTGGACGCCAAGCTGCTGATCGAAGAGACCGGCAAGACGGGCATCTTCGAGCTGGTGAGCCCCGCGGCGGCCAAGATCCTGGCGCGCATGACGCCGGGCGACAAGGTGGACCTGGAGATTGATGGCAGTGACGTGATGGTGAAGGACCTGGGCGGCCAGCGCCTGGGCAAGCTGCCACCGAAGATCGCGGTGCGCTTACTGGAGCTGATGAACGGCGGCAACGAGTACGTGGCCGGCGTGACACACGTGAGCGAGCGCGGTATCCGTGTGCTGGTGCGCGAGATGCGCCAGGCGCCCGCGATGGACGGCCGCGTATCGTTCCCGAGCCGCGGTGGCTCGCTGCCGTCTGACATGCGGGCCTACACCAAGGACCGTGCGGTGCGCTTCGACCTGGACGACGACCTGGACACGAGCGACGAGGAAGGCGAAGAGACCGAAGAGGCCGACGCCGAGACCGAGGAGACCACCTCGGACATCGAGTACTACGAGGACCCGGAGTCGTCCAACCCCGACCAGTAGATTGTCCAGCCTTTGCTGCCGGGCTGCCCGCTCAGGTGTGGCAGCCCGGCCTGCTTGATATACTCTTATGCTCCACAGGTGAGGCACGCACCCTGTGCGCCAGGCCGGTGGGTGTGTCCCCGTAGCTCAGCTGGATAGAGCGTTTGGCTACGAACCAAAAGGCCGGGGGTTCGAATCCCTCCGGGGATACCAGGCACACCAGATAGAAAGGCCCCTTCGCCAGACCGGCGAGGGGCCTTTTCTGTTGGGTACTGAGACAATCACTGAGACATCCGGAGCGCTGAGACAACCGGACTGAGCCGGACTGAGAGGATCAGCCTGCGCCGTAGAGTGCGCGCTCCAGCCGGCCCGCCGCCTCCAGCTTCGGCGCCTTGAGCGCCTGGGCGTACACGTCCAACAGCACGCTCGCGTTCTTGTGGCCGAGGATGGCCGCCGCTGTGGTGATGTCAACGCCGCTCGCCACGAGCAAGCTGGCGGTCATGCGTCGCAGGTCGTGCAGGCACAGGTTCGCCGGAAGCTTGGCGGCCTCCACCGCGGCTTTGAGTGCGCGGAGCGCGTTCCGCTGGCCGAGCGGCGTGCCGAGTGAGGTAGCGAATACGAGGTCCTGGTCAACGTAGTCGTCGCGGAGCCGCTCGCGCTCGAACCGCTGCCGGTCGTGCTGCGCCCGCAGCGCCTTCAGTGCCGGCGCCGTCAACGGTACGTCGCGCATGCCGGCCTCCGTCTTGGCGTTGTCCAGGCCGGCCTTCCCGTCCACGGGCCGCTGTCGCGTCTCTTCGACGGTGAACCAGCCTTTGTCCAGGTCCACGTTCGCCCACCGCAGCGCCAGCGCCTCGCCGATGCGCAAGCCAGTGTTGGCGAGAAACGTCCAGAGCGGCACCCACCGCCCACCATTTGGGTCGGTTGTGGCAAGCAGCCGCTGGATGTCCTCGACATCGACTGTGAGCTTCTTGCGCCGCGGCGCCTTCGGCAGCTCGATGCCGTCGGCCGGATTGCGTGCGATGAGATTGCGCCGGCGCGCGCGCTCGAAGCCGCTGTGCAACGCGATGTGCAGTCCCCGGATGGTCTTTGGCGCCAGTCCCTTCTGCGTCGCCGCCGGCTTGTCGCGGCGCACGTACTTGGGATTCCGGCCGCCCGCTTCGAGGGCCCGGTAGAGATCCTCCACCTGCCCCGGCCGAACGGCGCGGAGTGGCGTCTTCCCCAAGCTCGGATAGACGTGGACGGTGATGAGGCTCTTGTACTGCGAATAGGTGGAGGCCCTTCGGCGCACCTTGACCGTATGCTCCAGCCAGTCCTCGAAGAACGCCTGGACCGTGAGCTTGTTCGGATCGGCGAGCGCATCCGTCAGGAACTGCTGACGGAGCTCCTGAAGCTTCTGCTGACAGAGCTTCTGCGTCTTGGCGCTCACGAGGCGGCGGTCCGGCTTGCCATTGGGCTTGCGGCCTACCATGAGGGATGCGCGCCACAGCCCCATCTTCGCGTCGAAGTACACGCTCCCCTCGCCGGCGCCCCGCCTGCGAGTCCGGCGCCCGAACCCGCTTGCACCTGGCGCCGGGTCGTCAACATTTGCCGACGTTGTGCTCTTGACCATGGTTTTTCTCCTTCCTGCAGCCAGGTGCCGCCTCACTGTTGCGGCGCACTGACTACGACCTGCATTGGTTGAGTATACTCGGTATAGTGTGCAGTGTGTATCGATGCGTCCGCTGCTGCCGATGGCCGCTGGCTACACGCCCCGCGCGGCCTGGGAACGGCCTCCACCTGTCGTACGAGTCGCGCGCTGCGTCGGCACCCGCGGCGCGGGACTGAGGCCATGCGTCACTCGGTCTGAGAGTGCCTCGGCTACCGCGCGGTTGATCGCTGCCTGCGCCAGCTGCTCGAGCCCTCGGCGCGGGAAGAGCATGCGCCGGCCGAGACGGACCACCGGCAGCAGACCCGTGGCGGCAAGCTCGTAGACGCGCGATTTGCGGATGCCGAGCTGCTGGCCGACCTCGTGCGCAGTGAGGAACATCCGCGTGGCCGGCAAGCCGGATGCACCCGTCATGCCGGCTGCGCCGGACGAGCTGTCGGCATCGGAAGTCGCTGGCACAGCTGGTTGGACTGTGCGCTCGTCGATTGCTTCGATCCTGTCTTGCATTCCAATCTCCTGTTGTTGTTTGGTGCCCGGCGTGCCGGAAGGGCCTGGTACCTACACTACTCAGCGTCTCTTACCGCAGCCCTACTTTTCTGAAGTCCTTAAAACTGGCCCGATTCACCGGATCACGCCGATGATGCGCGCGGCTCACAGGCGGCGAACCGCCGGCCGCGCTCCGCATGTGCGCTGTCTTCATCGCCACCGGCCACGGGCCACCGTCCTGCACACCAGCGTAAGTGCGAAGTGTGACCGGGACG
>CADCTC010000252.1 GCA_902805635.1 uncultured Chloroflexota bacterium
AGGTGGAAACCGGCACGGTGAACTCCCCCATAGCGCGTGACCCGCGGCGACCAGCACAGATGGCGGTTGCGGCAGACGGCAAGCCCGCCGTGACGCACTTCCGCGTGCTGCACCGCTACGCACGGCATACGTTGCTAGAGTGCAAGCTCGTGACCGGAAGGACTCACCAGATCCGCGTGCACCTGGCCGCGATTAACTGCCCGGTAGCAGGCGACAGGGTGTATGGCCGCCGGCAGCCGTCGGTGGCGCTGGAGCGGCACTTCCTGCACGCCGCGCGGCTGACATTCCAGCAGCTAGACGGCGCCGAGCGCACGTGCGAAGCGCCCCTGCCCTCTGAGCTGGAGAGCGTGCTCAGACAAATCGCGTGAACAGGGCTCCGACCTCGTAGAGCACGAGGATGGGGATGGCAACCAGCAGCTGATTGAATGGGTCGGGGGTAGGTGTGACGACGGCCGCCACGATGAAGGCCACCACGAACACGTAGCGGCGTATGCTACCCAGCATCTTTGGGTTGATGAGGTTGAGCTTTGCTAAAAAAAACATCACCAGTGGGATCTCGAACACCAGGCCGATGGCCACCAACAGGCGGGTGATGAACGAGATGTAGCTGTTGACGGTGGGCACGACCTCGACCAGCGGGTCGGTGAAACCGAGCAGGAAACCGAGCGCGGGGGGCATAAGGACGGTGTAGGCAAAGAGCACGCCGGCCAGGAACAACAGCGTGGCGCCCGGCACAAACGAAAGCGCGTACTTGCGCTCCTGCCGGGTCAGTCCCGGTGCGATGTATTTCCAGACCTGGAACGCGATCACCGGCATCGCCACGACCAGCGCGATGACCAGAGTGACTTTGAAGTAGGCGAAGATCAGCTCGGTTGGGGTGATGGCCTGGAGGCAGCGCGCGTACGCGCCCGCGATGGGGTCGGCGTTCAGCCCTACGTCGGCGGGACAGTTGCCCTTGCCCATGATGGGACGAACCGCCAAATAGAACCAGAACCGGAAGAGTGGAAACGCGAGGATCGTCGTCGCCAAGAGTGCAATCGCAGAGATCATCAGCCGGGTGCGGAGCTCCAGCAGGTGCTCCATCAGCGTCAGCTCTTCGGTGGAGACACCGCGCTCGTCCTCTCCGGGACGAGGCGTGTCGTCGCTCCACCATCGGCGGAAGCGCGGGGTGGCGATGAAAGCGACGCCGGCCACGACCAGCACGACCGCGAGCAGCAAGCCCAGCACGGCAGCCCACGGGTACCCCGTGAATGGTGCGGGCTGCATCAGCCACTCGGCGAGCGCCGTCACATTCTGCGAGCTCACGCCAGCGCGTCCTCCAGGTACTCCACGACATCGCCCACCGTGGTGATCTTGCCAAGGGCGTCGTCGGCAATGGGTACCTCGAATTCTTCTTCGATGGCCACCATCAGGTCCATGAGCTCATGCTGGTCTACGTTCAGATCCTCCTCGAAAGATGCTTCCGGGGTGACCTCTTCCTCTTCGACGCCGAGTGACTCGGCGATCAATGTGCGCAGCTTGCGATAAATGGCGGTGGCGTTCACGTGCGTCCCTTCATGTTCCGGTCCCCGACGTGCGGCCTGGCCCGTGTTCTGGCGTCGGCAGCTCCACAGATGGCGGAGGGTCACCGCCGGCGCGCGCGGCGCGGCGCTGGCGCTCGATAGTGCCGAGCACGCCGTTGACGAACCGGGGCGAGCTCTCGTGCCCGAAGAGCTTGGCGAGCTCGACCGCTTCGTTGATCGCGATGCGATGGGAGAGTCCGGTCTCGTACAGCATCTCAAAGATAGCCAGTCTCAGGATACTCTTGTCTACGCGATCCATCTGCTCCAGCGGCCAGGCCGGCGCGGCCGCAGCGAGGCGCGCGTCGATCTCGTCGAGGCGCTCGGCAACTCCCTGCACCACATAAGATGCGTAGGAGGCGACGTCTTCCGCCACCTGGCCGTCCTCAATGCGCCGCCGGATCACCGTCGCTAGGTCGTGGCTGGTGGCGTCCAGCTCGTACAGCGCTTGCACCGCCACGGCGCGCGCGCGCGACCTTCCCGCCAGCTCACCGACGGGGAGCGCGTCTTCTTCTGTGTTCACGGTGGTGGGTGCCGCCTGCTGTCTCTAGGGCGCTCAGCGCTGTCCGCTCTGCGTCAACCGCTCCAGCGACTGGTCGATGAAGGTAGTTGACACGTCATACGCGATGTACGCCGGATCGTCCAGCAGCCGCTGCTGGAATGGGATGGTCGTCGCCACCCCTTCGATCATACATTCTCACAACGCCCGCTTCATCCGGTCGCGTGCTTCTTCGCGTGTATCGCCCCAGGCGATGATCTTGGCAAGCAGCGGATCATAGTATGGAGAGACCTGGTAGCCGCTGTAGAGGTGCGAATCGACGCGCACGCCCGGCCCGCCGGGCGGCAGGTACGTGTGTACGAGGCCGGCGTCGGGAACGAAGCCGCGGAACGCATCCTCAGCGCCGATGCGGCACTCGATGGCATGGCCGCGCAGAGGGATGTCGGGCTGGCGCCAGGGCAGTGGCTCGCCGGCTGCGACGCGGAGCTGAGTCTTGACCAGGTCCAGCTGCGAGATCGCCTCGCTGACGGGATGCTCCACCTGTAGGCGAGTGTTCACTTCCATGAAGTGAAAGGCGCCCTGGTCATCCACCAGGAACTCCCAGGTGCCGGCGTTGACGTAGCCGGTGGCGCGCGCGCCGGCTACGGCCGCTTCACGGATGGCCGCCTGGAGGTTTGGAGGCAGTCCCGGGCCGGGCGCTTCTTCCAGGAGCTTTTGCTGGCGACGCTGGAGCGAGCAGTCGCGCTCGCCGATGTGCACCACGTTGCCGAGGCGGTCGCCCATGATCTGCACTTCGACGTGCCGGGCGCGCTCGATGCACTTCTCCAGATACACGGCGGCGTTGCTGAAGGCGCTTTCAGCTTCGGCCTGCGCGACGGTGTACTCGCGCGCCAGGTCCAGCTCGGAGCGCAGGAGACGGATGCCCTTGCCGCCACCGCCCGCCACGGCCTTGAGCATCACCGGATAGCCCAGCGCCGCCGCCTGGTCACGTGCGTCGTCCAGGCTGCGCACCGGCTCGGTAGAGCCAGGCAGCACCGGCAAGCCGGCCTGACGCATGGTTTGGCGCGCCTGGGTTTTGCCACCGAGCTGCTCGATGGTCTCGGCGTTGGGCCCGATGAACGTGACGCCATAGCCCGCGCAGATTTCGGCGAAGAAGTGATTCTCAGCCAGGAAGCCCCAGCCGGGATGAATGGCTTCGGCGCCGGTGATCAACGCCGCGCTGACGATGTTGGGGATGTTGTTGTACGAGCGCGCGGAAGGAGGTGGTCCGACACACACCGCTTCGTCGGCGAGACGCACGTGCAGTGACTCGCGATCGGCCTCAGAGTAGACGGCAACGGTGCGCACGCCAAGCTCGCGGCAGGCGCGGATGACACGCACCGCCACCTCGCCTCGGTTGGCTACCAGGACCTTAGAAAACACGAGAGCGTTCTCGCATTACGCCGCATCGACAGCGTCGACCTACCACATTTACCCCATCACCATGCCGCCGTCTACCTGCAGGACCTGGCCGGTGATATACCCGGCCTCGTCGCTGCACAGGAAGGCGGCGGCCTCCGCTACGTCGTCCACCGTGCCGAACCGCTTGACTGGGATCGCACCGAGCACGTTTTGGCGCACCTCGTCGGAGAGAGTCTCGGTCATTCCGGCGTCAATGAACCCCGGCGCCAACACGTTGTTCGTGATACCGCGCGAGGCGACTTCCCTCGCCAGGCTGCGCGCCAGCCCGATCATACCCGCCTTGGCGGCGGCGTAGTTGGCCTGGCCTGGGTTGCCAGTGATGCCGACGACCGAGCCAACGTTCAGAATACGTCCGTGGCGCTGGCGCATCATGGCGCGTAGGACCGAACGCGAGCAAAGATACGCCGACTTGAGGTTCGTGGATATGACTGCGTCCCACGCCGCCTCGTCCATGCGCAGCAGCAGGGTGTCGCGCGTGATACCGGCACTGTTGACCAGCACGTCGATGCGGCCCCAGTCCGCCAGGACCCGCTCCACCAAGCCGTCGACATCAGTGGCGACGGTCACATCGGCGCGCACGGCGCTCGCCTCACCACCGCCCCTTGCGATGGCGTCCACCACCGCCTGAGCGCGAGCTTCTCCGCAGTGATAGTGGCAGGCCACCTTGGCGCCGCCGCGCGCCAGCCGGCGAGCGATCGCGCTGCCGATGGCGCCGGAAGCGCCGGTGACGATTGCGACGCGTCCCTCAAGCCCGGCCACGGTGGCTCCTCTCCTGCACCCAGGCCACGGCACGCTGCACGCCTTCCATGTCGCCTACGCTGATTGCCTCAGGGGCCTCGGTCATGCGCTGCGCCAGGTTTGCCAGGACTTGACCGGTGCCGAACTCGACGAAGTCATGTGCACCGGCCGCGAGCATGAAGCGCATGCCGTCCGCCCACAGCACCGGACTAACCACCTGCTCGACCAGCTCGGCACCCAGCTCGGCGGCGCCGCGCACCGGCGACGCCGTGACGTTCGCCACCAGCGGCACCTGCGCATCGCGCAACCCGGCTTCTGTAACCGCGCGGCGCAGCGGCTCTCGAGCAGGAGCCATGGCGTCCGAGTGAAACGCGGCGCTGACCGCCAGCGGCAGACAGCGCCGGGCGCCTGCCTCCCGGCATAGGCGCATGGCGGCATCGAGTCCCGGCTGGTCGCCTGCGATAGCAACCTGGGTGTCGGCGTTGTGATTAGCCACCTGGACATAGCTGTCGGGCACTTCCAGCCGTGCGGCCGTGCAGGCACGCTGGACAGCGTCACGTGGCAGGCCGAGGACGGCCGCCATGCTGCCCGGCCGCTGTGCGCCGGCGATGTGCATGGCTTCAGCGCGGGCGCGCACCAGCCGCAGCCCCGTAGTGGCAGAGGCTGCACCGCTGGCGACCAGCGCGGCAAATTCGCCAACACTGTGGCCAGCCACAAAGCTCGGCTGCGGCGGCGCGGCGCCGGTGTCCGCACGCCACGTTTCATCAAAGGCGGCCAACGATGCCAGGCTGACCGCCATGATGGCGGGCTGGGTATTCACCGTCTGCTGCAGCTGGTCCGCCGGACCCTCGAACAGCAACTGGGTCAGGGGGAAGCCCAAAGTCACATCGGCCTGATCCAGCACGGCACGGGCGGCGGGCGATCCGTCGTACAAGTCCCGTCCCATGCCCACCGCCTGCGTCCCCTGCCCGGGGAACAGCCACGCATACGTCATGCGCGCGGCGCGGCTAGCCGGCCGCCGGAGCTTCGACCTGGAGAACCTGGCGGCCGCGGTACTGGCCGCAGCTGTGGCACGCCTGGTGCGGCAGCGCGGGGCGGCGGCAATTGGGGCACGTGGTCAGCTGAACCAGACTGCGCGCATCGGCGCCGCGGCGGTTGTCGCGCCGGCGGCGGGAAATCTTCTTCTTGGGTAGGGCGCCCATGGGTATGTCCTCCGGTCCTCCGGGAATTAACCTCGTAAGGATACCCGACCCCAGGGATTCTGTTGGGATTGCGCCCCACTCGCCGGCGGAAGTGGGAACGGATCCTTCGCGGCGCCCGGAATGAGAGCGGCTAACTGCCGTTCCTGGCGGGAGGCGTCGGCCGGCCTTCGAGGAGTGCGCGCAGCGGCGCGAGACGCTCGTCGGCTACTTCAGGGGGGCAGTCGCAAGGGCCCTGATTGAGGTTGGCGCCGCAGCGTGGACAGAGGCCGGCGCAGCTCTCTCGGCATACCGTGCTCATCGGCAGCTCGAGCAGCAGGTGTTGGCGCACCGCTTCTGAGAGGTCAAGCTCGTGGGCCTGGTTGATCGTGAAGGCGAGGTCATCCTCGGGCGCCGGCAGCCCGAGACCCGTATCGATGTCAATCAGCGGGTAGTACTCG
>CADCTC010000253.1:0-34228 GCA_902805635.1 uncultured Chloroflexota bacterium
CGACGCCTTCTGGAAGAGCCTGGGTACCACCGTCTGGTACGTCCTGCTGGTCATCCCCGCCGAAATGGTCATCGGACTAGCCGTGGCTTACCTGCTGTTCCAGCCCATCCGTGGCCGCACGCCCTACCGCACTGCGTATTTCTTGCCCCACATCACCAGCACCGCCGCCGCCGCGGTGGTGTGGCGCTGGATGTACAACCAGCAGAACGGCCTGCTGAACGGAATACTTGAAATGCTGGGACAGCCACGCAGCTTGTGGTTGAACGAATCCACCGGCGTCCTCAAGCTCCTGCTGGGCCCAGCGGGCGCTGCCTTGCCGGACTGGCTTGGTGGGCCCAGCCTGGCGATGGTGTCTGTGGCGGTGATGTCGGTGTGGTCCTACATCGGCTTCTACGTCGTCATCTATCTCGCGGGGCTGGGCAACATTTCTAAAGACCTGTATGAAGCCGCGCGCATCGACGGCGCGGGCGAGTGGCAGGTCTTCCGGCGTATCACGCTGCCCATGCTGTCCCCCACCACCTTCTTCCTAGTCATCGTCGGCACCATCGGCGCCATGCAGGCATTCAACCAGATCTACGTCATGACCGGCGGCGGGCCGCTGGACACCACGCGTACGGTAACCATGCTGGTGTTCAAGACCTTCTATCAGCAGACCCGCGTCGGGTACGGCTCGGCCATGGCGTTCCTGCTCGCGCTGTTCATCGTCGCGCTGACGGTTGTGAACTTCCGCTTCCTTGGCCGACGGGTCCATTACGATTGAACGGTGCAATGGGGCGTTTTCGGACGCGTGCGCGGGAGTGGCCGCACGCTAGCCGCCTGCGTGCGCCATTAACCGCCAGGTAACGCAGCGCAGGTAGGATCGGAGGCGTCATGGCCCAGGTCGCGGAAGCTCCGCTTATCCCGGTAGAAACGGTCAGCCCTGGTGCTGCCGGGCCTACCGGTGGCCCGGTCACGCCTGCGCCGTCGGCAGTGCTCGCAGCCGGAGGTGCGCCTGTCCGCAATGTTGCCGTGCAGGCCACCAGTCAGACCCACCGCTCGGTCCTGACTCGCGCCGTCATCCATGCGGTGCTACTTACCGGCGCACTCCTGTCGTTCTTCCCCTTCTACTGGATGATTGCCACGTCGCTCAAGACCAACAGCGAGGCGATCGCATTCCCACCTACCTTCATCCCGCGAGAGTTCCACCCGGAGAACTACGCTATTGCCTGGGCGGCGGCGCCCTTCGCGCGCTACTTCACCAACACCGCCATCGTCGCGGTCTGCTGGGTGACCGGCGTGGTGATTGTCTCCGCACTGGCGGCGTACGCGTTCGCGCGCATGGAGTTCGCCGGCAAGAACGTGGTGTTCGGCGCCATGCTGGCCACCATGATGATCCCCTCGGACGTCACGCTGATCCCCAACTTCATCATCGTCACCAAGTGGCTGGGCTGGTACAACACCTACCAGGCGCAGTTCATCCTCGCCATCGGGAACGTCTTCGCCATCTTCCTGCTGCGCCAGTTCTTCATGAGCATCCCCAAGGAGCTCGAGGAGGCCGCCCTGATCGACGGCTGCTCGCGCTTCCGCTTTTTATGGGCCATCCTGCTGCCGCTGTCCATTCCTGCGGTGATCACCGTGGCACTGATGAACTTCCTGTCGGCATGGAACTCGTTCCTCTGGCCGCTGCTCGTCACCAGTAGCGCGGAGATGCGGCCCATCCAGCTCGGCCTGATCGTATTCCAGTCTGAAGCCGGCGGCCGCTACGCGGAGCTGATGGCGGCGTCCACGCTGGTGATCTTTCCAACCGTGGTGATGTTCCTGGTGGCGCAGAAGTACTTCGTGGAGGGCATCGCCAGGACGGGTCTAAAAGGCTAATACATGGCGCAGGCCCCGCCCTAACTGGCAGCGTCTCAGCGGCAGCAGAGTGATGGTGAGGGAACGTTCCCGCGGCGCAGACGCGCGGCGGGCAAGCACAAGCAAGGAGTAGAGACAGAGATGGCAGTTTCACGGCGTAAGTTCATGACCACCACGGCGTCCGGCGCGGGCGCGCTGGCGGTGCTGCCCGCGATGGCCGCGTGCGGTGCCGCCCAAAGCACCAGCGAGAGTACCGTGGGGCCCGTCAAGTTTGGCGATCCGGTGACGGTGACGTTCTGGCACACCCAGACAGCCGCCAACGCTACCGCGCTGGACGAAATGGTCTCCAGGTTCAACTCATCCAACGGCAAGAACATCACCCTCAAGAGCGAGTACCAGGGCAACTACACCCAGGTGTTCCAGAAGATCATGGCGGCCATCCAGGCCGGCAGCCCGCCCGACACCGCCGTGGCGTACGAGAGCATGGTGGCCGAGTACATGAAGGCCAACGCCTCCGTGAACCTGGACGACTACGCGCTCAAGGGCCCGCTGGCGCTCACCAAGGATGACCTGGCGGACATCTTTCCGCAGTACCTGGACGCCAACAAGTACGACGCCTTCAACGGCAAGCTGCTCTCGTACCCCTTCACCAAGAGCCTGGCAGTCAACTATTACAACGAAGACGTCATGCGCGGCGCCGGCATGAGCAAGTTCTCCGGTGTGAGCATGGACGAGTTCAAGAAGGCCGTGGCCACCCTCACCAAGAAGGACGGCGGCCGGACCACGCTCTACGGCACGCACATCACCAACGACGCGTCCTATATTGATGCCTTGATCTACGCCAACGGCGGCGAGCTCCTCAACAAGGAAAAGACCAAGGTCCGCTTCAACGAGGACCCCGCGGTCCAGGTGTTCGACATGTGGGGGCAGTTCGCCAAGGACGGCATGGGCTACACCGCCAACGGGTTCGAGTGGCAGTCCGACTTCGGCGCTGCCAAGGTCGCGCAGGCGCAGCAGTCCAGCACCGGCTACACCTTCGTCCGTGATGAGGTGAACAAGGCATCCAAGAACAAGTGGGGCATCGGCCTGATCCCCCAGAAGGACACCGCCAAGCCGGCCACCGTCATGTTTGGCGGCAACATCACCGTGCTCAAGTCCCCCAAGGGCCAGGAGCTGCGCCAGGCGGGCGCGTGGGAGTGGATCAAGTTCTTCACCAACAAGGAGAACACCGCCACGTTTGCGGTCAAGTCCAGCTACATGCCGCTGCGCAAGTCGGCGGCAGACAACGCGGAGATCAAGCAGATGTGGCAGGCCAACCCGCAGGCCAAGCAGGCGTTTGACCTGACCCAGTACGCCAGGCCAGAGCCCAACATCACCGCCTGGCAGGACATCCGCACCGTCCTCCAGGACGCACTCGTCGCCGTTACCACCGGTAAGATGACCGCCAAGCAGGCCCTGGACCAGGCTGCCCAGCAGGCCAACAAGCTCATCGACGAGAAGCGCTAGCCCCGTCCGCCCACGGTCCTCAGCCCCCGCCCCCTACCCAGGGAGCGGGGGCTTTGTGATTCCACGGCTTCCCCGTCTGCCCGCCGCGGCGCTAGAGTACCCGTGCGGTCGCGCACAGGAACGCGACCGCGGAGGACCTGGTAGCCAAGGGGAGGAGAGGACCCGCGGCTGCGTGTGCCCACCGTGCCGGAGACACGGGAGGAGGATGCCGAAAGTCTGAGACGCCGCCTTGCGAGCTAGATACGCCCATTCCACGACCGCCTACGCGGCCGCGTACCGGCGCCTTGCGCTCTTCCCCGTAGCCACGTCCGTGGCCGCCCCCGCGGTCACCATGCGCGGCCCGGGCGGGTTTGCCGGCGCCGTGCGTGACCTGCTGCCGCTGCCCGGCGCAGATCCGTCCCGCTCTCTTGCACTGAACGCGCCGTTCTGGGCGCTGGTTTCGCTCACCCTGGCCTTCATTCTGCTGTGGAGCACCACCTTCGGCCAGCTCGGCGCCGGCCCTGCCGGACCGGTCGTGCTCGCGCCACCCGCGCCGCTCGCAGTTATTGCCGAGCGGGCCGCTTACGCGGCCGAGCTGGTGCGCCGCACCGCCGCCGCCTTTCCACAGGCCCAGAGCGTCATCCTGGTGCGGCTGCCCGGCCAGCGCGGCAGCTGGACGCTGGTGGAAGTAGACGGCCACACCATCTACAGTCGCGACCCCGCGCAGGTGGAGGCGGCACTCGCCGCCGCCGGCTTCCGCCTGGACGAAGGCGATCGCGTGGTGGCGCTGCCCAACACGGGCCGGCGCCTTGTCCAGCGCGCGCTGCCGTTCTCCGTGCTGGACGGCGGCGTGCCATTCAGCCACCGCGCCGCCGCTGATACTGTGGGCGAGGCGCTCGCTGCCATCGGCGTCGATCTGCGCACCGCCGACATCGTGCAGCCGTCGCAGGAATCGCCGCTCCTGCCTGGACTGCGCATCTCGGTGCTGCGCGCGGCGCCGGTGTCCATCGCCGGGCTCGACCTCCAGCTCGATACCCGCACCCGCGCCGCCACCGTCGAAGACCTGCTCGTCGAGGCGGGCGTCCCCGTCGGTCCGCTGGACCGCGTCGAGCCCGCCCTTGAGGCCGCCGTACCCGCCTGGGGCACGGTGCGCGTGGTGCGCGTGCGCGAGGAAGAAGCGCGTGACGTGCAGCCCGTGCCCTTCCAGGTGCGTCTCCAATACTCCGGTGACCTCGCTCCCGGCGCGCGCTACCGCCTCCGCGCCGGCGAGCCCGGCCTGCTGGAACGCATCGTCAAGATCGTATTCGAGGACGAGGTGGAGGTGCGCCGTCTGCCGCTGCTGGAGCGCATGCTGCGCGACGTCGTGGACGAGGTCGTGATGGCCGCTCGCCCCGGCGCCGCCGCAGTGCCATCCCTGCCGCAGATCGCGCTCCCGTCCATCCCCGTGCCGAGCGTCCCCGTCGTACCGGCCGTGCCCGCCGTGCCCGCCGTACCGGTCGTGCCCGCGTCGCCTATCCCGGACATGGCCGTCAAGCGCATGCTGACCATGGTCGCCACCGCCTATGACCCCGGACCGATCAGTACCGGCAAGTCACCAGGCCACCCGGCATACGGCATCACCGCTACCGGCATGCGCGCCGCCTACGGCGTCGTCGCGGTGGACCCGCGCGTCATCCCGCTCTACTCCCGCCTTTACATCCCTGGCTACGGCTACGCCGTCGCCGGCGACACCGGCGGCGACATCAAGGGCAATCGCATCGACCTCTTCTATCCGACCTATAGCCAGGCCATCGCGTTTGGTCGCCGCACCGTACCGGTATACATCTTGGAGTGACTATCGACCTTTCTCGGCGCAAGCACGTCGCAAACGTGCTCCACAACCACGGCGTGCGGCTTACCAAGGCCATGGGCCAGCATCTGCTGGTGGACCGCACGGCCCTGGAGGAGATCTTGGGAGCGGCGGCCCTCACCGGAGAGGACGAAGTCCTGGAAGTCGGCCCCGGCGCCGGCGTGCTCACCGCCGAGCTCGCACAACGCGCTAAGCGAGTCGTGGCGGTTGAGCTCGATGCGCGCCTGGTCGGCGTGCTGCGCGAGACCGTGCAGTCGCCCAACGTGGAGATCGTCGAAGGCGACGCACTCGCCGTCGATCCTGCGCAACTGTTCGGGGGGCGGCCATACAAGCACGTCGCCAACTTACCGTACGGCGTCGCCACCCCGCTCCTCCGCAAGCTGCTCTACGCCACGCCGGAACACCGTCCGTCACTCCTGGTCGTCATGGTCCAGCTCGAGGTCGCCCGGCGCATGGCCGCCCGACCCAACGACATGAACGTGCTCGCGGTCCAGGTCCAGCTCGTCGCCGACGTCGAGCTGCTCTTCGAGCTGCCGCCTGACGCATTCTTCCCGCCGCCGGCGGTCTCGTCCGCCGTGGTGCGGCTGCGGCCGCTGCCCGAGCGCCGCGTGCCTCTGCTCCCCACCGAGCAGCGCTTCTTTCAGACCGTCATGGCCGGCTTCTCCCAGAAGCGCAAGCAGCTCCACAATTCGCTTGGCTCGTTGGGAGTCGGCGTGGACCGCATCCAGCAGGCGCTGGAGAGCGCCTGCATCGTGTCCAGCCGGCGCGCCGAAACCCTTTCGCTCGAGGACTGGTCCCGCCTCTCGGCGGCTTTATGGATCGATGCTTCAGACACTGCTCAGACTGCTTCGAACGTGGAGGACTCCGTCCCTCCGGCGGGTCGCTAACCCGGTAGACTCTGACTCGCACACGTCCGCGCAGGGCCGGTTCAGCCGAACCGGCCCTTCTTGGCGTTTGCCGCACCAAGACACCACCGTGACACGAGCCATCGTTGGACTGGGCAACCCTGGCCCCCGCTACCGCCACACCCGCCACAACGTCGGCTGGCACGTCGTCGATCGCCTCGCCGCGCGTTGGAACGCCGGCAAGCCGGTCAAGGCCCGCAACGCCGAGGTTAGCCGCGCCAGTGTGGGCGGCGAAACCGTGCTGCTGGTCAAGCCGCTCACCTACATGAACGACAGCGGTAAAGCGGTGCGCGCGCTGGTCGAGAAAGACGGCGTCCGGCTGGAGGACCTTGTCGTCGTCTATGACGACCTGGACCTGGCGTTCGGCAAGCTGCGCCTGCGCGCCGGGGGCAGCTCCGGCGGGCACAACGGCATCAAGTCCATCCAGGAACACGTGACCGGCAAGCCTGGCGACTTTGGGCGCGTCAAGATCGGCATCGGCCGGCCGCCCTCCGGCGTCGATCCCATAGATCACGTGCTCAAGCCATTCACGCCGGACGAGCGCCCGGTGATGGAAGACACACTGGAGCGAGCCTGCACCGCCGTGGAGCGCTTCCTCCAGGACGGCATCGAAGCCGCCATGAACGAGTTCAACGGAAAATAGTCGCACCCATGCGCCTCTCTGGATTAGTCCCTCTCCTCGAAGACCTGCCCGAGTTCCGCCGGCTCGCCGAAGCCGCGCGCCTGGCCGAGCCGCCGCCCGTAACTGTGGCGGGCCACCTGCCGCCGCCCGCGGCGCAGGCGATCGTGCGCGAGGCCGCCAAGCCCTACATCGTCGCCGGCCTGCAAGCGCGCTCGCGGCGCCCGCTCGTCATCGTTGCCACAGATGGCACACGCGCCCAGGAGTGGTACCAGGACCTGCTGACCTGGTCCGGCGCCCCTGACCGTATCCTGCTCTTCCCCGGCTTCGACGCGCTGCCTTTCGAGCAGCTCCCCAGCGTCCCTGAAGTCGTCTCCGCCCGCGTCGGCGCCCTCATCGAGCTCACCGGCGACGGTGCCGCAATCAGGTCAGTTCCTACCCCCGCCTCCGGCGCCGACGAGCCTCCCCTCCCCGCTGGTGGGGGAGGGGCCGGGGGAGAGGAGATCTCTCCCTATGTCGTCGTCACCTCCGTCCAGGCGCTGCTCTTTGGCCTGCCGCCAGTGGAAGAGTTCGGCCACCGCGTGCTCTCGCTACGGCCCGGCAAGCGCGTCAACCTGAACACGCTCGTCCACCACCTCGCGGCCAACGGCTACGAGCGTGCCGGCCTGGTGGAAGTGCCCGGCTCGTTCAGCCAGCGTGGCGGCATCGTGGATATCTTCCCGCCGCTCGCTGAGTACCCCGTCCGGCTGGAGTTCTTCGGCGACGAGATCGAGAGCATCCGCTCCTTCGACCCGTCCACCCAACGCTCCACGCTGGACGTACAGCACTTCCTGCTCGCCCCGGCCACCGAGTTCGCCCTGTGGCGCGCCGCCGAGGCCGCCGCCGAGCTGCGCACGCTGGACTGGTCACGGCTGCGCCAGGAGGTGCGCGAGGAATGGGACTGGCAGCTGCGCGACCTGGAAGCCGGCGCCTACTTCTCCGAGCTGCCCTTCTACGCCGGGTTCCTCTCGCCCCAGCCGGCCACGCTGCTCGACTACCTGCCTGACGCGCTCTTGCTGCTCGACGAGCCGCACGCGCTGGCCAACCAGCTGCAAGACCTGCACGACCAGGCCGAAGAGCTGCGCGGCAAGTTCACCGAGTCGGGCTCCATCCCACCGGACTTCCGCTCCCCCTACCTCACGCGCGACGCCCTCCTGGAGCGGCTGGGCCAGGCGCGCACCCTCCAACTCAGCTACCGCCCAGCAGAAGTTTCGGCGATCGATGCGTTTGACGGAAAAACGCTGCCGCCCGACGGCCCATCGTCTGAACCTTCCGGCGTCATCCCCTTCGCCTCCTTCGACATGGCCCCCACCTACGGTGGGCGCATCAAAGAGGTGGTGGACAACACGCGTCGCCGCCAGGGCGAGCGCCAGCGGGTGGTGATGGTGACGCTGCAGTCAGGGCGCCTTGCGGAGCTGTACGCCGACAGGGGCGTTTCTTTCCAACCGCGCGACACGCTGGAGCGCGCCCCGGAGCGCGGCACGCTCAGCGTGGTGCACGGGCAGCTGGGAGAGGGCTGGTCCAACCCGGCGCTGGGCGTCTTCTTGCTGACCGATACCGAGATCTTCGGCTGGGCCAAGCCGCGGCGCGTCATCCGCCGGCGGCGTATCGCGCGCGAGTCGTTCCTCTCAGAGCTGAAGCCCGGCGACTTCGTCGTGCACATCGAGCACGGCATCGCGCAGTTCCAGGGACTGGTCCGCCGCCGCGCGGCCGACGGCGAGCGCGAGTACCTCCTGCTCCAGTTCCAGGGCAGCGACCGTGTGTACGTGCCCACCGACCAGCTGGATCGGGTGGACCGCTACATCGGCATGGGCGACAACACCCCTGCCCTCTCCAAGCTGGGCGGCGCCGACTGGGACCGCGCCAAGAAGCGCGTCAAAGCGTCGGTGGCCGAGCAGGCCAAGGCGCTGCTGGAGCTCTACTCCGCGCGTGAGACCGCCACCGCCGACGCCCTTTCACCAGATGGCGAGTGGCAGCGTGAGGTCGAGGAGTCGTTCCCCTACGTGGAGACGCCCGACCAGCTGCAGGCCATCGCCGACGTCAAGGCCGACCTGGAAAAAGAGAAGCCGATGGACCGCCTGGTGGTGGGCGACGTCGGTTTTGGAAAGACCGAGGTGGCGCTGCGCGCTGCCTTCAAGGCGGTGCAAGACGGCAAGCAGGTGGCCGTGCTGGTCCCCACCACCGTGCTCGCGCTGCAGCACTTCCGCACCTTCCAGCAGCGCATGCAGGCCTACCCCATCAACGTTGAGCTGCTCTCGCGCTTCCGCACGCCGAAGGAGCAAGAGGGCGTCATCAAGGGCATCAAGGATGGCTCGGTGGACGTGGTGATCGCCACCCACCGCCTGCTCGCCAAGGAGATCGTCTTCAAGGACCTGGGTCTGCTGGTGGTGGACGAGGAGCACCGCTTCGGCGTGATGCACAAGGAGCGCATCAAGCAGATTCGAGTTAACGTACACGTACTCACGCTCACCGCTACCCCCATCCCGCGCACGCTGCACTCCAGCCTGGTGGGCCTGCGCGACATGAGCGTGATAGAGACGCCACCTGAGGCGCGCCTGCCGATCAAGACGTACGTCACCGGCGCCAATGACGACCTGGTCCGCGAGGCGATCCTGCGCGAGCTCGACCGCGGCGGCCAGGTCTTCTTCCTGCACAACCGCGTGCAGTCTATCCAGCAGGTCACCAAGAAGCTCCAGCGCCTGGTGCCGGAGGCGGACTTCACCATTGGCCACGGCCAGATGGACGAGGACGCGCTGGAGAAGGTGATGGTCGAGTTCAGCCAGGGCTCGCACGACGTGCTGGTCTGCACCACCATCATCGAGTCCGGCCTGGACATCCCCAACGCTAACACCATCATCATCAGCGACGCGGGCAACTTCGGCTTGGCCCAGCTCTATCAGCTGCGCGGGCGCGTCGGCCGCGGCGGCAACCAGGCCTACGCCTACATGCTCTACGAGCCCAACCGGCGCCTGACCGAGGCCGCCGAGAAGCGCTTGCGCACCATCTTCGAGGCCAATGACCTCGGCGCCGGATTCAAGATCGCGATGAAAGATCTCGAGATCCGCGGCGCCGGCAACCTGCTCGGCCCGGAGCAGTCGGGCTTCATGAATACCGTGGGCTTCGACCTCTACATGCGCCTGCTCGCCGAAGCCGTGGACGAGCTGCGTGGCAAGCGCGTCATCCCAGAGTACGAGCTGGTGCTCGACCTCCCGCTGGGCGCCAACCTGCCCGACGACTACATCGGCGACCCCGACCTCAAGCTGCGCCTCTACCGCCGCCTGGCCAACCTCACCGCCACCGATGAGGTGGACGAGGCGGAGCAGGAGTTCGCCGACCGTTTCGGCCCACTCCCGCAGCCGGTGCAGGACCTCTTCTACCTGCTGCGCGTCAAGATCCTCGCCAAGTCGCGCTTCCTCAAGGGCATCGAGACCCAGAACGCCGACCTAGTCATCAAGACCAGCCCCTTCGTCGTCTCAGACCGCCTGGCGCTCTACAAGGCATTCGGCACCAGCGCCGTGATCCGCCCCGGCACTATCCGCCTCCCCCGCCATCCCGACACCAAACGCTGGAAAGAAGACCTGCTCAAGCTCCTGTCCTGCCTGCGCATCGTGGAGGCAGCCAAGATCTCCGCACCTGCCACCGAGCAGCCCGTCGTTGCCGTGGCTGGGTAGCTGCGTGGGTCACGTTCGTCTCTTAAGCATCCAGTTCAACCAGGAGCTAATGGCGTGTCGTGCCGATTCGACCGGTATTCTTTTCACTGAAGGAGTGACAGTCATATGGGAGAGATCAATCGCCTGACACGCCGCCGGCTGAGCGGCGGCGCTGCGACATTGGCGGGGGCCGTGGCGCTGGCGGCGTGTGGCGCGCCGGCTGCGACCGGCGGACAGGACGCGAGCAAGAGCAATGCGCCCGTCACCCTCAACTTCGCCACGCTCTACAAAGAGGATCCCAGCTGGAATCTCTCCAAGCAGCAGCTAGCTAAGTTCGAGGCCAAGTTCCCCAACGTCAAGGTCCAGCCTGACTGGATCACCGGCAACACCACCGATTACCTCAAGAAGGTCCAGACCTACATTGCCGCCGGGTCCCAGCCGGACGTGCTCTACATCCACTACCTCCAGACCTCCATCTTCGGCTCGCAGGGCACGCTGCTGGACCTGGCCAAGCACACCAGCCAGGACAAGGCGTTCAACGCTGGAGACCTGGTTAAGGGCGTTGCCGACCACTTCGCCTACAAGGACAAGCAGTACGGCGTGCCGTGGTACTCCGGCCCGCACACGCTGCTGTACAACAAGACGCTCTTCCAGAAGGGCGGCGTCAAGACGCCCGACGAGTACGAGAAGGAAGGCAAGTGGACCTGGGACACGCTGGGTGAGGTGGCCCAGAAGACCACCCGCGGCCAGGCGGGCAGCCCCGACCGCACCATCGGCCTGGCGCCCATCAGCAGCATCAACCGGCTGGGCCGCGTCGAGCGCCTGGTCTGGCAGAACGGCGGCGAGCTGTTCGACAAGGACAAGACACGCTCCATGTTTAGCTCGCCCGCGGCGCTCGGCGCCATGCAGTTCTGGGCCGACTTGCACACTAAGGACCGCGTGGTCACCACCACGGACGAGCAGAGGCAGCTCATCGCCAGTGGCAGCGCCTTCCTCTCCGGCAAGGTCGCCATGGAATACGGAATCGCGCGAGACGCCATGACCAGCCCGGTCGAAGCCGCGTCCAAGAACGGCTTCGAGCTGGGCCTCGTGCCGCTGCCCAAGGGCAAGGCCGGCCGCCAGAACATCGATGGCCCACAGGCTTACGGCGTCGGCGCCGCCACCAAGTCTCCCGACGCCGCCTGGCAGCTGGTGAAGTGGTGGGCCGAAGAGCCGATGCAGGCCGAGCGCCTGGAGCTCGGCGCCTCCGTGCCAGTCCGTACCTCCATGCAGAAGCACAAGTCGTTCACCGGCGCGCTGCGTCCGTTCGAAAGCCCGGCCACGCTCGAGGAATCGACCAAGACCGTGCGCGCGCCCCACTCGCCCGCCAACCTGACCGACATCGAGACCATTCTAGGCGAGAACTGGACGGCCATCCTCTCCGGCAGCAAGTCCGTCAAAGACGCCATGGACGAGCTCCAGACCCAGGTCGACCGCCTGCTCAAGAGCAGCTAGCGGCGACACTCGTTTGCCTGGCTGCTGACCTATCCGCGGCCTTCGGCCAACGCCACGGCAATGCGCGCCGCCAGGCGCGCGTTGTTGCGGATGATCTGCTTGTTTACGCGCAGGCTCTCCCCGCCCGTCTCGCGCCGGAAGTAGTCCAGCAAGAACGGCGTGACCGCCTTCCCGCGGATACGACGCTGCTCAAGCGCCATCAGCGCCGCCACCAACACTTTGTCGTGCAGCTGCGGATCGAGCTGCTGACTTTCCGGGATGGGATTGGCGATGACCAGCGCGCTCCCTCCCGCGTTGACTACTTCCTGCGCCTGGATGATCTTCGCCACTTGTGCTTCGTCGTCCGCCTGCCAATCCAGCTCGTACTCTGAGTTGCTGACGTAGAACAGCGGGAAGCGGCGGGTGCGGAACCCAACTACTGGTACTCCTAGCGTCTCGAGCCGCTCCAGCGTCGCGCCCACGTCCAGGATCGACTTCACCCCCGCGCACACCACGCCAATTCGCGTGCGGGCTAGTGTCTCCAGGTCCCCGGACACGTCCCACGTCTCCGCCGCGCCGCGGTGCACGCCACCCAGCCCACCCGTGGCGAACAGTCGGATGCCCGCCTGTGCCGCTAGCGTTGCCGTGCCCGCCACCGTGGTCGCACCGTCCGCGCCCAGCGCCATCGCCACCGGCAGGTCGTGTGCGCTCAGCTTGGAGATGCCATCAGTCTCCGCTACACGCCGCAGCTGTTCGTCGTCCAGGCCGATACACGGCACGCCCCCTAGCACCGCGACGGTCGCCGGCGTCGCCCCCTCCTCACGCACGATCGCCTCCACCTCGCGTGCCAGCTCAAGGTTGTCCGGCCGGGGCAATCCATGCGCGATCAGCGTGCTCTCCAACGCTACCACCGCCCCACCCGCAGCCAGCGCGGCCGCTACGGCTTGTCGAACCAACACAGAGGTCATCGGGGAAGAAGGAACGGTCCCTCTCAAATTGTCACCGGCAGCGTACCAGGAGCGGGCGCCCCGAACAGGCACGCGGTAACGGCGCGCACCGCCGCCGAAACGTCGCAGTACGCCGCCAGGCCCTCTCCGCCGACGGGCAGCAGGCGAAGGTCGTGCGGGTCGCGCAACGCCACCAGCACACATCGGGGGGCTGCCTGCCCCACCGCCGCTACCAGCGCCCGCTGCGCCTCTGATCGCCACGCGTTGCGCGTCGCAAGCACCACCACCTCTGCCGCGGCGGCCGCGCGGCGCGCATCGCCTAGCCGTTCTTCCAGCTGTCCCAGGTGCAGCCGTAGCTCCTGCGTCTGTGCCGCGTGGCGCCGCACCGTCGCAGCAAGCTGTCCGCGCATCCCAAGCGCGTCCTCCGCGCCGGTACGCGGGCCGGAATAGACTTCCACCACCAGGACCCGACTCTCCGGGCCTAGCGGCAGGATTCCTGGACGGACTTCACCCGGCGGCTGCGGCGCCCGTGTAACCGCGGCCGCGGCTAGCTCATCCGCCACCTGGACGTGCTCGTCGCAGCCCACCACGTCCAGGTCCGGCTGAACAGTCTCCGAGAGCCTCAGCTTCAGCCGCAGCCCCCGCTCGGCGCTCTCGCGCACCTGCGCCTCAGTGAGTCTCCCGGTGTCTATAGCCGCCATTAGTGCCGCGTGGATGTCTGCTGCTTCTGCAGGGCCGCCGGTGCTGCACACCACGTCCGCGCCCGCGATGACGGTGAGTACGCAGGCCTCCACCGTTCCCCACCGATCCGCCACGGCGCTCATGCCCATCGCGTCGCTAAAGACCACGCCCGTGAAGCCAAGCTCTTCGCGCAGCAGCCCGCGCAAGACGCGCGGCGAAAGCGTGGCGGGCAGGTCCGCATCCAGAGCGGGAAACACCACGTGCGCCGTCATCACCGCATCCACACCCGCCGCGACGGCCGCCGCAAACGGTGCCAGCTCCACGTTTCTCAGGCGTGCCAGGTCGTGCCGGATCGACGGCAGCGCCAGGTGTGAGTCAACGGCCGTGTCTCCGTGGCCGGGGAAGTGCTTGGCGCAGGCTGCCACACCGGCATCGTGGTACCCCTCTACCGCTGCCACGGCGTGCTCTGTCACCAGCCCCGGCGACTCGCCGAACGAGCGTGTGGCAATCACCGGGTTGGCCGCGTTGTTGTTCACGTCCACCACCGGCGCCAGGTTCAGGTCGATGCCTAACGCGCGCATCTCTGTGCCCACGGCTCGCGCCAGCGCGCGCGTAAGGTCCGGCCGCCGCGCTGCGCCGCACGCCATCGCACTCGGCGGATGCGTGGCCGGGGGAACCAGGCGCCAGACGTAGCCGCCCTCCAGGTCAGCCGAGACCAGCAGCGGCCGCGGCGCCGCCGCGCGCAACGCAGTGACAAGCTCGCGAAGCTGTGCAACCGACCGCACATTCCGCGAGAACAGGCACACGCCTCCTGCCCGGCCTGCGCGCAGCATCGCTTCAGTGCCCGCGTCGAGGTCAGTGCCTGGCAGCGCGGCCAGGATCAGCTGCCCTACCGCTGCCTCCAAGGTAAGCCCGTCCATCTGCAGAGTCACCTAGTGTCCCGCCGCCGCCCCTCCTCGTGTCCCTCTCCTGTGGGAGAGGGACAGGCCGAAGGCCAGGGTGAGGTCCACCCCTCGGCCAATGGTACGCATCGCTGTGCTGTCGGGCCTACCCCCTGTCACCCTCTGCTATATTCGTTTGCGGGCCATTCGCTGGCCCGCTTGTTTGTCTGCTTTCCTTAGATAGGTTCAGAATCGCAATACCTCATGGCAACCCCCCTCAAAAAGCTCGTCATCGTCGAATCCCCCGCTAAGGCGAAGACGATCGAGAAGTTCCTCGGCCGCGGCTACGCCGTCAGGGCGTCGCTCGGCCACGTGCGCGACCTGCCCAAGCGCCGCCTGGGCGTCAACGTCGACCAGGAGTTCGAGCCGACCTACGTCGTGCCCAAGGAGAAGAAGGAGGTCGTCAAGGAGCTGGCGCAGCAAGTGCGTGGCGCCTCCGAGCTGCTCCTGGCGACTGACCCCGACCGTGAGGGCGAGGCGATTGCGTGGCACCTTACCCAGGCCGTCCAGCAGAAGGGCAAGCCGCCCATCAAGGCGCGCCGCATCGTCTTCCACGAGATCACCAAGAGCGCCATTCAGGAGGCCATCAAACACCCGCGCGAGATCGACGCGAACCTCGTCCGCGCGCAGCAGGCCCGTCGCATCATCGACCGCCTGGTGGGCTACAAGCTCAGCCCGCTGCTCTGGAACAAAGTCAAGAAGGGCCTGTCCGCCGGTCGCGTCCAGTCGGTGGCGGTGCGGCTGGTGGTCGAGCGCGAGCGCGAGGTCGGCAAGTTCGTGCCCGAAGAGTACTGGAGCGTCGAGGCGCTGCTCCGCAAGGTGGAAGGCGCGGCCGCCGCGCCGGTTCGCGAGGGCCAGCGGCGGCGCGACGAGTTCACCGCCGCGCTGCTGGAGCGCAACGGCGAGCGCCTGGAGCTCAAAGACGAGGCCGGCGCCACCGCCGCGGTGGAAGCGCTGCGCCGCGCCGAGTACTCCGTGGCCGACGTGCGCCAGCGCGAGGTCTCTCGCAGCCCGGCCGCGCCGTTCATCACCAGCACCATGCAGCAGGAGGCCGGCCGCCGCCTGGGGTACACCGCCAAGCGCACCATGGTAGTGGCCCAGCAGCTCTATGAGGGCCTGGAAGTGCCTGGTGAGGGCCAGGTCGGTCTCATCACCTATATGCGTACCGACTCGCCCCAGGTGGCGCGCGAGGCGCAAGACGAGGCGCGCCTGATGGTAGGAGAGCGCTTTGGCCCGGAGTTCGTCCCCGCCGAGCCGCGCGTCTACAAGTCGCGCTCCAAGGGGGCACAGGAGGCGCACGAAGCCATCCGGCCCACCTCGGTCACCCGTACCCCCGAGGCGCTGCGCGGCCATATCACCACCGACCAGTACCGCCTGTACGCGTTGATCTGGAAGCGCTTCGTCGCCAGCCAGATGGAGAACGCCGTCTTCGACACCACTACGGTGGACGTGCGTGCCGCCGTGCCCGCGGGCGATACGTACCTGCTGCGCGCCAGCGGCTCGATCATGCGCTTTGCCGGCTTCCTCAAAGTGATGGCCGAAGCTGAGGAAGACGACGACAAGAAGAAGCTGCTGCCCGAGATTACCTCCGGCGAGCCGCTGTCGCTCCAGAGCGTGACCCCTGAGCAGCACTTCACCCAGCCGCCGCCCCGTTTCACCGAGGCGACGCTGATCAAGTCGCTGGAAGAGGAGGGCATCGGCCGACCGAGCACCTACGCGCCGATCATCACCACCATCCAGGACCGCGGCTACGTCGAAAAGCAGGAGCGCGCGCTGCGCCCCACCGAGCTCGGCATGATCGTGAACGATCTGCTGGTGGAGCACTTTCCCAACGTGGTCGATCCTGGCTTCACCGCTCAGATCGAGGAGCACCTGGACCAGGTGGCCGGCGGCGAAACCGACTGGGTGCCGGTGGTACGCGAGTTCTACGACCCATTCGCCAAGACTTTGGAGCAGGCCGCCTCGCTGGTGGAGCGCGTCGAGATCGCCGACGAGCCCTCCGACGAGGTGTGTGACTGCACCGGGTTGTGCAGCGAGACGTGCGGCGAGGCGCTCAAGTCCGGCGAGCGCGCCGTGTGCGGCCGCCCGATGGTCATCAAGCTCGGCCGCTTCGGCAAGTTCCTCGCCTGCAGCGGCTTTCCGGAGTGCCGTACCACGCGCACCCTGGTCAATCGCATCGGCGTCTCCTGCCCCAAGTGCGAAGGTGACCTGATCGAAAAGAAGACCCGCAAGGGACGCACCTTCTTTGGGTGCATCAACTTCCCCACCTGTGACTTCGCCAGTTGGCAGCGTCCCATCCCACAGCGCTGCGACGTCGAAGGCGGCCTGCAGGTGCTTCAGGCGGGAGGCAAGATCGCCTGTACCGTCTGCGGCAAGGTCACCGAGCGTGCGGAAGAGCCGGTCGAGGACCTCGGCCCCGAGCCGGAGGACGTGACCGAAGCCGCCGAAGAACGTGTCCCCGTCCCGGTCTAAGCCGCTCCTGGCTGGTCGCGGCGCCCTGACGCCGCGACCAGTAGCAACCCTGCGACACCTACAATGACGGCCGCGCGCATGTGCGCGCGGCCGGCGTCGTTCACGTGCAGGTCGTACGGCCGCACCGCGTCGAACAACCCGCCGCGGAACGCCATGTACGGAAATGCCGTGTCGATCGATACGCCGCGCCCCGGCCCCGGCACGAACGGCAGCTGAGGCAGGCCATCGTTCGCCTGCCACAGGTCCGTTACCAACACGTACGGGTCCGACGTGAGCACAATCAGCCTGCCTGCCTGGTGCCGCGCCGCCGCCCCTCCCAACACATCCAACTCGCCCCACAACACCACCGCAGCCAGGGCAGTTGCCGCCCACGTCCAGGTTCCGGCCCACAGCCGACGTTGCACCGCCGCCAACCCGGCGGCTAGCGGCGGCGCCAGCCACGGCACACAGATAGCGAAGTGCCGGAAGAACGTCGGCGGCGATAGGTGGTCCGCCGCCAGGTAGGTCGGCGACATGAAGATCACCGCGAGGTTGGCCGCCACCGCAAGCGGTGCAAGCCACAGTGCCGGAAAGCGCCGCCCTAGCGCCACGTACCCCAACGCCACCCACCCGGCGAGCACCACCGCCACGACTGGCCCCATCACTTCTGGCGCCGGCAGCCCCGCCGTCGCCGCGTAATGCGGCAGGTTCTGCTGCCACACCAGGTTCACATTCGGCCACACGTACCGGGCGCTCGCCACGTTGCCCCAGCCCGTGGGCCAAGCGATCCGAAACGCCCACAGCAGCAACCCGGAGAATGCGACCACCGGCCCGGCCGCTACGACGCACGCGATGGCCGGTCCATGCAGTCTTTCCCACCGTGCCCATCGCGCCCGTGCCGCGTTCCCCCTCGCCCCCTGTGAGAGAGGGGGCAGGTGAGGGGGGATCAAACGCCACACCACCAAGCCCAGCAACGCCGGCCCGGCGTACAGTGGTCCCTCCGGCCGCGTGAGCGTCAGCGCCGCCGCCACCGCCCCAAGACCCATCCAGTCCGTGCCGGATGCCGCCCGGTCGGTTCGCGCGCAGCGCAGCGTCAGCCAGGCCAGCGCCGCTAGCTCCGCTGCCCACAGTGGGTCCGGCTCCGGAGAGCCCAGTGCGTATACCTGGTAAGGCGGGAAGGAGACCACCACCAGCGTCAGCACGAGTGACACCAGCCGGCCGGCGCCGGCAGCGCGCGCTGCGCCGTGCAGCAGGAACGGCAGCGCCAGGTTCGCCAGTACCAGCGGTGCGTGCAGCGCCGCATAGCGGTGCCCGAAGATGCCGAAGCACAGAGCCACCAGAGCCGGGTACACCGGCGGGTCGATCAGGTAGAACTGCCCCGCGTCGGGCGCTCCCTCGGCCACCGCGTACGGCGCCCCCGCTGCCCACGCATCGGCGATGGCCCAGTAGCGGATCAGGTCGTCGGTCGCCACGCCGCTGAACGACAGCGCGTGCGCCACCGCCACTCCGCCCAGCGCCAAACGTGTCGATGCGGTCCGGTGCTCGCCCAGCCACCTGTGTAGCCGTGCCCACGCTCCGTCACTGGAGTTGGCACCTGCTGCCGCGGGATCCGTTGCGCCAACAGCAGCTACGATCCCAGGCGCCAGGAACACCAGCAGCACACTCAGCGGCAAGATCGTCCCCTTGGGGAGGGGCGCGAACGTCCAGGCGTGGTACGCCTCATTTGAGGCGTACAGCGAAGCAAGCACCGCCAGCGCAAACGCGGCCGGCGGTATCGCCCCCGCGACCCTGTCCCAGCCACCTGCATCTCTCTCCCGGCGCCCGCGTACGAGCCACCAGGCAGCCACCGCCCATCCCAGGACAAAGGTCGCTGCCCATCGCAGCGTCATCCCTGTAGCGGTTGTGCGTCCCCACAGCGCCACGGCCCACAGCACCGCCGGCACGGCCGCCAGCAGCACCGCGACACCCCATGCCACCCACCGGCGGCCTCTCCCTGCCGCCGCCTGTCCGTTCACTCGACCCATTCAGAACGCGGCCAGCAAGTCCCCGGTAGGGCCGAAGACCAGCACGCGGATGCGGAACTCTCCCGTCTGCCTGCCATCCGCGTCGCTCAAGTCCCCATCCTGGGCGGTGCCGCTGCGCACCAGCGCCGCTGTCGCCTCCCTGCTGTCCAGCACCACGCGCCGCCAGAGTCGCGAATGCCCCGTAGCGACGAACTTGTGGAACGAGTCG
The DNA here is from genome assembly GCA_902805635.1 of uncultured Chloroflexota bacterium. Taxonomy (GTDB): domain Bacteria; phylum Chloroflexota; class UBA11872; order UBA12225; family UBA12225; genus CADCTC01. The sequence continues at coordinate 19,106 of CADCTC010000253.1, forward strand.
TCCGCGCCATGAATGCGGCTGTGAAATGCCGGGCCTTCATACATGCGCCTGCCCACCTGGACCGCCTGTTCCCTGCGGTTGTCCGGGGCCGGGGATGGATAGTCGCCCCAGATGCGGGCCCAGGTCGGCTCGCGGCCCGCGCCGGCGGGCTCTGGCCGCAGCGACACCTCGATCTCTACGGCACCGCCAGAAAGCGCCTCCATCTCCAGCGGCACGCCATACCACTGGGGCACGTCTGCGCGCGCCTTGCCCTGCTGGCTGGCGGTGACCATGATGCGCTCCTCAAAGCGCAAGGGCCCGCCGTGCGCAAACGCCGGCCCCAGCTCCGCCACGACGCGTCCATTTACTGAAACCACCGGCACATACGTCTGTGCGCGGGCGCCCTGCGCGTAGAACCGCACCTCGGCGCGCGCGTCGGGCGGTGGTGTCCATCCAGCAGGCAGCACGATCCGCTGCCGCGCCGCCTCGCCCGGTCGCAAGGTGGCCGACCACTCATGCCACTGCCCAGAGTACAGCGCCTGAATACCGGCCACCAACGCGAGGACCGCCCCTGTAAAGACTCCCGACAGTCGCCAATCCCTCGCCACGCCACCACCTCCTCCTGCCCGGGTCCCGTCTTGCGCTTCGCCGAGCCAGTCTCCCACCAACCAGCCCGCCGTCACCAGTGCTCCGCACACTGCCGCGCTGTGGATACGGTGTGCCGCCAGCGGCGCCAGGCTCGGAAGAGCCGCCAGCAGCACCGGTACCCCGATGGCCACCGCAGCGCACACTCCGCACACCGCGAGCACTGGCGCCAGGTACGCGCGCGCCCGTCCCATGTAGCGCGTCCGCCTCACCAGCTCCGCCACTGCGTGGCCCGCGAAGAGCGTGGCACTGAGGGCGGCGGGCACGGTGTAGCGCACGTCGATGTGCGACACCAGGAATGGCAATGAGACCCCCAGGGTGAGCAGTGCCACCACCAGTGCCGGCGCCGGCCGGCGCCACCACAGCGCCAGCCCGCCCAGGCCCAACAGCGCCAGCAGCCGGTGCAGCGGCGTCGCGAGCGGCGCCACCAGGGGCGGCTGCTCGGCATAGGTGTTGAATGGGCTCAGGAATCCCTGGTACAGCTTGTTGACTTCAGTCGCCATCGCCTGCAGCGGTGTCGCCCGCACCTGGTTGACCGCCGCTTCCAGATAGTCCAGGTCCCTCGGTTGGATCTGCCTGCCTGCCGCCCATGCGTTAGGCAGGCTCTCCACCCCGTACTTCGGCGGCACCGGCGAGTCCGGCGGCCACCACCCGCGGTTAGGCGGGTAAATACCCCAATACACCTGCTGCCACGCATCCCCCGTGCGCGACCAGACCGCCTTCCCGTACACCACCCCATTCACCGTCAGCCACGGCCCCGCCACGATCAGCAGCCCCACCACATACGGCGCGCAGTACCCCACCAGCTGCGATCCACGGGCTCGTGCGCTGCCGCCCACGTCCCCTCCTCGCCGCCACGTCACCACCCACCCCAGCGCCAGCCCCACCAGGCACAGCACCCCCACGTACTGGAACGCCGGCCGCAGCATCAACACCCCGACCGCTACGCCCCCCAACAGCCGTGACGTTCGTGCCTGTGGGTCGAGCCCCCGCACCAACAGGTAACACCCCAGGCTCTGGAGCAACGCCAGCACACCCTCCGCCAGCAACAGCCCTGCGGTCAACACCAGCGGCGGGTACAGCGCCGCCAGCAGCCCCGCCGTCACTCCCGCCGCCGTCCCAAACGCGCGCCGCGCCGTGAGGAACGTCAGCCACACCATGGCAGCGCCGAGCACCGCCTGGAGCAGCGCCGCCGCCCCGTGATCGACTCCACCTGCCGCCAGGTACACCGCCGAGAGCATCAGCGGGTACACGATCCCTTGCAGTGACGCGTCGTCGACCGCCTGTTTGAGCAGCTGCCCAAACTCCGCGCTACCTAGGTGGCGCCACGCCGCCACGAACGCCTGCGCGTGCTGCTCGAAGAAGACAGCGTCGTCCGCCAGCAGCAGTCGCGCCGACAACCGCACGTGCAGCACCCGCACCACCAGCGCGATTAGGAAGATGGCGAGACTCACAGGCTCACGTCCCGGCCGCCCACCACCGATAGTGCTGCCAGGTCGTGAGGGCAAGGCTCGCCACGTCCAATACCAGCAGGAAGCCGAAGGCCCCCACTGCCGTCCAGCGATCCGCGACTCCCACGCTGCGCCCGGCGGCGGACACGCCGGCCGCGAAGAGCAGCGCCAGCGGCGCGAGTGCCGGGAAGAACACCTTGGCCTGCGCCGCCCCACCCATCTCAATCTTCAGCACGTCCCCGAAGCCAAACCGCCCCAGGACGAACAGCGCCTGCGCCAGCGCCGCGAACCAGAGCACCGCCGGAACCCCCGCCCTCTCACCGGCGGGCGCCCGCCCCGACCATGGCGGTAGACGCAGCGGACCCCGGAGTACCAGCCCGTACACCGTCACCAGCGTCACCGCCATAGCGGCCAGTCCAAGCACCACGTCCAGCACGCGTGGCCAGCGCACCAGGTAATCGTAGGCGTACCACCACGTGCGGAAGGACTCGGCCAACCCGCCGCGCGCCACGTACGCCACCGGCGCCCGCACCAACGCACGCGGCCAGAACTGCGCCACCGCGGAGGGCGCCGACCCGGTCGGCTCCACCGCCAGCAGCGCCAGCTGCGTCCCCACCACCACCAGGAGCAGCCCTACGGCAGCCACTCGAACCCACGCGTGGCGCCACAGTTCCCGTCTCGCCCTGAAGCCCAATGCCACGCCGGTTCCCAGCGCCACAGGCAGCGTCGTCGGCTTGGTTGCCACCGCTGCCAGGCAGGCTGCGGCCCAGACTAGCCACCAGCGCGGCGCGGGGCGCGTGTCCACCCACAGCCGCACCGCTGCCAGGACGCCTAGCGATGCCAGTGCCGCCGCCGGCGGGTCGTTGCTCACGCTCGCCAACAGGAAGAAGTGGCCTGGGGCCAGCAAGGCCACCGCCGCCAGCGCCGCCAGGACACGCCGCTCCGGCCAGCACACTCGCGCCGCCTGCCACGTCAGCGCCAGGGTCGCGGCGCCAGCCAGAGCCGACACCAGTCGCGTCCAGAACAGCCGCGCCACGTCCGGCTGGCCGGCAGTCAGCTGCCACGGGACCGCCGCCAGTACGTAATACGTCGCCGGCTGGCGCGCTTCCACCCCGGTGATGTTCCGGCCGCCGCTCTCGATCAGCGTGCGCACGTACTCCACGTGCCCCGATTCGTCCGGGCCGTTGTATGCTGGGTTCAGTAGCGCGCCCACCGCCGCCCGCAGCACCACGTACCCCATCAGCAGGGCCAGGAGCGGGTCCGGTCTACGTCTCAACGCGCCCCAGCAGCAGCCCCGCCGTCAGCGCAAACGCGATTGCCGGTAGCGCCAGCACGATCGCTAGCGCCTGCCCGCCCTGCGACAGCGTCAGCGCCAGCGTGCCCGCGGCGAACGAAGCACCGTAAAGCACCAGCACCGCCTGCCGGTGCGCCAGCCCCAACTTCACCAGCCGGTGGCTGGTGTGGTCCTTGCCGCCCTGCGCCAGGCGCCGCCGCTTCGCCAGGCGGTGGGCCGTTACCAGGCTCGTGTCGAACACCGGCAGCGCCAGTACCACCACCACCAGCACAAAGCTCCACCACGCCGGCCCGCTCACGTTCAGCTTCAGCCCGATCGTCGCCAGCAGGAACCCCATGAAGAGCGTGCCGGCGTCCCCCATGAAGACCGTGGCCGGGTTGAAGTTGTAGCGCAGAAAGCCGCAGCACGCGCCGGTCAGCGCCAGAGCCATCATCGCCACCAGGATCTGCCCGTTTAGCGCCGCCAGCAGCGCGAAGAAGAACGACGCGATCGCCGTCGCCCCGGCCGAAAGGCCGTCCATGTTGTCCAGGAAGTTGACGGCGTTGCTGATGCCCACGATCCACAGCACTGTCAGCGGCACGTCCGCCAACTGGTTGCCAAACACGTGGAACTGCAAGCCGCCCAACACCGCCACCCCCGCGGCCAGCAGTTGGCCCACCAGCTTGATGCGCGGCGGCACCCCGCCGTGTGAGTGCTTGTACTTGTCATCCACGAAGCCCATCGCCATCAGCGTCAACGTGGCGATAAAGATCGCGCCCAGCTCGCGTGTCGTGGCGGGCAGGAACACGTCCGGCGCGGCGATCTCCAGCCGGCTGACCACCAGCACCGTCAGCCAGAACGCCGCGTAGATGGCAAGGCCGCCCAGCAGTGGCGTCGGGCTGCGGTGCACCTTGCGGTCGCTGGGCTGGTCCAGCACCCCCCAGCGGCGCGCCAGCCCGCGCGCCATCGGCGTGCCTGCCAGCGACGCCGCCAGCGCCACGCCGAAGACCGCGGTATAGACGAAAACTGGCTGCATGCAGACTGCCTTACATAACGCGGCGCAGCGGGTTCAGTTGCCCCGCCAGGCCGCTACCAGGGAAGTATAAAAGCCATTCATGGTGCTCAGTAGTGTGGAAACGTCGAAGCGCGGGTAGACCGCGATGCGGCCGTTCGTTCCCAGCGCCTGCCGCAGCGCTGGATCGCGCAGCAGTCGCACGCACGCCGCCGCCACCGCTCCGGCGTCCCCTGCCGGCGCCAGCAGGCCCGTCACCCCCTCGCTCACTACGTCCGGCACGCCTCCCACACTTGTCGCTACCACCGGCCGCCCCGCCGCCAGCGCCTCTATGAGCGCGCTCGGCATCCCTTCGTTGTCGGAGGTGTTCACCACCACGTCCAGGTCCGCGAATACCCCCGGCGTCTCCGTGTGCCCGCGCCAGCCGAGGAAGTGCGTCCGCTCCGCCAGGCCCAACTGCGCCGCCAGCCGCTCCGTCTCGCCGCGCGTCTCGCCGTCCCCCACCACCACGAATCGCGCCGCCGGCAGCTCGTCCAGCACCCGCCGCGCGGCTCGCAGGAACACGTCGTGCCGCTTGATCGGCGCCAGTCGCCCCACGATACCTACCAGCGGCTCCCTCTCTGCCGGCGGCATATCCTCCGCCAATCCCAGTTCACGGCGCAGCGCCCCCCGCCCGGCGCTCATGAACGGTCCCAGCTCGAAGCCCAGCGGGATCGACACCACCGTCTCCGGTGACCCGATCCCGAATCCTAGGATCTCCCGCCGCTGCGTCTCTCCCAGCGTGACCACCCGCGTCGTCAGGCGCGCGAGCGCCCGCTCGATCTCCACGAACGCGCGCGTCTTGGCCGGGCCAAAATAGCCCCGCAGCACGTGGCCGTGGAAGACGTGCACCCGCACCGGCACGCGCGCCAGCGCGGCCGCCAGCCGGCCCAGCGTCCCCGCCTTCGCGGTGTGCGTCTCCACCACGTCCGGCTTCCAGCGCCGGAACACGCGATACAGGCGCAGCAGCGCCGCCGCGTCATCCTTCGCCGCCAGCTCGCGTCCCAGCTCCGGCAGCACCAGCGGCTCTATCCCACGCGCGCGCGCCAGCGGCAGCATGCTCGCCTCGTGCGGCGCCTCCATCCCGGTGATGACTAGCTGCTCGAACCGTTGGGGATACACAGTGGCGAGCCCCGCCGTCAGCTGCGTGATGTGTACCGCCGGCCCCCCCACGTTCATCCGCGCGATCACCCGGCAGATCCGGATAGGCCGCTGATGATCGCTTCCGCTTCGTGGGTCGCTGCCACTCATCGCCGGCGTGCCGCCTTGCGAGCCGCACTCACTGTCGTGCCGACAGCCGGCATCGCTTGTGCTGCGCCGCGCCACGCCGGTGCGCTGTGGCCGGCGCCTCCCCCACGCGACAGCGCCGCCGTCTTCCAGGACCTGCTGCCCGGCAGGCAGGTCGCGCCGCTCGGCGCCCCCGATTCGCCCTGGCACATCTTCGTCGAGTCGCCATCTCGCGTCATGCTGGACGGCAATGGCCTGGTGCTGGAAAGCGTCCCCGGCCGGCGGATCTGGGCTTCGCCGCGCCTGCCCGTTGCGCCGCTCGAAGCAGTGCTTCCCAGCCAGGTCGAAGAGCTCACCTGGACCGCCACCGTGCGCGTCGAGCCGCCGCGGCGCTTCTTCGTGTTGTGCGAGCTGCGCTTCGCCGCCGAGCCCGGCGCCATCTTGATCCAGCCCACGCCATTCGACCTCCAGATCACCCAGGACCCGGAACGGCCCGGCGGTGGCAGCAGCGACTCGCTCTCGCGCATTGTCGCGGACGGTCGCGAGCACTACTGGCGTCTGCGCCTGGACGCCACCCGCGCCGAGCTGCGCCTCAACGGCTCCGTCATCTGGTCGGTGGAGGGGCGCCACGCCCTCTCCCGCATCACCTTTGGCGAGACCCGGACCGACGCCTTCCATGGCGGCCGGCTGCTCTTACGTGACCTCGTCTACGTCCGCCGCCCGATCCCCGCAACCGAGCGCTACTAAATCAGCACGAGACCCTCGGTAGTACCAGACGCCTACATTCAAGCAATTAGTTCGCGGAACGGAGGCTACAGCTTGATCCAGTTGTGGCGCAGCGCGTAGATCACCGCCTGGGTTCGGTCGTTCACCGCTAGCTTCCGCAGCACGCTCGTGATGTGGTTCTTTACCGTCTGATCGCTGATGCTCAGCGCCCGCGCGATCGCCTTGTTGCTGTGCCCGTGCGCGATGTAGTCCAGGATCTCCACCTCGCGCCCGGAGAGCGGCACGAACAGCGGCTCCACGCCCACCCGCGCCTGCGCCAGCTCCTTGAACTGGCGCAGCACCCGCTCGGTGACCTGCGGGCGCTCCAGCACGCTGTCAGAGAGCAGGTACTCCCCGGCGTGCACCCGGTCGATCAGCTCCATCAGCGCATCGGGCGCCACGTCGCGCAGGCAATACGCCGACGCTCCTATCTTCATCGCCTGGAAGAGCTGCTCCTCCTGCTCGTACCCTGCGAAGATGATCAGGTTGACGTCCGGTAGGCGGTGCTTGATCATGCGCCCCACCTCGATCCCGCCCGCCCCCGCGGGGTCCCCGAACCCCAACGCCGCCCCGCCCAGCGGCAGCGTCGCGTCGATCAGGCACACATCCGGCACGACCGTCGCCAGCTGAGTCATCGCCTCCCGCCCGGACGCCGCCTGTCCCACAAGCACCGCGCGTGCCGATTCCTCCAGCGTCAGCCGGATTCCCTCACGGAACAGCGGCTGCTCGTCCGCTACGAAGACCTTGATCTTGCCGTCACGGTCCCGCGCCGTCAGCTCGCCTGTTACTACCGCGTCATTTGCCACCACAACACCATGTTCTACAGCAACCTACCGGCCACCACGGTTGATCAGCCGGGGCCAATTTCCGCAGCTTGCTGGCTACCGGCTCCCGCCACACCAGGCGAACCCCCCCCTCTGCGCGCCGGAGAGGCGGGTGAATGGCAGGAGGGCAGAGGGCCGGACCCTGGGAGGTGGGGTCAATCCTTCGGCCGCATGATTGCCGCCCGCACGGTGGCCATCAGCTGGTCCAGGTCAAACGGCTTCGGGAACACCGCCTCCGCGTTCTCTCGCCCCTTGTGATCCAGACGTCCGGTGTACGCCGAGATGACGATGATCGGGATCTTCTTCGCATCCCAGTCGTCCTTCAGGTCGCGCAGGATGTGCGTGCCGTCCCGGTCCGGCAGTGCCAGGTCCAAGATTACGGCGCCCGGCTTCTCGTCCTTTACCGTCTTCACCACCGTCCCCCCACGCCGCAGCACCAGCGGCTGGAACCCCTGCTCACGCAGCTCGTCCGCCAGCAGTTCCAGGATCGCCGGGTCGTCCTCCACCACCACCACCTTGTTGCTCGGACCCTCGTCAGACATGAATGAGTCCCTATCCTCCTACCGAAAGTGGCCGTCAGAGCGGCCAAGACTTCACGATTATAGGGACCGCCGCGCTGCACCTGTCTATAATGCGAAGCCTATGTGCCCGCAGCGCGCTCTTTCACCGGCAGAACCCGTGGCGATAGCCGTGCCAACTGCGCGAGCAATAGCAGGCGCCTGAGGAGCCCAGAGGGCACTGTGAACCAAGAACGGCTCAAACGCATCCTCGTACCCGTCAACGGGAGCGACCTCGATGAAGAGATGGTCCGCCTGGCCGCCGTCACCGCCAAGCGTGCGGGCGGACAGCTGGTCATCGTCTACGTGATCGTCGTCAAGCGCACCCTGCCGCTCGACGTGGAGCTCGAGGATGAGGTCCAGAAAGGCGAGGCAGTGCTCGATCACGCCGAGAAGGTCGCCGCCGAGTACGACGTGGAACGCACTTCGGAGCTGCTCCAGGCTCGTGCCACCGGTCCCGCCATCGTGGACGAGGCGGTCGAGCGTGACGTGAGCCTCATCGTGATGGGCGTCACCTATCGTAAGCGCTTCGGCGAGTTCTACCTCGGCCAGACCACCCCGTACGTGCTCAAGAACGCCCCCTGCCGCGTGTGGGTCGCCCGCGAGCCGCGCCCCGAAGGCGCCGGCGATTAGGTCCGTCCGCATACCGCCTGCTACATACTCCCTACTGCAATGAACGTCGTCATCATGGGCTCCGGCCGCATCGGCGGAACGCTGGCCAACCGGCTCTCGGCCGAGGGGCACAACGTCGCCATTGTCGACACCAACCCCGCCTCATTCGAGAAGTACCTCGCGGCCGAATACGCCGGCCAAACGATCCTGGGGGACGGGATCGACGAGGACGTGCTGCGTGAGGCCGGCATCGAGCGCGCCGATGCCTTCATTGCCACCGCCGGTGGTGATAACCACAACCTGATGGCTGCCCAGATGGCCAAGGTGTGGTTCGGAGTCCAGCGCGTCGTCGCACGCTGCAATGACGGCGTCCGCGCCGAGGTGTATGGCGACCTGGGGTTGGCCATCATCTCCCCCAGCCGCATCGCCGCCGCCGCGCTGTGGGACACGCTGATGGACGACTCCCGCCACCAACGCGACGTGGCCGCCTCCATTACCAAGCTGCTCCGCGACTAGGCGGTCGGCCGAACCACTCAAGCCACACCAGTCACAACAGCCACACGAGCCAAGAGAGCCCGCATCCATGTACGTCATCGTCGCCGGCGCCGGCAAGGTCGGCTATCACCTCGCCAAGGAGCTGCTCGGCCAGGGGCATGAAGTCGTGCTCATCGAGCAGGACCGCGCGCGCGCCCAGCGCATCGGCGAGGAGCTGGGCAGCGTCGTCATCCCCCATTCCGCCGACGAAGGACGCTGGCTGATCGAGGCGGGCGTGGAGCGCGCTGACGTCGTAGTGGCCGCCACCGGCGACGACGAGGACAACCTCATCATCTGCCAGCTCACCGAGCTCTTCGCGCTGCGCCGGGGGCTGCGCAAGCCCCGAACCGTCGCGCGCGTGAACCACCCCAAGAACGAAGCCGTGCTCAAGCGCCTCGGCGTGGACGCCACCGTCAACACCACCAGCGTCATGCTGCCCCTCATCGAGGAAGAGCTCTCCGCCCATCCTACCGTCCACCTGATGACGCTGCGCCGGGCTGGCATCGAGCTGATGGAGTTCATTATTGGCCCGGAGTGCCCGTGTACGGGTAAGACCATCGGCTCCCTGGACCTGCCGGCGGACGTCAGCGTGTCGCTCGTCGTGCGCGGGGAAGAGACCATCCGCCCCTTGCCTGAGACTCAGCTCCAGGCCGAAGACACCATCATCGCTCTACTGCCCATCAGCCAGGAGTCGCTCGTCCGCGCCCGGCTCATGGGCGACACCGACTAAAGTCGCACGGCTCACCCTCTCCCAAGCCTTCGCCGGGACCGGCAATGGCTACGGCTTCACCAGGAACAGCGCCGCAGTTGCCGCACCGGCCAGCACGTCGGACGCCATTCCTACCACGACGTGTCCCCACGGCCGCAGCACCTCCCGCACACTGCGCGCTGCTCGGCGTCGAATGAGGCGCGCCACCATCGCCGTCATGGCGCCCGGCGCCGCCAGCCAGAGCGGGGATGACTCACCAGTACCGAGCACCAGCCCGCTCGCCAGCAGGCCTCCGACTACGCCGGCCGCCACCAGGTTCACCCGCTCCGTCCACTCTGCGGTGCGGCGTACCTTGCTTACCACCAGCTCCAGACCCAGCAGCAGCGCCACCGCCACCAGCTGAGGAATCCCTGCCAACCCCTCCAGCGGCCCGTCCACGGCGGCGCGTTGCGTGAACGCCGCCAGCCCCATCACCAACAGGAGCACCAACCACGGGTTCAACCCGGCGGACGCCGCCAGCAAGAGAGCACCTAGCGCGCTCAACGCCTCACCTCCACTACCCGCGCGCTACTGGCCAGGTCCTTCACGATCTCGCCTTTCGCGCCGGGCAGCGCCATCAGCGCCAGGCCAAGCAGCGCCTCAGCCTGCCCAGGGTCGCACTCCATCAGCACCACACCACCGCTTCGCAGCCGTTCCGGCACCTCCGCAAGCAGCGCCCGATACACGTCCAACCCATCCTCACCCCCATCCAGCGCGCTCCACGGCTCAAAGTCCCGCACCGACACCGGCAGGCGCTCCATCTCCCCGGTCCGGATGTATGGCAAGTTCGCGCATACCACGTCAAGCTGCTCAGGAACGCCCTCCAGCAGTGGCCCCCGGATCAGCACCACGTTCCCTTGGCCACTCTCCCCTCTCCGGCACGGAGAGGCGGGTGAATGCGCCCGCGCCGGAGGCGATAAAGGGCGTAGCGAGCCGGGCCCTGGGGGGGTGAGGTCTTCTCCCAACACCCGTCGTACGTTCTCCCGCGCCACGTCCAGCGCCGCCGCGGAGGTGTCGGTCGCGTACACCCGCGCGCCCGGTCTCAATGCCGCGATGCTCACCGCGATCGCCCCACAGCCAGTCCCTACGTCCGCCACCACTCTATCGCTTCCATCACCGGGCAGATATGCCAGCGCGCGCTCCACCAGTGTCTCGGTCTCCGGCCGTGGAATCAACACACGACCGTCCACCAGGAAGCCCAACCCCATGAACTCACGCTCGCCGGTGATGTACGCTACCGGCTCCCCACGCCGCCGCCGCTCGATCAGCGCCTGGTAGCCGGTCTCCTGGCCGGGCTCCAGCTCCTCGCCTAACCGCGTGAACAGCGCCGCCCGGTCCAGCCCTGCTACATGGCGTAACAGCACCTCCGCGTCCAGCTCCGGCGTCTCCGTCGCCGCGGCGCGGAGAGCCGCGCGACCCACTGCCAGCGCGTCGCGACGCTGCACGCGGCTGATCGAGACCCCGCTGCCCCTACGCCGCTGCGCCGGCAGCCGCCAGCTTCTCGGCCTGGTCGGTCTCGGTCAGGCCGCGGATCAGCTGCTCCAGCGTCCCGTCCAGCACCAACGGCAGGTTATGCACCGTCAAGCCGATCCGATGGTCGGTCAGCCGGTCCTGCGGGAAGTTGTAGGTGCGGATCTTCTCACTGCGATCTCCGGTACGCACCTGAGAGCGGCGCGTTTCCCCCTGCTCGGCGTCGCGCTTGCTGATCTCCAGATCAAGCAGGCGCGCCCGTAGCACCGTCATCGCCTTTTCTTTGTTCTTCAGCTGGGACCGGTCGTCCTGGCAGGTCACCACCAGGCCGGTCGGCCTGTGCGTCAGGCGCACCGCCGAGTCGGTGCGGTTCACGCCCTGCCCGCCGTGGCCACCGGCGCGGTACACGTCCACCTGGATGTCGTCCGGGTTGATGTGCAGGTCGATGTCCTCGGCCTCGGGCATGACTATCACCGTCGCGGTGGAGGTGTGGATGCGCCCCTGCGCCTCGGTGGCCGGCACGCGCTGCACGCGATGGACGCCGCTCTCGTACTTGAGCTTGCTGTAGGCGCCGGTCCCCTGTACCCGGAAGATCACTTCCTTGAAGCCGCCGATGCCGATCTCGTTGGCGTTCAGCACCTCCACCTTCCACCGGTTGCGCTCGGCGTAGCGGCTGTACATCCGGAACAGGTCGGCCGCGAAGAGCGCCGCCTCGTCGCCGCCGGCCCCGCCACGGATCTCTACGATGACATCCTTATCGTCGTTCGGGTCCTTGGGCAGCAGCGCTACGCGTAGCTGCTCGCGCAGCTCCTGCTCGCGCAGCTCCAGCGCGCGTGCCTCCTCGCGTGCCAGCTCGGCCAGGTCCGGGTCGCGGTTGTCGTCCAGCAGCGCACGCGCGCCCTCCAGCTCCTCCAGCACGCGGCGCAGCTCGCGGTACAGCGATACGACCTCGCCCATGCTCGACTGCTCGCGCGTGTAGCGCAGCAGCAGCTCCTGGTCGCCCAGTACGTCCTGGTCGGACAGCAGCTCATTCAGTTTCTCGTAGCGCGCTTCAATCTGCGCCAGCGTATCCAACATCTCTTTGCTCGCCGTTGCCCACCGGGGCCCTTGCGGTGCCCCACAGTCCTCGATGCTCGGTCCAATTACACGATCGCCGGCGCCGGACCAGTCTGCTGCCCCCGCGGCGCCAGCATCCCATCGACCTCCAGCACCCGCTCCAGCGCCCTGATCGCCACTTCCACCTGCGAGTCATCGGGCTCGCGCGTCGTCAGCGACTGTAGCGCCAGCCCAGGTACCAGCAGGGCGCGTACGGCAGGGATGTGCTGCTTGCGCCCGGAAAACCGGATCACCTCGTACGCAACCGACGCGATGAGCGGCACGAACGCGACGCGCGACGCCAGTCGCACCGGCAACGACGGTCGTCCCATCAGCCCGAAGACGAAGATGGAGAGCACCACGACGTAGAGCAGGAACGCCGTGCCGCAGCGGGGGTGCGCCACGCTGAAGCGCCCCACGCCAGCCGGCGTCAGTGGCTCCCCTGCCTCGTAGGCGTTGATCGTCTTGTGTTCGGCGCCGTGGTACGCAAAGACCCGTCGCACGTCAGGCAGCCGACCGATCAGCCAGACGTACCCAAAGAAGATAGCGATCCGGATCAACCCTTCGATAGCAGCGCTCGCGATGGCCGTCCGTGACGCCGGCAGCACCCGCTCCACCAACTGCGTCAACAGCAGCGGCGAGACGAAGAATAGCCCCACGCCGAACAGCAGCGCGATGACCATGGTCCCCCACATCACGCCACCACCAAACGCGTCCTTAGCCGCCTCCTGCGCTTGCGTCTGAGCCACGGTTGTCCCCTCTTGGGCAACAACCGGTTCCTCATCCGCCTTCTTCTCCTCCTCGTCCTCCAGCGCCACGTTGGCGGAGAACACCAGCGCACGCATGCCGAGCGCCAGCGTGTCCCACAGCATCAGGACACCGCGCAGGAACGGGCGTTTGGACCAGGGGCTCAGGTACAGCCGGCTGTTCAGCGGCTCGGTGTGCACCACCACCTCGCCGGTGGGGTGGCGCACCGCCACCGCCATGGCCGTCCGGCCGCGCATCATTACGCCCTCGATTACCGCCTGGCCCCCGTAGTGGAAGGCTTGGCTGCTATTGGTGCTACCGGCGTTGCTGGCGCTTCCGGTGGGCTGGCTGGTCTCAGACAATCGTGTTCCGCCGTGTTCCGCCCTGATCAGGCTCCGGACATAAAGAAAGGCAGGGCCCCAAGGCCCTGCCCTTTCTGAGGTGCGACGCGACGCAGCTAGCGCTCGCGTGCGATACCGAACCGCCGATTGAACCGCTCAACCTGGCCGGCGGTGTCCACGATGCGCTGCTGGCCCGTGTAGAACGGGTGGCAGTTAGAGCAGATCTCCACGCGCAGCGTCGGGCGGGTGCTGCCGGTCATGAACGTGTTGCCACAGGCGCACGTCACGACGGCGGTCGGATAGTAATTAGGATGAATTTCGGGCTTCACTGATGGACCTCGTACTTACGGTAAGAGTTTATCAGGCTTGGCGAGGTCTCAGGCTCGCCCGTCCACCAGACTGAGTACCGCCTCCAACGTTGGTATGCCCGCGCGCCCACCAAGCGCCCTGCACTTCAGTGCCGCGGTCGCGGACGCCACTTCCAGCGACCGGCGCAGGTCCCACCCACGCGCCAGCGCGTACAGGAATGCCCCATGGAAGACATCTCCGGCGCCGGTGGTGTCCACCGCATCCACTTGGTACGCCGGGACGTGGAACTCGCCCTCCGGCGCGGTACACCATGAGCCACGCTCGCCTTCCGTCACGATCACCACACGCGACCCCGCTTCCCGCAAGCCACGGGCCGGCCCCAGCAGCTCCTCACCGGTGAGTGCCGGCGCCTCGGTCTCAGGGTGTGTCGAAGCCACATGAGGGTCCTGCACCGATAGCCCCGCGAAGTCCGCCGCTGCCCGCCCGAGTCCGTGCCCCGCTATGTGCGTGGCGAACTCACTCGCGAAGAAACGGGAGACGATCAAGTAGTCCACCTGCGGCAGGATCGGCCACATCATCGGATGGAAGTGCGTCCCGTCGAATCCCACCTCCGCGCCCGCTGCGTGCGCCCACTCGGCCGCCAGTAGCGCCACAGGACTCGCGTCGCTCAGGTGCAGATACCGCGCTTGCGTGACGTATTCGCGGTCTACTTCATTTGGCTGGATCTCCTTGGCGTTGCCTCGGTCGGTGAGGAATGAGCGCGCCCCGCTGCGCTCGTCCACCAGCACCACCGTCTCGTGCGACGTGGCGCCGGGCCGCACCACCAACCGGGACACGTCCACTCCGTTCCGCCGGAAGTCCTCCAGGATCCACCGACCGCGCCAGTCGTCCCCCACAGCACCCAGGAACCCAGCGCGTCCGCCCAGGCGCGCCGCTGCCGCCATCGCCGTGGACACCATGCCGCCACCCTGCCGGTCCCGTCGCCGGATCGTCGCGCGACCCTCTGCTGGCGGAATCTCCGATAGCAGCAGCAGCTCGTCGGTACAGCAGAATCCCAGCCCCACGATGTCCAGTCCCGGCATGAGCCGGGATGGTACTTTAGAGGCCAGCGTCCCCGCCCCCAGCCGCAATGATGACCACTCCCTCTCGCCTTGCCGGGCCGGCGCCGGACATGCTCACGGTGGACGCGGCGCTGGAACGCATCCTGGCAAGCTTCCCGCCGCTGCCGGGACACCAGCGTCTGCCGCTGCTTGAGGCACTAGGGCGCGTGCTGGTGGAGGATGTGTCTGCGGACATGGACTTGCCGCCTTTTGACACGACGGCGATGGATGGGTACGCCGTGCGCGCGGCGGACGTGGCCGAGGCGTCGCGCGAGGCGCCGGCCCGCCTGGACGTGATTGGCCACGTCCAGGCGGGCAGTGTCCCGGAGCGAGCGGTCGGCCCGCGGCAGGCGTACCGCCTCCTCACCGGCGCGCCAATGCCGGCAGGCGCCGAC
>CADCTC010000253.1:34238-56547 GCA_902805635.1 uncultured Chloroflexota bacterium
AGGGCAGCGGTGACGGAGTGGTCCTCGCCGGGCCCGCCGCGGCCGGCGCCGCGGACGGGGTGGTCGCCGCGGTGCGCGCGACCCGGGCGCGCGAGGACGTCTCGACCGTCGACGCGCTGGACTCCCCGGCAGGAGCAGTCGTCGCCGTACGAGCGCTGGCCGCCGAGGCCGACGGCGCCGGCTTCGGCGGGTGGTCCGGCCGATCCGGAGCGGAGGCCGCCGCGGCCGAGCGCGAAGTGCACGTGTATCGCGGCGGCCCGGTAGGCGATAACCTGCGCTTCCGTGGCGAGGTGCAGCGCCGGGGTGAGGTCGTCGTGCGTGCCGGCAGCGTGATCCGGCCTGGGGAGGTCGCGGTGCTTTCGTCGTTTGGCCGGACGGACGTGTGGGTCTACCGGCGCCCGCGTGTCGGCATCCTGTCCACCGGCGACGAGCTGGTGGTGGCGGCCCAGGCGCCGGGGCCTGGCCAGATCCGCGACGGCAACGCGCCGGGACTGGCGGCGCAGGTGCTCCAGTACGGCGCTGAGCCGCTCCAGCTGGGTATCGCCCGTGACCGGCCCGAAGACGTGCGTGCGCGGCTGCTGCACGGTGTCGAAGCAGGCGTGGATTTGCTGGTCACCTCGGGCGGCGTGTCGATGGGTGACTTCGACGTCGTCAAGCACGTGCTGCAGAGCGACGGGACGGTCGACTTCTGGTCGATCGACCTACGGCCCGGCAAGCCGCTGGCGTTCGGGAGCCTGCGTGGTGTGCCAATCCTGGGGCTGCCGGGCAACCCGGTGTCGTCGCTCGTGACGTTCGAGCTATTCGTACGGCCCGCGCTGCTGCGGCTCGCGGGACATGCGCGGGTCGCCAAGGTGGAGCTGCATGCCACAGCACTGGAGCCGATCAAGAACACCAGCGGGCGCGAGAACTTCATGCGCGGCATCGTCGAACGGCGCGTGGTCCCTTCTGTCCCCGCCGAGACGGGCGGGGCGCCGGCCAGTTCCGCCGGTAATGAGCCGGAGTGGACCGTGCGCCTTACAGGCGAGCAGGGGTCGAACGTCATCACCTCCATGGCGCGCGCCAATGCGCTGGTGCGAGTGCCCAAGACGCGGCGCCTGGTCCAACCCGGTGAGTCAGTGCGCGTGCTGCTGCTCGATGCCGCACCGCTTTGGTAGAGTTTTCCGCTACGAGACTAGATAAGAGAGGGGGTGATGGGGAAGTGGCTGTAGAAACCGAACAGCGTAAAGAGCTCATCGCCAAGTACCAGACCCACGCGACGGACACCGGCTCGCCTGAAGTGCAGGTGGCCATTCTGTCGGAGCGCATCCGGCAGCTGACGCAGCATCTGATCGCGAACAAGAAGGACGTGTCATCACGTCGCGGCCTGCAGAAGATGGTTGGCCAGCGCCGCCGCCTGCTGCGGTACCTGAGCCGCACCGATCTGGCCCGCTACCAGCGGCTGATCGCGGAAGTCGGACTGCGTCGCTGAGCGGCCGGGTGCGGGTGTCACAGACACCCCACCGGCCGCTTCGGCTTTTCGGGCGAACACGCCTGGTCGTTAGTTATTCAGTGAGCACCAAGCCCGCAGGTTCGGGGTGGTGAATACCGAATAGCTACACGACCGGTGGCTCGCCCCCACGCGCGTCCACAAGGGACGCGCCAGGAGACACACACCGGCAATGGCTGCCACCACAGAAACACCTGAGTCCACCGATTCCACACCCAGCGAGCCCGGTAACGGCTCTGGTACACCCACCTCCGGCGGTGCCCGGCGCTCCGGCGGCCGGCGCAAGCCCGCGGGCGCCGCGTCAGCGGCTGCGCCCACTGCATCCAAGGGATCCGGCAACGGCGCCGCCGGCCGCGAGTTGATCAAGGCGGTCCCCGGTTCGCCGATTGGCCGCGTTACACGGCGGGAGATCCAGTTCGGCGGCAAGAAGCTCATCGTCGAGACCGGCAAAATTGCCGGCCAGGCGGGTGGCGCCGTCACGCTGCAGTACGGCGATACCGTCGTACTCGCCACCGCCACCATGTCGAAGAACCCGCGCGAGGGACTCGACTTCTTTCCGTTGACGGTCGACTTCGAAGAGCGCATGTATGCCGCGGGCAAGATCCCAGGCAGCTACCAGCGCCGCGAGAGCCGCCCGCGCGACGAGGCGATCCTGATGGGCCGTCTCACCGACCGCCCGATCCGTCCGCTCTTCCCCAAGGGGATGCGCAACGACGTGCAGATCGTCATCATGACGCTCTCCTATGACCAGGAGAACGATCCCGGCATCCTGGGCATCCTGGGCGCCTCCTGCGCGCTGACCATCTCCGACATCCCGTTTAGCGGCCCGGTCGGCGGCGTGCGCATGGGCTACGTTGGCGGCAAGCTGGTGGTCAACCCCACCGAGGAGCAGCGCGACCGCAGCGAGCTCGACCTCATCATCGCCGCTACCACTGATGCCGTGATGATGGTGGAAGCGGGCGCCAACATCGTGTCGGAGCAGGTGGTCCTTGACGCCATCCGCCAGGCGCACGAAGAGATCCGCACGCTCTGCCGCCTCCAGGAGGACCTCCAGAAGGAGGTCGGCAAGCCGAAGGTGGAGTTTGTCCCGGCCAAGATCGATTCCGACGTAGAAGAGTCGGTCGACACCGAGCTGGGCGACCGCCTCACCGCCGCGGTCAATGTGGCCGACAAGCAGCAGCGCAACGCGGGGCTCGAGACGCTCACCACCGAAATCGTGGGCAAGCTCTCCGAGCGCTTCGATTCGGCGCAGGTCGTTTCGGTGGTGGAGTCGCGCATCAAGCGCGCGGTCCGCAACCAGATCCTGACAAAAGACCTGCGTCCGGATGGCCGCGACTCGACCACCATTCGCGCCATCGTGTGCGAGGTGGGCGTGCTGCCGCGCACCCACGGCTCGGCACTCTTCACCCGTGGTCAGACCCAGGCGCTCTCCATCGCCACGCTTGGCTCGCCGGGCGATTCTCAGGAGATCGAGACGCTCCGCTTCGAGCAATCGCGGAAGCGCTACCTCCACCACTACAACTTCCCGCCCTACAGCACCGGCGAGACCGGCCGCCTCGGCGCGCCCTCGCGTCGCTCCATCGGCCACGGCCACCTGGCCGAGCGCGCGCTGGTGCCGGTCCTGCCCAGCAAGGAAGACTTCCCCTACACCATCCGCGTCGTCTCCGAGATTGTCGCGTCCAACGGATCGACCTCTATGGCGTCGGTCTGCGGACAGACGCTCTCGCTGATGGACGCCGGCGTGCCGATCAAGGCGCCGGTGGCGGGCATCGCGATGGGCCTGGTGCTCGGCTCGGGTGAGACCGCCGGCAAGCACGCCGTGCTGACCGACATCATCGGCGACGAAGATGCGCTGGGCGACATGGACTTCAAGGTCGCCGGCACCGCCGAGGGCATCACCGCGCTGCAGATGGACATCAAGGTCAAGGGCATTACTCTGGAGATCATGGAGGAGGCGCTGGAGCAGGCGCGCCACGCGCGCCTGCACATCCTCGGCAAGCTCGGCGAAGCCATCTCCGAGCCGCGTGCGGGCTTGAGCACGTGGGCGCCCAAGATGATCACCGTGCGCGTCCCGCAGGACAAGATCGGCGCGATCATCGGCCCCGGCGGCAAGACCATCCGCCGCATTCAGGAGGACACCAACTCCAAGATCGACATCGACGATAGCGGCCTGGTCAGCATCTCGTCGCCGGTGGGCGACGGCGCCGAGCGCGCCGCGCAGATCGTGCGCGGCATGACCGAGGACCTTGAAGTCGGCAAGATCTACCTGGGCAAGATCACCCGCCTGATGACGTTCGGCGCCTTCGCCGAGGTGCTCCCCGGCAAGGAGGGCCTGATCCACGTCAGCGAGTTGGCCGAGCACCGCGTCGCCCGCGTCGAAGACGTGGTCGACGTGGGCGACGAAGTGATGGTGATGGTGGTGGAGGTCGACTCGCAGGGGCGCGTCAACCTCTCCCGCCGTGCCGTCATCGAGGGTCTCACTCCCGAAGACGTGGCGGCCCGCAAGCGCGAGTCGGGAGGTGGCGGTGGCGGTGGCGGCTTCGGCGGCCCTCGCCCCGGCGGTGACCGCGGCGGCTTCGACCGAGGTGGTGAACGCGGAGGCGACCGCGGTCCCGGTGGCCGGGGCGGCTTCGGCGGTCCCCGCCCGCCGCGCGGCCCGATGGGCCCTGGCTCCGGCCCGCGCCGCAACTTCGGGAGCTGACCTCACTCCTGACCCCTCTCCCACCCGGAGAGGGGTCAGGGTGAGGTCCAACCGCTACTATCCCGGCGACCTATGGTCGATCCGATTCGTGTGGTCATCGCCGGGTACGGGCGACTGGGTGGCGAGCTTGCGCGTGGCCTGATCCAGTCGCCTCAGGTGGAGCTAGCCGGTGTTGCGCGTCGCTCAGCCGGCCAGAGCTCCAGCACCATGGACGTGGGTGGGCAGCGCGTGCCCGTCAGCGCGCACCTGCCTGCCTTGCTGGACCGGACCACCCCGCACGTCCTGCTGGAGGCCTCGCTGCCCGACGTGGCGGTCGCCAACGTCAAGGCCGCGATCGAGCGAGGCGTGGCGCCGGTGATCGCTACCAGCGGCATCGATGACGCGGCGATTGACGAGATCCGCGCCGCGTGCGCCGCGCGCGGCATCGGCGGCGTCGTGGCGCCAAACTTGTCTCTAGGCGCCGTGCTGCTGATCCACCTGGCGTCAATCGCCGGGAAGTTCTTCGACTCGGCGGACGTCATCGAGATGCACCGCGACAAGAAGCTGGATGCCCCCTCCGGCACGGCGCTGCATACCGCGCGCGTCATGGCGCAAGCGCGCGGCCGGCCGTTCACCCACGCCGCCACGGAACGCTTCACGCTCGACAACGTGCGCGGCGGCGTGGTAGATGGCGTTGGCGTCCACTCGATCCGGCTTCCCGGCCTGGTGGCGCACCAACAGGTGATTTTCGGGGGCCTGGGGCAGACGCTCACCCTACGCCACGATACGTCGTCGAACGAGTCGTACGTGCCGGGCGCCCTGGCAGCCATCCGACAGGCAGCCACCAGTACTGATTTTGTGGTTGGACTGGCGGCGCTGCTCGGCTTGGAGTGAAACTACTTGTGACGCAGGACCACTGAGGCACGATGAGCCATCGTGTCGGCGTGCTCCTCCGTCAGTCGTCCCTGAGGAGATACCTATGGCACCGCGAGACGTAGATTTCGGCCGCTTGATCACCGCTATGGTGACGCCGTTCGACAAGAACGACGAGGTCGACTATAAGCAGGCCGCGCGGCTCGCCCGGAGCCTCGTGGATAACGGCACCGATTCCATCGTCGTCACCGGCACGACCGGCGAATCGCCCAACCTGTCCACGCACGAGAAGATCGGGCTGTACGAGGCGGTGCGTGAGGCGATTGGCGGCCGGGGCAAGGTGATCGGCGGCACCGGCAACTACAGCACGCGCGAGAGCATCGAGCTGACCCGCGAGGCTGCCCACGCGCTGGACGGCGTGCTGACCGTCGTGCCGTACTACAACAACCCGCCGCAGGAAGGGCTCTACCGCCACTTCCGCGCCATTGCCGAGAGCACCGACCTGCCGGTAATCGTCTACAACGTCCCCAGCCGCACCGTGCGCAACATGGAGTCGGCCACCACCATCCGCCTGGCCGAGGACGTGCCAAACATCGTCGGCATCAAGGAGGCGGTAGACAGCCTGGACCAGGTAGTGGAGATCGTCTCGGCGGTGCCGGCCGAGTTCCGCATCTGGAGCGGTAATGACAACGACATTTTTCTTAAGATGTGCCTCGGCGCCTATGGCGTCGTCTCGGTGGCCAGCCACGTGGTGGGCCGTCTGATCCGCAGCATGATCGACGCGGTGGCGGAGGGCCGTCTTGAGGAAGCCCGCCGGCTGCACCTCAAGCTCTACCCGCTGGCGCGCGCGCTCTTCCCGCCCATCGCGCCGGTTTCGTCGCCGTCCAGCGTCAAGGCAGCGCTCAACATGTCCGGGTTCGAGGTTGGTGGCCTGCGCCTGCCGATGATCGAATTGCCGGAAGCGGCGCAGCAGAAGCTCAAGACGGTGCTGGATACCTATGAGCTGGACCGCTTCCCCGTGCCGGCGATGGCGTAGCGGCCGCTTCGCTACGCTTTGACGTGATCGACAGCCGGAGCTATTCGAGCGCCGTGGACACGCCGCCGCTCACACGCGATGCCAAGGCCGAGCTCCTGCGTGAGTTGGCGGACGAGGTGAAGCACTGCCAGAAGTGCCCGCTCTACAAGACCGCCTTGCGCGGCGTCCCCGGCGAGGGCGACCCCGACGCGGAGATCCTGCTGATCGGGGAAGCGCCCGGCTGGCACGAGAACCAGCAGGGCCGCCCGTTCGTCGGCGCATCCGGTCAGTTCCTGGAGCAGCTGCTTGCCTCGATTGGTCTGACTCGCAAGCAGGTCTTCATTGCCAATATCGTCAAGCACCGGCCGCCCGACAACCGTGACCCGATGCCGGATGAGATCTCGGCGTGCGTCCCTTATCTGGATCGCCAGATCGAGATTATCGATCCGAAGGTGATCGTCACGCTGGGACGGTTCTCGATGAACCACTTCTTCCCAGGAGAGAAGATCAGCCGCATCCACGGCATGGCGCGGCGCCACGGGAACCGCTTGATCGTGCCGATGTACCACCCCGCGGCGGCGCTGCACCAAGGCAGCCTGCGCCACACCGTTGAGGATGACTTCAGGGCAGTGCCGGCCGCCGTCGCGGAAGCCAACAAGCTGCAGGCCGCCGCCGCGATGCCGCCTCCGGAACCGCCCGCGCCGCCCGCCGACCCGGCGAAGCAGCTGAGCCTCTTCTAGGGCCCTACGAGCCCTGCTTCTCCCAGGTCGCGCGACCCCACACCAGGAGCGCGGTGGTCAGACCGATCGCGATCAGGAAGGTCATTGCCAGGAAGATAATGTCCTCGGCGGTCGCAGCGTCCATTGCCAGCCTCTTTGCCAGTCAGTCACTGCACGCCAATGTGTCGCTCGTACCGTGTGCAGCCGGCGCGCGCTGGGTGATGTCAATGCATAAACCGAGCCACTGGCGCATCGACATAATGCAGCGCGGGATGTAACCCTGTCTGTGATGTCATTCACAGTGCCGACTACAGTGCGGTTGGACGGCGTAGATAAAGGACGCCGGCGGCGATCAGGCAGAGCGCGGTGAGGATAGCCAGCGCGATCATGCGGTCCTGCCATCGCTGCCGGCGCTGGCGCTGCTTCGTCTTGGAAGACGGACTGTAGAAGAACGCGTTGGCAAAGTCCTCGCGCGCGCGCCGGAACTGCAGTCGCGTAAAGAGAAACCCGCACAGCGCCAGCGCCGCCAGGAAGAGGGCGGCGTGCCACGGCAACAGCGATGCGGGCGGCCACGCCAGCCACTCCGGAAGCGTCAGGTTCACGCGATGCGTCTAGGTCTAGCCGGGAGTCCGCGATTGAGGCCAGCCGGCATTCCGGCAATTGCCGCGCTGGCGGTGGGGCTACTGTACCTGCGCGAAGCAAGTCCATCGGTTGGCGGCGGCAATACCGGCGAGTTTCAGGTGATGGCGCACTTGCTCGGCATCGGCCATCCGCCGAGCTACCCGCTCTACCTGCTCCTGGCCAAGCTCGCCTCACTGCTGCCCCTGCCGGGGGACGTGGCCTGGCGCATCAACGCCCTCACCGCCGTGCTGGGCGCGCTCTCAGTGTTTCTCGCGGGGTTGCTGCCACTTGCCATGTGGACTCCCAGCCGCTCGGCCACGACACTACCGCCTCACGTGCTGCTGGCTTCAGCGATCGCCGCCGTCGCGACTGGGGCGATGCCCCGGTTGTGGACGCTCTCAGTGGAGGCAGAGGTCTTCACCCTGCACCTGTGCCTGGTGCTCGCCTTCTGGCTTCTGCTGTTGCGCTGGCAGGACGACCGGCGCGACTGGCGGCTGGCGGCGGCGGCGTTATTGACGGGGCTGGGGCTGGCGAACCACCGCACGTTTCTGTTCTTCGGCCTGGCGGGGGCACTGTTCGCCGTGCAGGTAAGCCCGGCGGTGCTGCGCCGTCCGAAGCTGCTGCTGAGCGCCGTCGCGCTGTGCGGCCTGGGCCTGCTGCCCTACGTCTACGTCCTGCGCGGGCTGGTGGTGCCCGTGGCGTACTTCGCACCAACCGACGTGCATCGCCTGGACCGCGGCGAAACATGGTACGTGGTGCAGGGCAACGCCAGCGCCGAGACGGGAGGTGGTGAGGTGGTGCGCGCACTGTTCGCCAACCAGGACCTGCTCAAGCACCGCACCGAGTGGCTGTTCCAGCATCTCGGAAGCCAGCTCGGGGTCTTCGGCAAGCCGCTCGCGCTGGCGGGAGCGGTGGGCCTGCTCTACGCCACGCGCCATCGCGCGCGCTGGGCCACCGCGGCGCTGCTCGGCTCGGCCGGCGCCGCGGTGTTCGCTATGTCGTACGCCAAGTACCCCGATGGCGACCGCTACCTGCTGCCCCTGGAGACGCTGCTCGCACTTGGCCTGGCGGCACTCCTCGCCGGAGCGGCGGACGTGCTGGCGCGCGTGTTCAACCGGTTCCGCCCGGCGGCCGCGGTCGCGGGAGGCGCCATAGGGCTCGTGTTAGGTGGCTACTGGGGACTCTCACTGGGAGTCCTGGCAGACTCGACCAACTACAACCGCATGGGGTACATCCACCACACGCTCGCCAACCTGGACGGTGTGGAGCGCAACGGGGTGGTGTGCAGCTGGTGGGCCAGCTCCTGGGGTCTGTGGTACGCGCAGTTCGTGGACGGCGTTCGCCCGGACGTGCTGGTGGTCTCCAAGGGGCCCGACGACTGCCTACGCGACGTGCTGCTACAAGAGTTCGGTCGCCGTGCCGTCTATTTGCCGGCGCTGACAGACCGCATGCGTGAATCTGACTACGTCTTCTTCCCCAACCGCGACTTGTGGCACGCGGTTGCCAAGCGCCGGCCGCTCGAGCCGGGCGCGCTGCTGAAAGGTCCCGACGAGCGAATCTTCGTCTTCGACGGCAGACTGCGCTACTGGGTGCCCAGCATGGAGGCGTTTACCGTGCGCGGTTTTTCGTGGGACGCGGTGCAGCTCACTCCCGAATACATCCTCAGCACCATCCCCGAGGGTCCACCGCTCAAGTGAGGCAGCTGCACGGCGGCCTCACCTGTATCATCCGCTCTCCCATGTCGCTGCGGGCGCCCGGCGCGGCGCAAGGCCAATCACGGAGCCGAGTGGCGACGTGGCTCTCGTGGTGGGTTACTCCATCACCATCGTTCGTCTGGCGCTATCCGCTATTGATCGCACTGGCGGCGGCCGGCGCGTGGTACGTCTTCCGAGGACTCGTGAAGATGGCGTTCATTTTTGACGCCAACGCGGTGATGTCTTTCGTCTTCGCGCCTATACTGCTGCCGCTGGCGGCGCTGCCGGCATACTGCTTCTACGTCGCGCTGCGTGGCGTACCCACCGTGTGGCGTGCGCCCGGCGTGACACACAACCGGAAGCTCGCGTCGGCGGTGCTGGCGCTGCCGGGCGCGTGGATCGTCGCCATCGTCTTCGACCTGATTGAGATCATCGCCATCCGGGGCGTCCTAGGCATCCGCCTGCCGCCGCTGCCGCCCGATGGCTTCTGACCAGCTGAGCTGGAGACACACTGCAATGTCGGAAACCGACGGCACGTTTTTCGTGGACTGGGCCATGCTGCCCGTCAGAGACCTCTTTCCCGGCGTCCGCATCAAGGTGCACTCCGGTGAAAACCTGATGCTCTCGCGCGTCGAGATCGATGCCAACGCCGTAGTGCCGGAGCACCAACACCCGCACGAGCAGTTCGGCTGCGTGCTTGAGGGCGATGCTGCGTTCACCATCGGCGGCCAGACCCGCCAGCTGCGGCAAGGCGACTACTACGCCATCCCCGGCGGCGTGCTGCACGCCGTCACCGCCGGCGACTCCGGCGCGCTATGCCTGGACATCTTCTCTCCGCCACGACAGGAATACCGCTAGCATGCCGCCCGTCGCCCACAAAGTCCTCATCACCGGCCACACCTTCCGGCGCATCGTCGGCAACCACGAGCAGCGCCTGGCCGACGCCGGGTGCGAGCTGGTGATCAGCCCCTACCCGCGCGCCGCGACCGAAGACGAGCTCGCGCCGCTCGTCGATGGTGTGGACGCCGTGCTGGCGAGCACCGACGCGTTCACGCACCGTGTAATGGCCGGCGCGCCGCGCCTGAAGATCGTGTCGCGGTTTGGCGTCGGCTTCGACGCGATCGACGTGCCGGCCGCTACCGAGCTGGGCGTGTGGGTCACCACCACGCCCGGCACCAACGAGCACTCGGTCGCCGACGCGGCGCTCGCGATGGTCCTCACGCTGGCGCGCCAGCTGGTGCGCGCCGCCCAGAGCACGCGGGCCGGCAAGTGGGACCGCCCCATCGGAGTGGAGCTGCGTGGCCTGCAGCTGGGACTGCTCGGCTTTGGCCGCATCGGCAAGCAGGTGGCGCTCCGTGCGCGCGCCTTTGGCATGGAGGTCGTCGTCTTCGATGTCTTCCAGGACCCCGCAGCGGCCGCGGAGCTGGGCTGCCGCTACGTGTCGCTGGACGAGCTGCTTCAAACGTCGGACTTCGTGAGCCTGCACGCGCCCGCCACCGCCGAGACCCGCGACATCATCAACCGCGATACGCTTTCCCGCATGAAGCCGTCTGCCTACCTCGTCAATACCGCGCGCGGTGAGCTAGTGAACGAGGCCGACCTTGCCGACGTGCTGCGCGGTGACCGCATCGCCGGGGCCGCGCTGGATGTGTTCAAGCTGGAGCCGCCCGCACCGGACAACCCGCTGCTGGGCCTACCGAACGTTGTTGCCTTGCCGCACATCGCCGGAGTGACGGCGCAGGCCGGCGAACAGATGGCGATCCTCGCGGTAGACAACATCCTGGCCGTCCTCCGCGGCGAACGCCCCCCGTTCCCGGTCAACGACCCGCCTCGACCACGCAGCGCGGCCCAGAGCAGCTCGGACAATTAAGCCTCGTAACCCGTATCTCGTACCCCGTTCGTGGTGAGCGTGTCGAACCGCACTCTTCGACAGGCTCACTGCCAACGGACATCTTGAAGCCATCACTAATCACATGGTCATCGCAGCATCGCAGTTCATCATCGAGCCGTTACCCAATCCGCCAGCACGTGTGGGCGGCGTGCGCCAGGAGCTGAACCACCAGTGGTACGGCCCCAGCGAAGTCCTGGTCGCCCGCAAGTCCGGCGCGTCCGGCGACGAGGCATATGGGGCTGTGCGCCTGGCAATGCGTGAGCCTGCCGGCACGCCACACGGGCTGATCGCCGATCTGACCGTAGATGACGACTTGCGCGAGAGCGGCCTTCCGGAGCTGCTCATCGCCGCCGCCGAGGAGCGGCTCAAGGCGCGCGACGCTCAAAAGATCGACGCCGTGACGGTGGACGGAGTGGGCTGGGCCAGCTACTTCTTCCGTTGCGGCTTCTGGTCCTCCCGGCGCATGGTGGTGCTGAGCTGGGACCTCGAGCGCCGCAGCGCCATCGAGCGCAGTGACGCCTTCCGCGTGGTGCAGGCGGACCGCCCGGACCCGGAGCAGACGGCGCGCTTCATCCTCAACTCCTACCAGCCGTACTTCCGCTGGTGGAAAGAGACCGCCGAGGACTTGCGCTGGGACCGCGTGGAGCTCCAGTCAGAAGACAAGGCCGACCGCTTTGACCGCGCCCCTGAGAGCATCAGACAGCGCGCCATTGAGCTGATCCGCGGCGCAGGCGACGATGCCTCGCAGACCTTCTTCTTGGCCTACAAGGGGGATGAGCTGATTGGGCTGTGCGACGCGAAGGATGCGCCCGAGGGCCAGGACACCTTCGACTGGTGCGTCCTGGTCACGCGCCACGAGGGAGGAAAGGGCCTCGGCTCCACGCTGCTGGACCATGCCTTGGAGTGGCTCAAGGCGCGTGGCCGGCGCTACGCCGAGTACACCAGCACCTCCGGCCTGGACGACTACGACCCCCTGATCTACCTCAGCACCGTCGCCGCCGGCGCCCAGATCCGCGGTGAGTTCCTCAACTTAGTCAAGAACAGGCTGTAAGTACAGCAGGCATTAGGGCTACACGCCCGCGTTCGGCTACAGTCACGCCACACGCCTGATGCGCTGCCCGAACTGCGGCAACTCGGAGACGCGCGTAATCGAGACGCGCGAGTCGGACGAGGCGATTCGCCGCCGCCGCAAGTGCGAGACGTGCGAGTTTCGCTTCACCACCTACGAGCGGCCCCAGTTCACCCGCCTGATGGTGCGTGCCAGCGGTGGCGCGCAGCGCACCTTCACCCGCAACTGGCTGGCACGCGCGCTTCAAGCAGCGGGGGCCGACCTGCCGGGACCGACGCTGGCCACCATCGCCGCGGCCATCGAGGCCCAGCTGCGCGCGACGAACAGGCGAGTCGTCACTACCGAGGACGTGGCCGCCCTGGCCGCTCGCCAGGTCAGCCAGGCGCGCCCGTTCGCCGAGCGCGCCGCCACCGTCGAGCAGGTGACCATCGCCCTCGATGCCACGCTCCCCGCCCGGCGGCCCGCACCGTCTCAGCTCACGCTCCCGATGGAGCGCTAGCCTGCAGTCGCTACCGCCTTGGCGCGTGCCCGGCCATTGGTCCGGCTATTGCCCGCGCGCTTCTTACCTGCCTCGCCGTCCCGGACGCTGCCGTCGCCGCTGCTGGTGTCGCCTGCCGGCACAACCTCCGCAGCCTCCAGATACTCGAACAGCGCGTCCTCTTCACGGAACCACTTCGTGCAGTAGCGTGTGAAGAACGGACTCGGCGGGTTTTCCGGCAGCCAGAGCGCATAGACCCGCTTGCCGCGGTGGATGGCTTCCTTCATCTCGCAGATGACGCCCGCCGACAGCGTGGTAGTGGGATAGAAGACCACCACGTTCTCTGACTGCGCCACCAGCTTGTAGTCCCGGTCCACTATCTGCCCGTCGATGTGGTCCAGGTTCTCCGGGTTCGGCGGGCGCGAGTCGCCGTGCTCGTCCGGTTCACGGGCATCCAGCACCATCTCCCGTGCGCGGCCGGACTTTGCGTCCTCGCCGCCGACTCCGCTGAACTGGCCCAGCACGATGCCGCCCGCGCCGTTCCCG
The DNA here is from genome assembly GCA_902805635.1 of uncultured Chloroflexota bacterium. Lineage (GTDB taxonomy): Bacteria > Chloroflexota > UBA11872 > UBA12225 > UBA12225 > CADCTC01. Next base: position 47,311 of record CADCTC010000253.1, read on the forward strand.
GTCTCCAGCTTGCTCGACACCAGCGTCGCCCCAATCTGGCGCGCCTCGGCGCTGCCGTCCGAGAACCCGATCTCCCCTTCCCGTTCCAGCGTGAAGTCGTCCACCGCGGCTGGGTCGAACACGATCATCTTCTCGCGCAGCCGGCGCCGGAAGCGCTCCAGCGCCGAGAGCAGCTCCTCGCCCTTCAGGTGGGTCATGGGGTAGCTGAGGTACGCCGTGCGGTCCAGCCCCTCGGTGATCAGGCGGTAGAGCGTCTCCGGCCCCTGGCGTCGGCCGATCAGGTAGTGTGGCTTGCGCTGCCACGCCGCCATCATCTCGGTGGAGGCGCGCTCCACGTCGCGCCACCAGAGCAGATTGTTCACCGTCACCCGCTTCCAACGCTCGTCGGTCAGCCGCTGGCGGATGGACAGGATGCCGTCGCTGATCGTGACGTAGACGTCGGGCTGGAGCAGGTTCAGGTAGTAGACATCCAGGCCCGGCACGATCGAGTAGTTCCAGGAGAACGTGGCGTGCGTCACCAGGATCCAGGAAGCGTCCGGCGGCAGCGCGTTCACCTCGGCGGTGATGCGCTCCAGCGCCGCTGCCCGATAGGCGCCCAGCGCCGTTGGGAACACGTCCAAGATCGTCTCTTCTTCCAGCGTTTCCCCGCGCTCTCTCGCCAGGTGGAACATCGTGTCGCGCACGTCAAAGACATGCAGGGGTGTGCCCTGCTCTTTAGCCATCGCCTCCACGGCGCGCACGTAGCCGGTGCGGCCCGTGCCCGACATTCCGGTACACAGCACTTTCACTGGATTCGGTCCCCTCTGCTCCTGCTGGCCCCGCAGGCGGCCGCGGCCGCGCTTCTGATCTTGACTACCGCTCGTCACGGCTTGATAGAGTGATGGTACTGCCTCTTTGAAAGGAGCACGGCCCATGCCATTTTCAGTAAAGGATCTGCCCTTCGCGAAGGATGCCCTGGACGGCATCTCCGCCAAGACACTCGAGACGCACCACGACAAGCTCTACCCGGGCTACGTGAACAAGCGCAACGAGATCGACGCGGCGCTGCCCAACGCCGACCGCAGCAAGGCCAATGGGTCCTACTCGGAGTACCGCTCGCTCAAGCTGGAGGAGACGTTCAACGCTGACGGCCAGATCCTCCACGAGCTGTACTTCAGCCACCTGGGCCCCAACCAGGGCCAGCAGACCCGCCCCACCGGCGCACTGGCCGAGGCGCTCGACCGCGACTTCGGCTCGTTCGAGCAGTTCGTCGAGGACCTCTCCGCGTGTGGCATGGCCGCGCGTGGCTGGGCCACCGTCGCGCTCGATCCGACCGACGGCAAGGTGCACACCTTCCTGTGCGACGTGCACAACCAGGGCGGCGTCTGGGGCACCATCCCGATCATGACGCTGGACGTGTACGAGCACGCCTACTTCATCGATTACGGCTCTGCGCGCCCCGACTACATTAAGGCGTTCTTCAAGAACGTCAACTGGGACAAGGTCTCGGAGAACTACGACAAGGCCCAGCAGATGGCCAAGATCTCCGGCACCGCCTCTATGGCGTAGCCTGGACTTCCCGGCCCCTGCGCCATCGCAGGCCGTACCATGACGGCCTGCGATGGACTACCAATCCCTCTTCTCCAGTAGAGCTGCCAAGCCGGCGCCGGCCCTGTTCAGGGCCGGCGCTGCGATTCCCCCCGGGGTCATCCCGCTGACCTACGGCTTCCCAGACCCCGGATCGTTCCCGATCGAGGCGCTGGTGGAGGCGGCTACGCGCGTGCTGCGCGAGCAGGGGAAAGACGCGCTTCAGTACGGCCCCATCCAGGGGCCCGAGGCGTTCCGCGCGCTGCTGGTCGCCAAGCTGCGCGCCGAGGGCATCCAGGCCGGCGCCGAGAACATCCTGGTTACCGTCGGCGGGTCGCAAGGCATCGACCTGGTTGGGCACCTGTTCGTCAACCCCGGCGACGTGGTCCTGGTCGAAGCGCCCACCTTCATCGGCGCGCTTCAGACCTTCCGCAACCTGGAGGCCGATATCCAGGAGGTGCCGGTCGACGAGCACGGCATGGACACCGACGCCCTTGCCCAGCGGCTCGAACAGCTTGTCGCCCAGGGCCGCCCCCCCAAGCTGATCTACACCATCCCCACCTTCCAGAACCCGTCGGGCACTACGCTCTCCGAGCCGCGCCGCCAGGCACTGGTTGACCTGGCGCGCCGTCACGGCGTGATGATCCTGGAGGACGACGCGTACGGCGAGCTGCGCTTCTCGGGCGAGGCGCTGCCCGCCCTCTACGCCCGCGCGCCCGAAGAGGGCGTCATCCAGGTGCGCACCTTCTCCAAGATCCTCGCGGCCGGACTGCGACTCGGCTACGTGGTCGCGCCAAAGGAGCTGATGGCGCGCCTGCTCCAGCTCAAGGTGGACGTGGCGACCAGCCCGTTTGTCGTTTCACTGGCCCAGGCGTTCGCCTCCGACGGCGCCGCCGGCCTGGAACCCTTGCAGCGCCACATCGAGACGCTGCAGGGCGTCTACCGCGCACGGCGCGACGCGATGCTGTCGGCATTGGAGGAGTACGCGCCGCCCGGCGTCGAGTGGACCCACCCCGATGGCGGCTTCTTCACCTGGGTGACCCTGCCGGAAGGCGCCGACGCCGGCGCCCTGCTCGCCAAAGCCACCGAAGCTGGGGTCAGCTTCATCCCCGGCGCGCAGAACTTCCCCCAGACAGACGGACGGCGCCACATGCGCCTCTCGTTCAGCTTCCTGCCACCAGAGCAGCTCACCGAAGGCATCCGCCGCCTCGGCCGCGTCCTGCACGACGCGCTGTAGCAAGCCCTAACGCCACGCGCCCGTCTCTCCCCATCCGGGAGGGAACGTCCGTTCGCATCGACCCGATGCGGCCGCGCGTTTCTTGGCTGGAGCGGGGCTGCGGCCGCGCAGCTACGCTGAGAAATCCGCCCCGGCCGCCGCGCCTGCCGCACCTTCGGGTGCGACCGCAGCCTCGGCGCCCAGTGTCCTTGACTTTGGCTAGATGTGGGCCTATTGTTGTGCTCTACCCCTACATCTAGGGCCTGTGAGCAAGAAGATGGCACGCACAATGCATGAGAACGGGTATCCACGTTGCGGCCGCAGGCGGCAACCGCTCTTGGGAGGGAGCAAATGACAACGGTCCAGTCACAGCCCACGCAAACGGTGCGCAGTTCCGGAGACATCCAGCTGCCGCCACCCACCGGCACCCAGCTCGACGGCATCCGGTCGAAAGTGTTCCTCGATCGCTACGCGCACAAGAACGAGCGCGGCGAGCCCGTCGAGCAGTTCCCCGAGCAGATGTGGCGCCGCGCCGCCGAGGCAATCGCCGCCGTCGAGCCCACCGAGGAGAAGCAGCGCCAGTGGGCGCAGCGCTTCTATGACCTGCTGGCCGACTTCAAGTTCGTGCCGGGCGGGCGCATCCTCTCCGGCGCCGGCACCGGCGCGCACGTCACCTACTACAACTGCTTCGTCATCCCCTCCCCAGAGGACAGCCGCGGCGGCATCCTGGACAACCTCAAGGTCATGACCGAGGTGATGGCCCGTGCCGGCGGTGTGGGAATCAACCTGTCGACGCTGCGACCCAAGGGCTCCTACATCAAGAGCGTGAATGGCACCGCCTCTGGCCCGTGCTCGTGGGCCGAGCTCTACTCGGTGGCCACCGGCGACGTCATCCAGCAGGGCGGCTCACGTCGGGGCGCGCTGATGCTGATGCTCAACGACAACCACCCGGACATCGAAGAGTTCATCACGGTCAAGAAGAACCTCCAGCGCATCAACCACGCCAACCTGTCGGTGTGCGTCAGCGACCCGTTCATGGACGCCGTCAAGGCCGACGCGCCGTGGGATCTGGTCTGGAACGGCGAGGTCAAGAAGACCATCCAGGCGCGCGATCTGTGGAACCTGATCTGCGAGAGCGCCTGGACCTCCGGCGAGCCCGGCCTGGTCTTCATGGACCGCTACAACAAGGAGTCCAACACCTGGTACTACGAGAACATCATCTGCGTCAACCCGTGTGGTGAGCAGGGCCTCCCGGAATGGGGCGTCTGCAACCTGGGCGCGATGAACGTCGCGCAGTTCGTGCACGGCGGTGGCGTGGACACGCCGGGAGTGTTCGATTACGACGAGCTCTACGAAGCCTCCAAGGTGGCCATGCGCTTCCTGGACGACGTCGTGGACGCCACCGAATACTTCTTCGACGAGAACAAGCAGGCGCAGCTCTCCACCCGCCGCACCGGCCTGGGCACCATGGGCCTTGCCGACGCGCTGATCAAGCTGCACGTCCCCTACGGCTCGGACGAGAGCCTGCCCGTCATCGAGAAGATCTACGCCACCATCCGCGACGCCGCCTACGAGTGCTCGTCTGACCTGGCCGTCGAGAAGGCGCCCTTCCCGCGCTTCGACAACGAGAAGTACCTGCAGGGCCGCTTCATCCAGCGCCTGCCGCAGCGCCTGCAGTAGAAGATCGCCGCCCAGGGCATCCGCAACGCCGTGCTGCTGACCCAGGCGCCCACCGGCACCACGTCGCTGTTGGCAGGCGTGTCATCCGGCATCGAGCCGGTCTACGACTTTGCCATGGTGCGCCGCGACCGCACCGGCGAGCACATCCTCTATCACCCGCTGCTCCAGCAGTGGAAGGATGCCCATCCAGAAGCTGCCGAGGGCGAGCAGCCGCGCTGGTTCGTCTCTGCCAACGACCTGAGCCCCGAAGAGCACGTGCGCGTCCAGGCCATGGTGCAGCGCTACACCGACTCCAGCATCTCCAAGACGGTCAACGCCCCCAACGACCACACCGTCGACGCCGTCAAAGAGCTCTACATCAAGGCGTACGACTACGGCTGTAAGGGCGTCACCTACTTCCGCGACGGCTGCCGCGAGGGCGTGCTCTCGCACATCGAGCCGAAGAAAGAAGAGAAGCAGCCTGAGGCGGCGCCGCCCCCGGCGGCCGCCGTGCCGGCGCCCGCTGCCGGCAGCGACGTCTCGCCTGAGGCGGTGCAGCTGGGCCTGAACATCGCCAATGCGCCCGAACCCGGCCACCACCTCAAGCCGCGCCCGCGCGCCGCCGAAGGCATCACCTACCGCATGCCCACGCCGCTGGGCACGCTTTTCGCCACGGTCACCCGCAACGGCGGTGGGCAGCCGTTCGAGGTCTTCATGCAGGTCGGCAAGGCCGGCACCGATACCGCCGCGGTCACCGAGGCGCTCGGCCGACTGATCTCGCTCGTGCTGCGCCTGCCTTCGCCGCTGTCGCCCGCCGAGCGGCTGCAGGAGGTGGTTGACCAGTTGGCCGGGATCGGCGGTGGCCGCCAGCTGGGCTTCGGTCCCAACCGCGTCCGCTCGCTGCCCGACGCTGTCGCCCAGGTGCTTGCCGAGTTCCTCGGCTCCCTGGAGGTCAACTCCGACGGCGCCGACTTCCCGCCGGCAGACTACGCACCCTCGGTGGCCCCTGTGCTCGCCGCGCCCGTGGCCGCCGTGCCGGCGCCATTGCTCAACGGCGCGGCACGTCCCCGTAAGGCCGACCTGTGCCCCGCCTGCGGCGACGCTACCCTCGTCTACGAAGAGGGCTGCGCCAAGTGCTACTCATGCGGCCACGCGGAGTGTTAACCGCGTAGACGCTCGCACGGCCGCGCAGAAGAGCGCCTCCCGTTAGGGAGGCGCTCTTCTATTCCACCACGATTGTGCCGACCATCCCTGCTTCGCGGTGGCCCGGCTGCTGGCAGAGCACCTGGTAGGTACCCGGCTTACTTGCCTGGAAAACGCCGCGCGCCTCGCGTCCGCCGAGCACGTTGGCGAGCCTGGCGTTCTTCTCCGAGCCCGACGAGATGTAGTCGTGCACGATGACGCCCTTGTTGCGGAAGACGATGGTCACCGCCTGGCCCGCCTTCACGGTGATCGGGTCGGGTAGGAAGCGCATCGTATCGGTCCCATCGACGACGAACACCAGGGCATCAGCCGGCGCGGCTTCGCTGCCCTGGCCGCACCCGGCTACCAGCGCAAGAGACAGAAGCGCTGCGGCGCCGGCAGCACGCGTGGCCCGGCCAATGCGGCCGGCTTGAATGAGGCGAGGTGTAGTAGAACACTGCATATAAAGACCCCTCGGACATTGTGAATCTTATCACAATGTCCGAGGGGACAAAACCCAGTTTAGGCAACCCCCATGCCTGATCGCGGTTGAGAAGGGTCCCTGTCTCAGCCGCAGCCAGGCATCCGATGGTGCGCGAGGCGCTAGCGTGCGACCGTCGGTGTCGGACGGCCCGGCGTGGAACTTCCCAGCGTCGATCCGCTCTGCTGCCCGCCTGAGGGGGTACCGCCGACCTGCGGGCCCGGCGTGGTGATCCCGCCCATAGAAGCGCTGCCACCGACGTTGCCGGTGCCGCCGCCACCGCCGCTGGCTGCACGGTCAGTCGTCTGGTTCCCGCCGCAGCCTGCTAGCGCCACTGTGCCGGCCAGTGCGGTCGCCAGGAGGGAATATCTCAGCCAAGGGGTCTTGCTCATGGGTGTTTGCTGCGTGTCCTTCTTAAGATAGGTCGCTAGTTCACGAGCATGAACCGCGCCACGTCCGCCGCTACTGTGTGGAGGTGGCCGGCATGTCTGATCGACCCGACGCTGCTGCAGGCACCTTTCGCTCGACATGAAAACAGCCGCCCCGGAGACCGGGACGGCTGTTGAAGTGAATGGCGGATCGACGCTGACCCGCCGTCTACGTTCCGCGCTGGCGGCCCGAGAGCCGGTCAGACAGCAGGGATTACGCGTTGGCCTCGGCCTCGTGCACCTCGGCGGCCGGAGCCGCCGGGGCCGCCGGGGCCGCGGTCAGTGCCTGGCCGGCGTTCACGCGGATGGTGCGAGGTTTGGCGTGCTCCGCCTTCGGCAGCTCCAGGCGCAGGATGCCGTGCTCGAGCGACGCGCTGACCTTCTCGTTGTTCACCTCGCCGGGCAGCGTGAAGCTCTGGCGCCACTCGCCCTGGCCGAATCCCTGCCAGATGGTCTTGGCGTTCTCAGGCGTCTGCCAGGCGCGCTTCGCCTGCAGTGTCAGCATGTTCTCCTGGACGGTCACCTCCACGTCCTCCGGGCGCACGCCGGGGAGCGGCAGCTCCACCCAGTAGGCCTCCGGGGTTTCGTACAGGTTGGCAGGGTTGGCGCCGCCGGTCGCACGGCTGCGGGCGCCACGCGCCGCGAAGCCGGGCACGTCCTCGAGCATGCGATCAAACATGCGGTCGAAGTCGCGGGCCATTCCACCCAGGCCGACACGGAACGGTTCGTAACGGACGATGCTAGCCATGTGAGTGTTCCTCCATTTACTGGCGCCGGACTTTCCGCCCGGCGGTATCTCAGCTACGACCATAGAGTATCAAGACACTGTCTTGGTGTCAAGTAGTCTGCCAATCCAAGGCTCAACTAAAGTGCCAATCCGACAGTGGTGTCGTGGTGGCTACCATGGCGTTGTGAGTCGGACCGGCGGCGAAGCCGCCACGCGGGAAGTGCTAGAGCGCGTGCGCGCGCACTACCAGACCTACGCCACCGAGGAGCTCGAGCGCCTGGCGCGCGACCGCTACGCCCGCATCGAGTTCGAGGTCACCTGGCGCTTCCTTTCAGAAGTGCTGCCCGCCGCGCCGCCCGGCGCACGCGTGCTTGACGCCGGCAGTGGACCGGGCCGCTACGCCGTGGCCCTGGCACAGGCGGGGCACCGCGTCACGCTGCTGGACCTCTCAGCACACTGCCTGGAGCTCGCGGAGGAGTGGGCTCGCCTGGCAGGAGTCGAAAGCCAGATCGAAGACATAGTGGAAGGCGACGTGCGTGACCTCTCGCGCTGGCCGGATGCGTCGTTCGACGCCGTGCTGCTGCTGGGACCGCTCTACCACTTGCTCAGCGCGCCTGAGCGGCGCCGCTGCGTCATGGAAGCGCACCGCGTGCTCAAGCCCGGCGGTCCGGTCGTCGCCTCCGCCATTGCCCGTTTCACGCCGGCGCGCCTGGCGCTCAAGTACTGGCCGGACCAGGTGGATGCGCCGGAGCTGCGCCAGGCGCTCGCCACTGGGGCCGCCCCGGCCGTCCCCGGCGCCGCCTGGACCGACGCCGCCTACCTGCGGCCGCACGACCTGCGCCGGCTCTTCCAGCGCAACGGCTTCCAAACGCACGCTCTGGCCGCGGCCGAAGGCTTTGCGGCCTTTATGGAGGACGCCATCAATCGTCTGAGCGATGAGCAGTGGCCGCCGTGGCTGCGCCTCATCGTAGAGACGTGCACCGAGCCGGCGCTGCTCGGCGCCGCCGCGCATATCCTGTACGTCGGTCGGCGCCGCTAGTCCTTCTCGATCGTGGCGGTTAGCCCGAACGAGATGAGGCGTTGCTGGTACAGCTCGGCCAGCTCGAGCGGACACGCGATCACCACCGCTTTGCCCGCTGTATGCGCCTCCCACATGATCGCCACCGCCTTGCCCAGCGTCATGCCCGGCACCGCCTTGCGCAGCGACGTGACCACGTGCTCCATTGAGTTGTGTTCGTCATTGTGCAGCACCACCTTATAGGGCGGCAGGATCCGCTGGCGGCGCTCGGTGTCATCTCCGATGTCGGGCGTGGGCGTGGTGGCCGGGCGCGCCGGCGCCGTGGGCGCTGTGGGCGTGCGAGTGGCGGCATGGACGGAAGCGCGCGCAGCCGGGAGCATCAATTCGAAACCTAACACCGTTGGCCGTGGAGCGTCAACGCCACCACCTCCCACAGTGCCCACCGCCTACCATTACAGCGTGAGTGCAGCGATGGCTGGTGGGCGGGACGCCGGCGAAGCGGGCGACGCCGTGGTGGTCACCGGGCTCGGACTGGTGACGCCGGTCGGGGTCGACGTGGCAGCAAGCTGGGAGGCGCTGGTAGCCGGCACGTCTGGCATCGGCCTCATCACCGCGTTCGACGCCACCGGCTACCCGGTGCGCATCGCTGCCGAGGTAAAGAACTTTGACCCCGTCGCCGCAGGGATCGAGCCGCGCGAGGCACGGCGCATGGATCGCTTCGTCCAGTTCGGCCTGGCGGCCGCGCTGGAGGCGGCGCGCGACGCCGGACTGCCGCGGCCGCTGGCTAACGCCGAGCGCACCGGCGTCTACATCGGCTCGGGCATGGGCGGCTTCGTGACATTAAGCGAGCAGTTCGACACGCTGCGCAAGAAGGGCGGGCTGTCCGGCTACCCCAGCCGCGCCGAGTCCCCGCACGACGTCATCGAGAACAGCCATGCCAGCACCGCACTGTCCTACGCC
>CADCTC010000253.1:56557-79274 GCA_902805635.1 uncultured Chloroflexota bacterium
CAGTCCCTTCACCATCCCCATGCTGCTGTGCGACATGGCCTCCGGCGTCACCAGCATCACGCTCGGAGCGCGCGGTCCGAACCTGGCCACCGTCTCCGCCTGCGCCACCGGCTCACACGCCATCGGCGAGGCCGCCGAGCTGATCCGGCGCGGCGCCGCCGACGTCATGCTGGCCGGCGGCGCTGAGGCGGTCATCACGCCGATCGCCATGGCCGGGTTCGCCGCCGCGCGCTCGCTCTCCACCCGCAATGACGAGCCGGCGCGCGCTTCGCGCCCCTTCGACCGCGAGCGCGACGGATTCGTCATGGGCGAGGGCGCTGGCGTGGTGGTCCTGGAGCGCCGCTCGCACGCCGAGCGGCGTGGCGCGCGCATCTACGCCGAACTCGCCGGCTACGGGTCCACCGCGGACGCCCACCATCTCACCGCACCGCCCGACGATGGCGAGGGCGCCGCACGCTGCATGCGCCAGGCGCTGGCCCAGGCAGCCATGTCTCCAGACGAGCTGGAGTACCTCAACGCGCACGGCACCAGCACCGGCCACAACGACCGCGCTGAGACCGCCGCCGTCAAGACCGTCTTCGGCGAGCACGCCTACCGGCTCGCCATCAGCTCGACAAAGAGTATGATTGGGCACTTGCTCGGCGCAGCCGGCGGCGTCGAGGCGGTGATCGCCGTCAAGTCAATCCAGACGGGAATCACTCCGCCAACCGTCAACTACGAGTTCCCTGACCCCGAGTGCGACCTGGATTACACGCCCAACGAGGCGCGCCGCCGGACCGTGCGCAGCGCCATGAGCAACAGTTTCGGCTTCGGCGGCCACAACGCCACGCTACTCTTCCGCGCGGCCGCTTGAGCCGGGCCCGGCATATCGACGGCACGCACACGTAGGGACACGGCAGGTACACCATGGAAAGCTCTCGCGCGGCGGGCGGCGCATCCCGGCCATCTAGCGCCGAACGAACCGCAGGATCGGCCGACTCTCGCAGCGACGATCCGGTTCTGGCCGCGCTGCGTGCGCTGCTGCCGGACCTGGAGCGCGGCGGTGTGGTGGACCTGGACGTCACCGTCGGCGATGCGCGCCTCACGCTGCGCCGGCGCCCCGGCCAGGCGCCGCTGTTCGCTGTAGCCGGGGCGTCCGGAAGCGGCACGGCCGATGTGGCCGACGACGAGCTGGTCCCTATCACAACACCACTCTCCGGTGTCTTCTATGCCACCCCGGCTCCCGACGAGCCTCCCTACGTCAAGGAAGGCGACGAAGTAGAGGCCGGGCAGATCGTGGGCCTTGTGGAGGCGATGAAGGTCTTCAACGAGATCCACGCCGAGGCGCCCGGCACCGTCGTCCGCGTGCACGTCACCCAGGGCACGCTGGTCCAGTCCGGCCAGACGCTCATGCTGATCCGCCCTGCGGAAGTGGCTCCCGTCCAGGGCGAAGCGGTCTAAGGCTTCAAACGCGCTGGCGGCGCGTCGATCGAGTTGCCCGTGCGTGGGTCCACACCTCGGCCCCACTCCGGGTCTATCGCCTGCGTATCCACCTGCTGCAGCGTCTGCACCCAGGTTCCCGCTGCGGGCATGGGCACCGTCGAGCCTGTGTCTGCTAGCTCGTCATGCAGAGGACGCTGCACCTCGGCCCCCGTGTCATTCGGCGCGCCGGTGTGCGCACCCGTCCATTCGATTGCAGCCGCGCCCCAACTGAGGCCGCCGCCAAAGCCGGCGACGACCACCTTCTGCCCCTCGCGCAGCCGTCCCTCCTCCACCGCCTCGCACAGCGCGATGGGGATCGACGCAGCCGACGTGTTCCCGTACCGATCTACGTTGGTAAACACGCGCTCCATCGGCACGTCCAGCGTCTCCGCCGCCGATCTGATGATGCGGATGTTGGCCTGGTGCGGGATGAAGAGGTCTACGTCGGAAAGGGCGATGCCCGCCTGCGCCGCCGCCTGGCGCACTGAGCGCGGCAGCGCCCCGACGGCGAACTTGTAGACCTCCTTGCCATTCATCTTGATGAAGTGCTGCGCGCCCTGCACCGTCTCCGTCGAGGCCGGCGCGCGGCTGCCACCCGCCGGCACGCTCAACAGCTCCCCACCCGATCCATCCGACCCCAACACGCAGCTCAGCACGCCGGTTGGTCGGTCCGTCGCCTGCAGCAGCACCGCGCCCGCGCCGTCGCCGAACAGCACGCATGTCGCGCGGTCGTTCCAATCCAGCAGGCGCGACATCGTCTCGGCCCCGATCACCAGCACCGTCTCGTGCACGCCCGCGCCGATCATCGCCTGCGCCACCGCCAGTCCATAGACGAAGCCGGAGCACGCCGCGTTCAGGTCAAAAGCCCCTGCCCGTGTCGCGCCGATGGCGTGCTGGACCAGGCTTGCCGTGCTCGGCATGCCCCCAAACTCCGGCGAGAAGGTGCAGACGATCACCAGGTCGATCCGCGCGGGCGATAGGTCCGCGACGGCGATCGCCGCGCGCGCCGCCCGCGTCGCCAGGGTGAAGGTCGATTCGTCCGGCCCGGCGATGCGCCGCTCGCGGATGCCCGTACGGCTGTAGATCCACTCGGCGGTGGTGTCCACCAGCGTCTCGAGCTCCACGTTGGTGAGCACCTTGGAGGGCAGCGCCTTGCCCCAGCCGGTGATCTGGGCGTGTGCGCCAGGCGGCATGTGCAGGTTCCTTAAATCCTTCGAGGAGTGGCAGAAGGCGAACGTCCAGGGCGCCATTCTGCCCCGCCTCAGGTCGCTCTTCTGTCGTAGGATACCCCTCGCGCCGCGCCACGGGGCACGGCCACAGGGCACAATGGAGGTGTGAGCGCGAACGCTGGACCAGAACGCGGCCCTGGCGACGGCGAGGACGCTGCGGCGGGAGAGAGCGGTGCTTCTGGCCGCGCGCTTCGCTACGCGCAGCACGTCGCTCCCACCTATGTCACGCTCGCCCGCCGGGCCGTGGATCTGGCCGAGATAGAAGCGGGCAGCAGCGTGCTGGACCTGTATACCGCCACCGGCCTGGCCGCCTTCCTCGCGGCGGAGCGTGCAAGCCGCGAGGGCAGCGTCGTCGGCCTCGACCCATCGCCGGAGCTGCTCGACGTGGCACGCGAGCGCTCCGCATCGGTGGGGTACGAGTTCATTCGCTGGCAGAAGGGTGACCCGGCGCAGCTGACCTACGCCGACGAGTCCTTTGACGCGGTGCTGTGCATCCAGGCGCTCACCACCATGCCCCGCCCGGACGCGGTCCTGGCGGAGGCGCGCCGTGTGCTCGTGGAGGGCGGCCGCCTGGTGGTCACGCTGTGGGGCGCGCGCGCCTTCAACGACTGGATGGTGCTGGTGGACAACGCGCTGCGCCGCTCTGGCATGCTCCCTTCCGGTGCGCCGCCGCGCCCTTCCGGCATGTCGCAGCCTGGGAACCTGGAGGTGCTGCTCCAGGCGGCTGGCCTCACCGATATCGAGGTGGCGCGCGTGCCCGACCGCATGCGCCTCCAGGGCATAGAGGGCTTCTGGGAGTGGTGCCGCGCCTCTGGCATCTGGGGCACCGCGCTGGATACGCTGACCGACGCAGCGCGCGAGCGGGCGATCGCGTCGCTGGAACGGACCCTCGGCCCCGAGATCCGCGAAGGCGAGCTAGCGGTAAACCGTGAAATCGTCTACGCTCGGGCCATCGCGCCGTCCAATTTTTAATGGACTAGACACCCGCGACGGTCAGGCGGATCGGCCGCGTACCTCACACAAGTGGTAGCACTCTGCGGAAGCACACAGCGGGAGCATGACGTGGCCGATAAGAAGATGATCAATATCAGGCTCAACCCCGAGCTGTGGAACCGCGCCAAAGCCGCGGCCGGTGAGCGGGGGATGACGCTGGAACGCTGGGTCACCGACGCAATAGAGGGGTACATCACCGTCCAACGCGGCGGCGTGGACGGCGCTTCCACCGGCGCACTCGGCGCCGGCAGTGCCAGCGGCGCCGGGAGCGCCCAGGTCGATGAGCTGGCCTGGCGCGTGAGCGCCCTGGAGCAAGCGGTCGACTTCCTCGCCAGCCAGCTGGGCGGTGGCTTCCCCGGTGCCGTCGAGTCGGCGGCAGCCTCCACACCTACCTTCGATGAGCGGCACGACTGAGCCACCCGGCAGCGCGGCCGCGCCCGCCAGCGCGCCTCACAGCGCCGCCCCAGGCGCGCCGCCAGCCCCAGGCGGCCTGGAGCTGGCCGGCGCCTTCTCGCCGGCAGAGCGCGACTACCTCGCCACCCAGTTCAGCCGCTGCCGCATAGAGCTGCTTGGCCGGGCGCCCCGCAACCCGTCGCAGGCCGTGATCGCCTGGCACGCCACCGGCGAGACGTTCAACCGGCGCGGCCCCGGCCCGCTGCTCGGCACTTCGATGCCGCGCCGCGCAGTGTACGTCCTGCACGTGGAGGCGGCGGGTGACGGCCGCCTGGTGCCCATTCGCTCGCAGCAGGCGCTCCTGGAAGAGATCGGCGAGGCCCCCGCAGGCATGGACGTCGGTCCTCCGCCCGGCCTCGCAACCTCGGCCTGGGAGGGAGCGAAACACGCGCTGCGCGGCCTCATGCCCTGGCAGCCCGGCCGGTAATACGCACGGACCTGCTGCTCCCGCCATACTGGCGGTGCATACACGGTGCGCATCCTGTTCCTCTGTTCACCCCATCATCGCCGCGGCGTGTCTCACGTTATGCGCTCTAGTGGGGAAAGGAGCACACCGCAGTGGCCACTGCCATCGCAGCCAGACTCTCGGGTAGATCGACTCGTCACGCGTCAAAGCGGTCGCGTGGGAGCGTCGCCGCATCGCGCCCAGCGGCTGATAGCAGCGCGACGGGTACCCCCGTTGTCTCTGTCGTCCCGGAGCACCACGCCCATGCGCGCCTGCTCGAAGAGCAGCCCACGGCCCTCTCCGGTGATTCGATCGCTGTAGCCGATGCGCTGGACCTGCTTGCCGGCGGCCAGCTCGTCAATTGCGCCGCCGGACCCGCGGAGCGTCCGGGACGTATCCTGGCCGGCCGCGGCATCACACACACCGCGGCGCAGATCGCTGCGGACCTGGGACGCGCGCTGGGAGTGCCGAGTGAGCTGTTGCTGGAGGGCCGGCAGGGCCAGGAGATCGAGTCCTCAGCCGCCGAGGTGCTCACCGTCTTGCGGGACGACGGCGAGCTGGTCCTCAGCCTGGACGTGCCGCTGCGCTCCATCGAGCCCGGTTTCGCCGCCGTGGTGGACTTCACCAACGCCAGCGGCACGTATTACCTGGCGGGCGTGGTCAGCGCCGTGCACGATGGTGGCCACGCGCTGCTGCGCCTGCGTGTGCGCGACGCCAGCGCCGTGCAGCTGCGGCGCTTCGTACGGGTGCCCGCCCTCATCCCAGCGCAAGATGTAGAGGTGCAGTCGGCGCCAGGACAGTGGCGGCCGCTGCACGCTGAAGTCGTGGACCTCTCACTCGGCGGTCTGGGCCTGCTCGTCAACGAGCCGCTATTCGGCGAGGCGCGCGTGCGCCTGCGCTTCGAGCTCCCCGGCCGCTTCGGCGTCCTCTCTGTGACCGGCCGCGTCATCGAGCCGCCTGGTCCCGCCGAAGCCGTGTCTGGCCGCCGGCGCGAGGCCGGCTTCATCCACCGTCGCGGCGTGACCTTTGACCCCCTCTCGGTAGATGACCTGCGCCGCCTCCAGCGCGCGCTGTACCACCGCCAAGTGGAGATTCGCCGCATGGCCGACGCCCTCTCACAGCGCCCGGGCGCACACCGCCTGGACGCCGCCACTGGTGCAGCCAACCGGGCGCCGTGGTGGAAGTTCTGGGCGCGCTGAACCGCTGACACGTGCTCCAGACACGTCCTACGCTGTGAGCGTTGCTTGTGAACCGTGTGGCCGTCACTATAGAATGGCCTTCCTACACGGCGCACGAACTGCCTGATCGGCAGCAGTCACAGCATTAATCGGGAGGCACGTTATGAGCACACTACGGAGGCGCGCGACGTTCGGGCTGGGCCCGGCGGCAATCCTGGCGGCACAGCAGATCTGGAGGCTGCCGCTCGCCCACGCGCGTGGCGAGGGCGGCACGTTCGTCTTTGGCCGCGGCGGCGACTCGGTGCGCCTTGACCCGGCCACCGTGACCGATGGCGAGTCGTTCCGCGTCACGGAGCAGATCTTCGACAACCTGGTTCAATTCGACGGCTCCAGCACCGACCTCCGCCCCGGCCTGGCGCGCTCCTGGGACATCTCCGCCGACGGCACCGTCTACACCTTCCGCTTGCGCCAGGGCGTGCGCTTCCACGACGGCACGCCGTTCGACGCGAGCGCCGTGAAGTGGAACTTCGACCGCTGGGGCAACAAGGAAAACCAGTGGTACCAGGAGGCAGTCGCGGGGGGCGGCACCTTCGAGTACTACGAGGATGTCACCGGCCTGGCAGACGCCATCCAGAGCGTCGACGTGCTGGACGAGTTCACCGTCCAGATCACCCTGAATGCGCCGCAGGGACCGTTCATGCTCAACCTGGCGCTGCCGGCGTTCCCCATCATCAGCCCGTACTCGGCCAGCGCCGGCTTCGACGCGCTGAGCCGCAACCCCGTCGGCACCGGCCCGTTCCGCTTCGTTTCCTGGACCCCCGGCGACCGGATCGAGCTCGAGAAGAATCCCAGCTACTGGGGTGACCAGGCCAGTGTGGACCGCGTGATCATCCGCGCCATCCCGGACAACGCCGCGCGCTACCTGGCGCTACGCTCCGCCGCCATCGACATGATGGAAGGCGCCAATCCGGACGACGTGACCAACGCGCGCCGCGACCGCTCGCTGTCGGTCATCCTGCGCCCGTCGATGAACGTGGCCTACGTCGCCATGGACGTGTCCAAGCGGCCCTTCGACAACGTCAAGGTACGCCAGGCCGTCGCCATGTCGCTCAACCGCTCCGCCATCGTCGAGGCGCTCTACGGCGGTATCGGCATCGTCGCCAGCCAGCTCATCCCGCCCAGCCTGCTTGGGTGGAACTCTGAGGTCAAGGGCCCGCAGTACAACGTGGACCAGGCCAAGCGCCTGCTCTCGGAGGCCGGTTTTGCCAATGGCTTCACCACCGACTTCTGGTACATGCCCGTCTCCCGCCCGTATTACCCCAACCCGCAGGCCGTTGCCGAAGCGTTCAAGTCCGACCTTGCCAAAGTGGGCATCACCGCCAATCTCAAGACCGAGGACTGGGGCGCCTACCTGGCCGACCGCAACCAGCTGAAGTTCCCGATCTGGATGCTGGGCTGGACCGGCGACAACGGCGATACCGACAACTTCCTGTTCACCTTCTTCGGCAACCTGCGCAATGACAACTCCTGGGATAACGCTCAGGTGCGCTCGCTGCTCCGTCAGGCGCAGCAGTCCGCCGATTACTCCGAGCGCGACATGCTCTACAAGCAGATCAACCAGGTCATCGACCAGGAGATGCCGCGTATCCCCATCGCGCACACAACTCCGCCGCTCCTGGCGCGCGCGTACGTCAAGGGCTACCAGGCCCACCCGACTGCCACCGAGTACTACAACAGCGTCTGGCTGGACAAGTAACCTCGGCGAGTTGGGCGAGGACCCGGGACGCGTCCCGGGTCCTCTGACATCACCATGCTTGCCTTCACCACGCGGCGACTCTTCGAGGCGCTCCCGGTGCTGCTGGGCGTCTCGATTGTCGTATTCCTCTTCCTGCGCCTGATCCCGGGTGATCCGGCCCTGGTGCTGCTGGGCGAGCGCGCCAACGACCAGAACGTGGCACGCCTGCGCGAGCAGATGGGCCTGAACGCGCCGCTGCACGTGCAGTACGTGCGCTATATGGACCGTTTGGTCCACGGCGACCTGGGCAAGTCCGTCCGCACCGGCCGAGGCGTGATGGAAGAGGCCGCCGGGCGGTTTCCAGCCACCATAGAGCTAAGCCTCGCGGCGCTGATCATCGCCGTCGCCGTGGGCGTTAGCGGCGGCGTCATTTCCGCGACGTGGCGCGGCTCGCTGATCGACCACGGCTCGCGCGTCTTCTCGCTGGTGGGCATCTCTATGCCCATCTTCTGGCTCGGCCTGGTGCTGATCTGGATCTTCGCCGTGCAGCTCCAGTGGCTGCCCCCCGACGGCCGCCTGGACGCCACCACGCGCTACACGCCGCGCACCAACTTCTTGCTGATCGATGCTGCGCTTCAGCGGCGTGGCGACCTCGCCATCCAGGCGCTGCGACACCTCGCGCTGCCCGCGATCGCGCTGTCCACCGTCCCCATGGCCATCATTGCCCGCATGACCCGCGCGGCCATGCTGGAGGTGTTGCGCCAGGACTACATCCGCACCGCGCGCGCCAAGGGACTGCAGGAGCACCGCGTCACCACCCGGCACGCGCTCAAGAACGCCGCCCTACCCGTGGTCACCATCATCGGCCTGCAGGTAGGCTTCCTGCTCTCCGGCGCCATCCTTACCGAGACCATCTTCTCGTGGCCCGGCGTCGGCCGCTGGGTCTTCGAGGCCATCCTAAACCGCGATTACCCCATCGTACAGGGGATGACGCTGCTGGTCGCCTTCATCTTCGTCGCCGTCAACCTGCTGGTGGACGTGCTCTACGCCGCCATCGACCCGCGGATCAGGTATCGCTAGATGGCTGTCCGCGAACAGCTCGCCGTCCCCATCCCCGCTGCCCCGCTGACGGGGGCCGTTGGGTCACTCGTGGCTCCGGACCGCAAGGCGCGCACGCCGCTGGGCGATGCGCTGCGCCGGCTGCGGCGCGACAAGGCGGCCCTCGTCGGTCTGGCCATCGTGGCGCTCATGGCGCTGCTCGCCATCACGGCTCCGCTGATAGCGCGTCACGGCCCAATCGAGCAGGAACTTATCCAGCGCCTCAAGCCACCTACACTCAATCATCCGTTTGGCACCGACAACCTGGGTCGCGACGTCTTCTCGCGCGTGCTGCACGGCGGCCGCATCTCCCTGCGCGTCGGCTTCGTCTCGGTCACCATGGGGCTGGTAATCGGTTCGTTCCTGGGGCTGCTGGCCGGCTACGGCGGGCGCGTCGCGGACACCTTCATCAGCCGCGCCATGGAGATCGTGCTCGCCTTCCCCTCCACGCTGCTCGCCATCGCCATAGTTGCGGCGCGCGGGCCGGGCATCGACAACACCATGCTCGCCATTGGTGTCGTCAGCGTGCCCGTCTACGCCCGTTTGATGCGCTCGAGCGTCATCGCCCTGCGCGAGCGCGAGTTCGTGGTTGCCGCGCGCTGTGTGGGCGCGTCGAATAACCGCATCCTGTTCGGCCACATCCTGCCCAACGGCATGACTCCGCTAATCGTGCAGGCCACGCTCGGCATCGCCACTGCCATCATCGAATCCGCCGCGCTCGGGTTCCTGGGACTGGGCGCCCAGCCGCCCACAGCCGAGTGGGGCCTCATGCTCACAGACGCGCGCAACTTCCTGCTCAACGCCCCCTGGGCCATGATCTTCCCCGGCGCCGCCATTATGGTCACCGTGCTCGGCTTCAATCTCTTCGGCGACGGCCTGCGCGACGCCCTCGACCCCCAGATGAAGCAGTAAGCCGCCGCGGCCGTTCTTCCTGAGCCTGTCGAAGGACAGACCAGCGGCCTGCGGAGTCCAGACCCAGCCTACTTCCTGGCTCTGCGGTCCTTTGCCAGGTCCTGCCCCAGGCGCGTCGCCCAGGCCGGCGACACCCGCCGCGCCGTCTTGCGGTCCGGCAAGATGCGGCAGATCGGGCCGTCCGAGCACATGTCCACGCAGTCCACGGGAATCACACTCACCCGGTCGGGACCGAGCGCGTTCTGCGCCTTCAAGCTCTCCAGCAGTGCGTCCAGCGCCTCACGTGCGCCCGCCCGCGAGCAGCACCCCCCCACGCAGAACTGCACGCTCAGCTTCCCCTTGTTGAGGGAAGCCCGGCGGCAGTCGTTGCAGAGGAGCGCGATCGCGGGCCCGCCTCAGACCGTCTGCCGCGTGGTGCTGGGCTTGCCGCACTGTGGACAGACCGCTTCGATTCGCTTCTGCCCGTACACAGGCAAGTCTCGCTGCTTCATCTCGCCAGAGCGTACCAGGGTGCTACAATCGGCTTTGCCTGGGCCGCTGCCTGCGCGTCGCTTCGTCGCCTCGACAGCCACACTACGGTTATCCGGCCACGGCACCACTACGTCACTAACAACAAAAGAGAGACCGGCCATGGCGTACGTCATCACTGAGCCCTGCATCGGGGTCAAGGACTCCTCGTGTGTGGAGGTTTGTCCCGTGGACTGCATCCACTCCAACGACGAGGCGCCGCAGTTCTACATCAACCCGGACGAGTGCATCGACTGCGGTGCATGCGAGCCGGTCTGCCCGGTGAGCGCCATCTTCCCGCAGGACGCCGTCCCGGAAGAGTGGAACCACTTCACCGAAGCGAACGCCAGCTACTACAAGAGCTAGCGCGCCGTCCCCGGCTCGTTGCCCGGTACCATTGCGCCAGATTGGGGCGCCCTGGCGCCGCGAGGAGAGACGGACAGCGATGGCAGGCAACGGAAAGAACGGCACACTGCGGATTGGGTTCATCGGCGCCGGTGGAATCGTGCGCCAGCGGCACGTGCCGGGGCTGCGCCAGGTGCCCAACGTGGAGCTGGCCGGCGTGGTCAATTCCTCAAAAGAAAGCACCGCGCGCGCCGCGCAGGAATATGGCATCAAGCGCCAGTTCGAGTCGCCTGAGCAGCTGATCCAGTCAGACGACATCGACGCCGTCTGGATCGGCACGCAGCCCTACCTGCATAGCAAGTACACCATCGCCGCGCTGGAAGCCGGCAAGCACGTGTTCTGCCAGGCGCGCATGGCCATGGACTACGCCGACGCGCGCCGCATGTATGACGCCTGGAAGAAGACCAACCTCACCGCCACCATCTGCGCGCCGCCCCACTACATGCGCGGCGACCGCGTCATCCGCCGCATGCTCAATGAAGGCTTCGTCGGCAAGCCGTACAACGTCAACGTCCGCTCCTACGCGGACGCCTATCACAACCCCCAGGCGCCGGTGCACTGGCGCCAGATCGGCCAGATCTCCGGCGTAAACACGCTGGACGTTGGCATGATGGTCGAGGTGGTGCACCGCTGGCTCGGCTACACCCGCCGCGTCACCGCTCACGCGCTCACGCTCATCGGCGAGCGACCGCCCGCCGAGGTCAACCAGGGTCAGGGCTCCACCAAAGTCGAGCGGCCCGACACGCTCACCGTCGCCGCGGAAATGGAGAACGGCGCCCTCCTCTCCGGCCTGTGGAGTAGCGTCGCGAAGTTCGGAGCGGACGGCAACAGCATCGAGATCTACGGCTCAGACGGCACCATCCGCTACCAGTTCGGCATGGACGCTCCCGGCAGCGGCAAGATCCTGGCCGGCAAGGCCAGCGACCAGGCCTTGCAGGAAGTCTCCATCTCCGACGACGAGGCGCGCCCCTGGACCGTCGAGAGCGATTTCGTCGAGGCGGTGCGCCAGGGCAAGCCGGACCCCGAGCCTTCCTTCTGGGATGGCCTCAAGTACATGGAGTTCACCGAGGCCGTCGCCAAGAGCGCCCAGGATGGCCGCGCCGTCGATCTGCCCTTCGAGAAGGACCTCCGCGCGTAGCGTCAGTTTCTTCGTGGTCCAAACCTTGCGTTTACGTCCTGCCAGTACTGCGGTCCCCGGTCCTCTTGGACTAGAGGCGACCGCGCCTGGAGGACGTTTTCATGTTCAATCCCAATGCGCGGCTGGACCCCACTCAGGTACAGGACCGGCGTGGCGGCGGTATGGGTCGCGTGGCCGCGGGCGGTGGTGGGCTCGGCATCGTTGGCCTGATTCTGGCGCTGGTGCTGGGCGTCAACCCTGGCGACCTGATGCAGCAGGTGCAGCCGCAGCAGCAGCCTGAAGTTGCCGGCGCCCAGGCCACCGGCGAGTGCCAGACCGGCGCCCAGGCCAACGAGCGCGAAGATTGTCGGATAGTCGGCTACGTCAACAGCGTCCAGAAGTACTGGACCGACGAGTTCGCCCGCCGCGGCATGCGCTACACCCCTGCACAGACGGTGTTGTTCACCGGCGCAACCCAGGCTGGTTGCGGTTTCGCGCAGGCAGCCCAGGGGCCGTTCTACTGCCCGGCCGACAACAAGATCTATCTGGACCTGGCCTTCTTCGGCGAGCTCCAGCGCCGCTTCGGCGCGCGTGGCGGGCCCTTCGCTCGTGCGTACGTCGTCGCGCACGAGTACGGTCACCACATCCAGCACATCACCGACGCGCTGCCCGAGGGAGGCGGCACCGCGGGACCCCAGGGAACTCAGGTACGCGTAGAGCTTCAGGCCGACTGCCTGGCCGGCGTCTGGGCGCGCCATGCAGCCGACACCGGCTTCATGCAGCCGCCCAGCGACCAGGACATCGCTACCGCGCTCGACGCCGCCGCGGCGGTGGGCGACGACCAGATCCAGCGTCGTACTCAGGGTCGCGTTTCCCCGGAGAGCTGGACACATGGCTCCTCCGAGCAGCGCCAGCAGTGGTTCCACAACGGCTACCGTACCGGCGACGCCGGGCAGTGCAACACCGCCCGTGGCCGCGTCTAGTCAAGCCACAGAAACGTGATGCTTTCACTTCCGTCCCGCTCGCCGCGCCGATAATCTGGGTTCTGGCTGGGACTCGCTCCCCGGCCGTCACGGCCGGCCTGGTTCTCCTCCCCCCGGAAACCAGGCCGGCCGTGTCCTGTTCCGGGGGCTACCAGTCTCCCATCGCTGGTGCAGCGCAGAGCGAAGGAGCATCACTGGCCGTTGCCCCTCTGCAACAACTGCGGACAACAGTGGCAGGCACACTTTCTGTAGCGTACGCTTTGCCCATGAGTGCATCCGGTAACCGCGGCGCTGTCCAACCCACCCTGAACACAGACGACCGCATCCTGGAGCTGCTGGCCCAGAGCGCCCCAATGTCGGCGGCGCAGATCGCCACCGCGCTTGGCCTTGGGGAGACTAGCGCCCTCACGTCGCTGCGACGGCTGCGCGAGCGCGGCCTGGCTCGCGTCTCCAGCACGCGCACTCCCCATGGCGAAGGGGAAGCATGGGAGTTGCCCGCCTCGGGAACCTCTCCGACCCCTACCGGCAAGGCCCCACAACTAGCCAAGTGAGCCGGGTCCGCCGCAGGCACGCGGGCTAGCGAGTCTGCCCGAGTGCGGCGCGCAGTTCGGCCATGGCCACTAGCCAGTCCGCCCCGGTGATGCCGGCGTTTCCAACGCCGGTGTCGAATATGCGCAGCACCTCCGTGGCCGCCTTGCGCAGCTCGGCGTCGCCTCCCTGTGCCTGTGCGTCGGTCTGCGCCAGTGGCTGCGCCCTCGGCCGCGCCGTCGCGGTGCCGGGCTGCTGCCCGGAAGAGTGCTTCTGCGCCAAGTCGGTTAGTTTCACGCTTGCTCCTTTGGTCCGGCGCCGTCTCCCGGAATCGTCAGGTCGCGGTCCTTGTCATGCGACGAGCGGTGTCAAGAGCCGGTGGGTGCTTCGGCCTCGACTGCGACGATGAGTTGCCGTCGTGCCACATGCACCCGTTCGGCCAGTTGCACTAGCTCGGCCTGGCTAGCGGTCCGACGGTGCGCCTCCACAAGTGCCCGCCGCGCCGCCTCCAGCTGCGCCACCATTGGATCGTTTGCTGCCAGTACACCCATTCGGTCGGCCCTACCTACTCAGCGTTGCGTCAGACGCCTAGCGTACCCCTCATCATACGCAGTGGCTCGGAATGTGGAATGGTCGCCCATTTGTGTCGAAATGGCGTCTGTCCGTTCGACGTATCTATGGAGCCGGCCGACTGCTAGGCTCGAACCGCCGAAAGGGACAAGGAGACACGCAGATGAAGGTAATTGTGCTGATAAAGGCGACGGCAGAGAGCGAGGCGGGCGAGATGCCGAGCACCGAGCTGCTCTCCGCGATGGGCGCGTACGACGAGGAGCTGGTGAAGGCGGGGATCATGCTCGCGGGCGAAGGGCTGCACCCCAGCAGCCGTGGCAAGCGTGTACGGTTCGACGGCGCCCAGCGCGCGGTGATCGACGGTCCGTTCTCGGAGACCAAGGAGTTGGTCGCCGGGTTCTGGCTGTGGGAGGTGAAGTCGATGGAAGAGGCAGTTGAGTGGGTGAAGCGCTGCCCCAATCCGATGGAGAGCTCGTCCGAAGTCGAGGTTCGCCAGGTGTTTGAGCCGGAGGACTTCGGCGAGGCGTTCACGCCGGAGCTGCGCGAGCAGGAGGAGCGAGTGCGCGCGCAGGCTGCGGCGCGCTAGCCAGCCAAAATAGGAGACCAGGCAGCCGCTGTCTGCCAGTCGTTGAAGCTCGTCCAGCTGCGCCACACGCACACCGGCCGTCTGGACGCTTCGCGCTCCTGGATCTCTCTCGGCTGGTCAGGCAGAAATTGCTGAGCGGTGGGCGGCTCTTTCGAAGGCCAGCTTGCGAAGTTTGTTTTCTCGTTCGTGGGCGAGACCGGGGCGTTTGCGCTTCAGGCCTCAACGCGCTGCGCCTGCCACCTCGGGATGAGGGTCGTTCTCGGCGAGGTAGTGGAGTGTCTCCTGCACACCGGGATCCAGGTTCCGTTGGGTAAGCGACCAGACCGCGCCGCGGCGCTTCTTCCAGCTCTCCTCGGTCTTGGCACGCAGGATGAGGATGTCCAGGATGTCGACCGCGAGTGGCTCGGGCTTGCAGCGTTGGCAGCCGAGAGCGTGCAAGGCCATGTCGCGTACGTAGGGCACCGGGCCGTTCAGCGCCATATCGCGAAGCTTGTCTGCACAGTCCTCGTCGGCATGGTGGTCCATGAAGTCGGCCGCGCCGTAGCGCACGCGCGGACTGGGGTCAAAGAGCTCCCGGATCGCCGCGTCCACGCCGGTCTTGCCAAGAGACTCGAGTTGAATCTCGACGGCCTTTCGAACGCCGTGTGATCGGGCGCCGAGCAGCTGCACCAGAGCTTCCGGCGTGCTGGGGAGCGTGCGGTCTGTCACCCAAGCGGCCAGCTGTGACCAGGAGGGGAAGCCTTGCTCACGCGCTAGCACGAGCTGCGCTTGCGTGAGCTTGAAGCTGGTGCAGGTCTCCTCGGTGACCTGGAAGCAGCGCGTGAAGCGGTGCAGCACGGTTTGGTCGCCCTGGCGGAGCGAAGCCAGGAGGTCCTTCGCCTGCTTCTTGAGCTGCTCCAGCGAGGGGTGCTGCGGCAGCGGGCGAAAACGAAGACTGCGGGGCATGCGAGACCACCTTTCTGTGGGTGGCCCGGTGACCGCGTGTGGGGGCCGAAAAGTGGTTAGCTATGCGATTGAAACATCCGGGGCGCCGGCAGGGTCCTTCGCGTCTGAGCGCGCGGCCTGCCGGCGGTCCCCAAGCGATCAGGAGGGCTCAGCCCTTTCTGCGGTCCAGTGGCGCCCTGCGCGCCACTGGACCGATCATAGCGCGAGTTGCCCCAGACTGCAAGGCGGCGGTTGGTTGCTACTTCATTGCGGTGATTTGAATGAGGTTGCCGCAAGTGTCGTCCAGGACCGCCGTGGTCACAGGACCCATGTCGGTGGGGGCCTGGGTGAACTGGACACCCAAGCCCTTCAGGCGCTCGTACTCGCGCTGTACGTCGTCGACGCCGAAGGACGTATACGGCATGCCATCTTCCACCAGGGCTGCTTTGAAGGGCTTGGCCGCGGGGTGGCCCCAATCGGGCTCGAGCAGGAGTTCGGTACCGTCGCGGTCGGCGGGCGAGACGACGGTCAGCCAGCGTGCTTCACCAACGGGGACGTCGGTCTTCTTCACGAACCCGAGTACATCGGTGTAGAACGTGAGCGCCTTCTCCTGTTCGTCAACCAGAACGCTCGTGACGGTGATGCGGATGGGCATGGGAGTGGTTCCTCTCAGGTCTTGATCGACCAGCGGTTGACAATTTCGGTCAGTGGTGACGTGTCCAGGTAGTGGAACTTGTAGCGTCCCTCCCGTTTGGTCTTGACGAGGCCGGCCTGTTGCAGTACGTCAAGATGCTGTGAGATGGCTTGGCGCGTAGAACCGAGACCGTGTTTCATGGTGAGGCGCGCGCAGAGCTCGAAGAGGGTCTGGCCGTCGCGATCGGTCAGCTCGTCGAGGATGGCGCGCCGCGTCGCGTCGGCGAGCGCTGCGTACAAGTCAGCCACGTTGAAGTATAGGCAAGCGAGGACTTGCCTATCAAGCCGCTCGTGTGGCTGCCCGCCGGGTGCCAATCGGCCGGTCGTAGAAGAACCGCTCCCACTGGCTCACCTGCGGTGCTATCGTGCGCCCCAGTGACACAGCGCCAGCTCGGCCCTTGGTGGCAGTACGCGCCGATGGGCACGCTGGCGCTGAGCCTCGTGCTCGCCGCGATGACTACCGGCCCTCGTGGCAACGGCCACGCCCAGGTCACCGTTCGCCTTGTCGAAGGCCACGGCAGTTCGCCGTCGTGCCCCTCGGAAGGCCCTACACGTTCGTCCACGCGCGCGGCCTCACGAAGCAACCGGACACATGGGGCGACGGCATGCTCGCCTCGGTCCGCTCGCGGGAGCTGTTCGGGGCTATCCTGGGAGGGCGCAGCCCACTCAATCTTGGACCGGAAAAGAGGTACTGGTGATGTTGACTGAAGAAGCTGCTTCGGTGGGAGCACGTGCTCACGACGGCATCCGCTTCACCGAGTTGCTCGACGAGCCCGGGGAAGTTCCCGGCCGCACCAAGGCCGAGCTGTTCGTCGACGGCACGTGCGTCAGCTGGCTCACCGTCGTCCCCTTCACCATCCGGGTGGGCCGCGCCACCCTCCGCATGGACGGCGTCGGCGGCGTCGGCACCGACTGCGCCCACCGCAACAAGGGCTACTCCCGGCGCGTCATTGACGCTACCATCGGCCGCATGTCGCGCGGCGGTGCCGCCGTCTCCATGCTCTACGGCATCCCAGACTTCTACCCCAAGTTCGGCTACGCCACCGCGGGGGCAGAGCACACCCTCTACCTCAGGTCACTGTGGAGCAAGCGCGCCCCGACCTTGCTCCCCGCCGGCTGGAGCGTGCGCCCCTTCGCCAGAGACGATCTCCCCGCCATCCAGCGCCTCTACGAGCTGAACACCACGCCGCCCTTCGCACCCCACACCGTCGGCGCCGCCGTCCGTCCCCTCGACTCGCCTACCTGGCACGGCCTGCTCACGTCCATCGACGAAGCCGCCGCCGGCCGCCAAGACGGCTGCCGGGTCGCCCTGGACGCCAATGGCCAGGTGCACGCCTACGCCTGGCGCGACCTGCGCTTCTGGTTCTCGCACATGCTGAGCGAAGACTTCACTGACGCCTTCGTCCTCGCCGAGGCCATGGCGGATAGCTCCGCCGCTGCCGACGCCATCCTCATCGCGTGCCGGATCTGGGCGCGCGAGCGCAGCGAGGGCCATGGCGATGCCTTCTGCCACGTCCTCATCCCCCACCCGCCCGAGGGGCCGCTCGCCGCCGCTGTCGCGTATACCGATGGGCGCATCGAGGCGCAAACCGCGCAGAGCGGACAATCGATGGTCCGCCTCCTCGACCCCGATCAGCTCATCACCGATCTCGCCCCCGAGCTGCGCGCCCGCCTTGCCGAGAGCCGAACCCTACCCCCCGCCTCCCTCCACTTCATCACCGAGGTCGGCGAGTCCACCCTCCACCTCGAGGGCCAAGACGCCCTCACCGTCCGACTTCCCCACCAGACCCTCGCACAGCTCGCCCTCGGCGCCCACGAACCCGCCGACCTCCTCGACCGCCTCCCGACCCCACCCGACGCGCGCGCCCGCGACGTCCTCATCGCCCTCTTCCCCCAGCGCCACCAGTACATGTACGCACCCGACCGATACTGAGCGCGACTGATTCGATCATTGGTCCTGCTGGTTCGGGAAGCGGCTGAAGGCGTCGGCAGCACTCCATCCACTCATGGCGATCACCTCCGATCCCAGAATCGCATCGTCTTTGGCGGCAGCGCTAGAGCACGCCGAAGATGGGGCGCCGCCCCGTAGGACAGCGCCCAAGGAGACTTCCGCAACTGCGGAACTGGTGCGTTACGCTCGCTCTCGTTCCGCCGCGGCCTTGTAGATGGTGCGTGGAAGTGTCGGACATCCCGCACGGATGGGCGGCACGGTACCTGCGTCGTTTCTTCTTTACTTTTTTTGGGGAGCCAAAGCCATGCAGGAAGAGCCGCGCCGCGACTACACGAAGCTCAGCCCCGAGGGCGAGCAGAAGCTTCGGCTCAACAAGGCGCTCAGCCAGGCGTTGCCTAGCGCCACTTCAGAGGAAATCGACCAGGTGCAGGCGCCGCTCCAGACCGCCTCGCACGAAGTGGTGGCCGCAACCGTAGGAGAGATGCGGGCTGGCCCCGACGAGGAGACGCTGGAGCGCGTCCGGGCGGGCGAGGCGGCCTCTCTCCTGGTGGAGCCGGAGACATCCGACAACCCGCGGCAGGAAAGACCGATAGCGGCCGAACGCGGCGGAGGTCAGCAGCGGGACAGCGGTTCAGCCTGACGGCCGGACGCTCGTGGAAGAGCTGGCGCTGCTCCGTGCCGACCAGCAGACTGCGGGCGGGACGCGACCATGGCCGCCGCCGGAGACCGCGTGGGCGCGTGGCTGAACGACTGACAAACAGGCACAGCAGGAAGTGATCGAGCCTGCGACCTTTCCCGGTGCTGGTTTCGCGTCCGCAATTGACTCGCCCTGCGGCGGCGCGTACACTCGCGGTTGCAGTCCATACTCTAGCCGGCGCAGGAGCTGGCGGGGGGAAAGGGGAGCGCGCCATGCCGCTCCTGCGTCCCCAATTCCGTCCTGCGACCGCGCCGGTCGCCGCTTTCGCTCGAGGCGTGCTGTTTCTTGCTTTGGTCGTGGGGACCCTACTCCCGGCCGCCACCGTGGCCCAGCCAGCGGCCGAATGCCGCTTCGTCGCTGGGTTCGCCCTCCTGCGCGACGCCGTGTTCGCGGCCGAGGGCGTGGACGTGGTCGGCGGGTGCCTGGAGGACGAGCGCGCGCTGGACGCCAGCGGTGACACCGTCCAGGCCTCCACGGGCGGCGTGTTCCACTGGTGGCGGGCCGAGAACACCACCATCTTCACCGGCAAAACCAAGACCTGGCTGTTCGACGCCGAGGGCTTCTGGTGGGAGCCGAACGAGCTGGCCGGAGCCGCCGCGCACCACGAACGGCTCGGCTTCGCGCCCGGCATCCAGTACCTCTTCGCGCTAGGTGCAGGCAGCGGCGCCTACCGCCCGCTGCCGGACGCGCCGGGGCGCTTCGTAGTCACGCTCGCGGCGCCGGACGCGGACATCCTCTGGTTCTCGGACCGGCCGCAGCGCCTCAGCGGGCACCGCCCGCTGGGTACGTTCCTCGACTGGTGGAACAGGTTCGGCTTTGCCGCCAACCCGCCAAACGCGGTTCTCTCAGTGCCAGGTGCGTCGCCCGGGCAGGACACGCTGGTATTCACGCTGGACCGCCCGGCCCTGAGCGCCGACGGGTCGCTGACCTTCACGGGGGTGATCCTGAAGGACGACGCGCCGCGATCAGCAGCAACGCAGGCGCATGCGGCGCAGGCGGACGCGGACCTGCCGGCCACCTTCGGCCGCGCTATCCTGTTCGTTGATCCGGGTAACGTCGGAGGCGCTGGCCCGTGGGGCTTCGACATTCCTACTCCCGTCGCCGCATCGAACAGTTGCAACACGTCGCCTTGTACCTTCGGCTCGATGGGCAAGAGAGAGACCTGGGCGGTACCCGCGGGGGTGTTCCGAATTACCGTCCAGGCCGCGGGGGGGCGCGGCGGTGCCGCCTCAAGCCTGCGGTCGAGCCCACCGACACATCCCGGCGGGCAGGGAGCGCAGGTCGTGGGCACCTTCGCCGTGCGGCCGCTGTCGGTGCTAACTATTCAGGTAGGCGGCCGGGGCCAGGACATTACCCCGCCTCCTCCCACTGGCAGGGTCTTCCCCCGCGCTGCCCCGGGCGGTGGTGGTGGCGGCGGCTCCTTTGTGTTCATGCAATCCGATCTCGGGAGATGGCCCGATACGCCGCTGCTCGCCGCCGGCGGTGGCGGCGGGGCGGCTCTGACGCGGTGGGAGGAAACGCCCAGCAGGGGGAGGCGGGCGGCGCGGGAACCGGCTACTACTACCCCGTGGTTGGCGTGGGTCAGGGCGGCCAAGGGGGCGAGGGCGGCCAGGGCGGGAACGCGGGACAGGATGGCAATCCACCTGAAGGTAGCGGCGGCGGTGGTTGGCGCGGTGCGGGCCGGGGACGTTTCGCAGGCGGCGCTATCAGTAGCGGCGGGCAAGGCGGGCAGGGCGAAGGGTGTGGGTCGTTCGGCCGGTCCGGCGACGGCGGGTACGGCGGTGGTGGTGGCGGTGGCTGCCAGTTTTCCAACTTTGGCATGGGCGCCGGCGGTGGCGGGTACAGCGGAGGAGGCGGTGGCGGAAAAGCCAGTGGGGCCGGTGGCGGCGGTGGCAGCTACAACAGCGGAACCGACGAGCAGTTCAACTTGAGCAGCGGTGTTGATGGTGCCGTCACCATTAGCTTCGATAACCGGAGCCGGGTGCCGACGGTCACGCCGACGCCACTGCCGAGAGCCACATCGACCCCCCGGCCCGACATTCCCGCGGCGGCCCTCTGCGCTGCGGGGCAGTATCCCGGGCCGTGCCCCCGCACCGGTCCAAGCACGAGAATAATCACCAGGTCCGCCGTGCCCGCCGCGCAGGAGCCGGCCAGGCAGGCGCCAGTCCCAACGCATGTCGGGGCCGATGTCTCACTCGCGACGCCGGCTGCGGCCTCCACCGTGGTGGCGATCCACACGGCTTCGCCCACGGCAATGGCGGAGGCTGTACACACAGCTACCGCCACGCCGCTCTCGGCGGCAGTAGCTACGGTGACGCCGCCAGCGTCACCCTCGACCGTGGCGGTTGCAACGGCGACACACGCGGCCACGCCCACCCCTCCGGCGACGCACGCGGCCTCTGCCACGGCACCGGTAATGGCGACGCACGCGGCTCCCACCGCGACCTCTCCGCCGCGGTAAACCCACCGGCCGCCGTTCCCCCTCCCAGAGCGTTTGCCGCGGCCCGGCGGGCCGCTCACGCGTGGTCGCGCGAGTGCTCAGCGCGGCGTCGCCCAGCGACTTGACGATCTCGCACACGCCGAACACCACCGCGCCGTGCCAGAGGCGGACGTCCACCCGGAGCGCAAGCTCCATTCCGGTGTCAAACGCCTCGAACACGCCCGAAGCGGCCATCGCCACGCCCCCCACGAGGCGTACCGCCGGGCTGCCGGCGAGTGCGCTGATGGCCGGCGTGGCGTGCAGTCTAGCGGACGGACGCGCCCGCTCGCTGGAGTGGGTGCCACGCCAGCCGCAGTACCCGCCACGAGCGGCTACCGCGCAGGGTTCAGCGCCTTAGTCCAACCGCTGCGGCGGTGCTCGGCCACAGCCAGAACACCACCACCCTGAACGTCTACGCCCATGCCCTGGCCGAGCAAGCTCACCAACGCCATGAACACGCTTCAGCAGGCGCTCAGAGGGGCCAGTTAGCTCCCATTGGGATGTGGAGTACGGTAAAACCCGTCACCGGAGCGACGGATGAGGCCACTGGAAACCCCTCCCGTGGCCCACTCTTATCTAGCGGAGGCGCATGGGAGTCGAACCCACCAACCGCCGCGCAAGAGACGCTCACTGGTCTTGAAGCGTAGGGCAACGGCGATCCCCAATGACGTGCAATGGCTCAAGTGAGCCCGTCCCCGGTCATCCATGCCGGCCTACAAGAGAAGATCGATCACTACCTCGCGTACGAGCTCGCGGCGTGGAAGTGCCCCCGTCGGGCAACCAAGCCGGCCCGAGCGGTCAAGGTGCCGGCCGAGTAGCCGCTAGCACGGAACTTGCGCAGGGCCAGTCATGACCGACCTATCTTCGATGGGCCGCATGGTCCTCATCCTCGGCCTCTTTGTGGTGGCGATTGGCGCGCTCATGCTGACAGCCGGCCGAGTCCCGTTCCTCGGCCGGCTGCCCGGTGACATTGCGGTGCAGCGTGGGAGCTGGAGCTTCTACTTCCCGCTCGCCACATCGATCGTGCTCAGTCTGGTGCTGACCGTCGTGCTGAACCTCTTCGCGCGGCGCAGCTAGACTGCCGCTTGGGGATCGTTCACTGCCGGCTTGAGCGTCACATGGACCTCGGCCCGCGCCGTGGCTGTGGCTGAAGAACTCCGCCCGCACCACCGGTCGCCCGTCCGACCACGGCTCCGACCACACCCAGGTAGCTACCGTCGGGCGGCCGCGGGGCCCGGCACCGAGCCGCTCGACTAGACCCAGGTAGTGGTGCCCGACGTCGGCGGCGGGGAGGCTGGTCAGCAGGTCCAGCGTAACGCGGATGTCGCAGTGGTTGCAGTTGCCCTCCAACATACAAACATGTCGAGTGGGTCCGTCCGACAGTTGCCATCCCACTGTCGCCACGGTGGCCTGGGGACCCGTCTGTGCCCCGGTGCCTCTGGCGCGTGACGCGGGCACGTCCGCCCTTCCAGCCGTCCGCGTCCCTGCGCGGCCGACGGCAGTCCCACCTACTTGCCGCCTGGCTCTACGGGCTGGTGCGGGCGATCTGGCGGCGGCAACTGGAACTGGCTGAACTCCGCGCCTACCCGATCAGCCGCAGCAGCACGCCGGACCCGAACAGCGTGACCACCGCCAGCACGGTGAACACCCAGACCAGCTTGCCGCTCGGCCGTGCAGCCGCGCTGCTGGTGCCTGAACCCTCCCCCTCCGTCGCCACTGATCCATCGGCCCAGGCCCAGTAGGCTAGGCTCACCGCCGCCCCCAAGAGGATTG
>CADCTC010000254.1 GCA_902805635.1 uncultured Chloroflexota bacterium
CGCATCGGCCGGCGGCGCGGGCGGCGTCATCGAGCGTTAGCGGGCGCCCTGTAGACTGAGAGAGACGGAGGTTCTATCCAGTGGCACTCATCCCATACGTAATCGAGACGACGCCGCGCGGCGAACGCGGCATGGACATCTACTCGCGCTTGCTGCGTGAGCGCATCATGTTCATCGGCAGCGGCATCGACGAAACGATCGCCAACATCGCTGTCGCCCAGCTGCTGCTGCTGCGTTCCGAGGACCCGGACCGCGACATTCAGATGTACATCAACTCCCCCGGCGGGAGCGTGCACGCCGGATTGGCGATCTACGACACCATGCAGTACGTGATGGGCTCCGGCAAGTGCCGCATCCACACCTACTGCTACGGCAGCGCCATGAGCTTCGGCACGGTGCTGCTCACCGGCGGCGCCAAGGGCTATCGCTATGCGCTGCCCAACTCCACCATCCACATCCACCAACCCTGGCAGGCGCAGGGCCGTGGCGGGCAGGCCAGCGACATTGAGATCGAGGCGCGCGAGATCCTGCGCCTGCGCTCGAAGCTCAACGAGATCCTGACCAAGCACACCGGGCAGCCGTTGGAGCGCATTCAGCGCGACACCGACCGCGACTACTTCATGACGGCGCATCAGGCGTTGGAGTACGGCATCATCGACGGCATCATCAGCGAAGGCGCCGATGGTGAGGGCGCGATGGGCGCCCAGCCGGAGAAGAATAGCGGCGATACACAAGCCGCCGGTTGAGCACCGGTGGCGCTGCATTTGCGGTAGGGTAGAGAAGAAGCGCTCGCGCGACGAACACACCCCGGAGTCACGACACAGCCATGCCCAACCAGCGCAATAGCCGCATCCAGTATCGCTGCTCCTTCTGCGGCAAGACCCAGGAGCAGGTGCGCCGGCTCATCGCCGGTCCGGGCGGGGTGTACATCTGCGATGAGTGCATTGAGCTGTGCCGCGAGATCATTGAGGAGGAGGCGCAGCAGCCCGCCGCCAAGGCGAAGTTCCCCGCCTCCCGCGTGCCTACGCCACAGCGCATCTACGAGCTGCTGAACCAGTACGTGGTGGGCCAGGATCGCGCCAAAAAGGTGCTCTCGGTGGCGGTCTACAACCACTACAAGCGTGTCGGCGCGGGCATGCAGATCGACGAGGTGGAGCTGCAGAAGAGCAACATCTTGCTGGTCGGCCCAACGGGCTCCGGCAAGACGCTGCTGGCCCAGACGCTGGCCAAGATCCTGGACGTGCCCTTCTGCATCGCAGACGCCACCGCGCTCACAGAGGCGGGCTACGTCGGCGAGGACGTGGAGAACATCCTGCTGCGCCTGATCCAGGCGGCAGATTACGACGTCGCCCGTGCCGAGCGCGGCATCGTGTACATCGACGAGATCGACAAGATCGCGCGCAAGGCAGACAACCCTTCCATCACGCGCGACGTGTCGGGTGAGGGTGTGCAGCAGGCGCTGCTCAAGATCATCGAGGGCTCGGTGGCCAACGTCCCGCCGCAGGGCGGTCGCAAGCACCCCCACCAGGACTTCATCCAGATCAACACCACCAACGTGCTGTTTATCTGTGGTGGCGCGTTCGAGGGGCTGGACAAGGTGGTCGCCTCGCGCGTCGGCTCCAACCGCTCGATTGGCTTCAAGACCACCGGACCGGTGTCCGCGGAGGAGCAGACCGCCCAGGCGCTGCGCCAGTTGACCACCGACGATCTGCTGCGCTACGGCCTGATCCCTGAATTCGTGGGACGCTTGCCGGTCACGGTGAGCCTGG
Source organism: uncultured Chloroflexota bacterium (assembly GCA_902805635.1). Classification (GTDB taxonomy): domain Bacteria; phylum Chloroflexota; class UBA11872; order UBA12225; family UBA12225; genus CADCTC01. Next base: position 1,770 of record CADCTC010000254.1, read on the forward strand.
ATGCGCTGACCAAAGAGGACCTGATGCGCATCCTGGTTGAGCCGAAGAACGCCATCATCAAGCAGTATCAGAAGTTCTTCGCGCTGGATAAGGTGGAGCTCACCTTCCGCGACGATGCGCTGGAGGCAGCCGCCGACCATGCGCTCAAGCAAAAGACCGGCGCGCGCGGACTGCGCACGATCATCGAGGACGTGCTGCTGGACGTGATGTATGAGATCCCCTCACGCATCGACGTTAAGCGCTGCATCGTCACGTCGGACGTGATCGGCGGGACGGGCCACCCAATTCTGGAGACTCGTCCGGAGCGCACCGGCGTCGAGTTGCCAGAAGAGAAGTCAGCATAGACTCCGCAAGCCCGTAGGGCAAATCAAAATGGGCGGTCCATCCGGACCGCCCATTTTGATTCTGTACCTTGTCCGCTCGCCGGCTATTTGACTGCCAGCATGCGCTCCAGGGCGATAAGGGCCCAACGGGCGACTTCGGGATCGACCTTGATTTGGTTGACCACGGTGCCCTCCACCAGGTTGTCCAGCGCCCAGGCGATGTAGGCCGGGTGGATGCGATACATGGTGCTGCACGGGCAGATCACCGGGTCTAGGCAGAAGATGGTCTTGTCCGGCAGCTCCTTCTGGAGCCGGTTGACCAGGTTGATCTCGGTGCCGATGGCCCAGGTGGTTCCGGCAGGCGCCTCGGTGACGACCTTGATGATGTACTCGGTCGAGCCGTTCAGGTCGGCGAGGTCCACTACCTCGCGCGGGCACTCCGGATGGACCACGACGGTCACGTCCGGGTACTTCTCACGCGCTGCCTTGATCTGCTCCGGCCGGAAGCGGCCGTGTACGGAGCAGTGGCCACGCCACAGGATGAAGGTGGAGTCGCGCAGGTGGTCCTCGGTGTTGCCGCCCAGCTCCTTGTTCGGCGCCCACAGCGCGGTATCGTCGATGGAGTAGCCCATCGACAGCGCGGTATTGCGGCCCAGGTGCTGGTCCGGGAAGAAGAGCACCCGCTTGCCCCGCTCGAGCGCCCACTTGAGTACCGCTGCGGCGTTGGAGCTGGTGCAGACGATGCCGCCATGCCGGCCGCAGAACGCCTTGAGGGCGGCCGCGGAGTTCATGTAGGTCACCGGCACAATGCCGTGGTCGGGACCAAGCAGCTCGGTCAGCTGCTCCCAGCAGTCCACCACGTCGTCGATGGACGCCATGTCCGCCATGGAACAGCCGGCAGCCATGTTGGGCAGGATCACCTGCTGGTGGTCACCGGAGAGGATGTCCGCGCTCTCCGCCATGAAGTGCACGCCGCAGAACACGAGGTAGTCGGCCTGCTTACGCTCGGCCGCGAGCTGGCTGAGCTTGAAGCTGTCACCGCGCACGTCGGCGAACTTGATCACCTCGTCGCGCTGGTAGTGGTGGCCCAGGACCATCAGCCGGTCGCCAAGCTTCTCCTTGGCCGCCCAGATGCGCGCGTCCAGCTCGTCCGGCGTCATGGTGACGTATTCGGGCGGCAGGGGCGTCTGGAGGTGCGTCACTGACTGGCCGGCGGCGCGCAAGCGCTCGGTGAAGAGGTCGTCGTAGCTGTATTCGTAATCGCACGCCTCATCGCCGGCCGGGACAACTGGGCCAGTGATGGGGGCGGTCCCTCCGATCGCTCCTCGTGAGACAGGTACGGCCGGTGCCAATGGCCTGGTAAGTGTCGCGGTCATGCTCTCATTCCCTCTCACCTGGTGCGCTTGTGAAAACTTTCACAAGCGCACCACTAAACAAATGGTAACAGGAAAAACGGCGGATTCACGCTGCTATACTGCCCGACCCCCCCAGGCGTCCATCAGGAGAGAGCGAGAAGTCAGGATGTCCGTTTCCATCGACACGTTCCGTGCGGTCATGAGCCGCTGGACGACCGGGATCACGGTGATCACGTCAAAGCTGGGCGACGTGCAGCACGGCATGGTGGCGAGCTCGTTCAGCTCGGTGTCGACCGACCCGGTCACTGTCCTCTTCTGCGCCGATCATGGGACGCGCACCTATCCGATGGTGCGCGACTCTGGGATCTTCGTCGTCAATATCCTCTCCAGCCCCCAGGAAGACACCTTCTGGACCTTCGCGGGCCGCAAGGGCGATCCGGCGGGCGACCGCTTTGGTGGCATCGAGACGTTCACCGCCACTACCGGCGCGCCCATCCTCCAGCACTCCATCGCCTGGATGGACTGCCGTGTGATCGCCGAGCACCCCGGCGGCAAGACTCACTCGATCTTTATCGGCGAAGTCCTGGCCGCCGACTTCGGCGCCGACGAGTCGATCGCGCCGCTGGTGTACTTCAACCGCAAGGTCCGCCACCTGGCGGACCCGAAGGACTGACGGCTCGACGTTAGGCCGTCACCGCTACCCGCGCCAGACGCCTGAGCACCTGGAGGTTCTGCGTGTCGGGGCCCTGGTTGTCGTAGCCGGGGACTTCCATGACCCACGGCAGGCCGCGCAGCGCGGGGTGCGCCAGCATGCGCTCGAAGGCAGCCTCGCCCATGGCGCCCTGCCCGAGGTTCTCGTGGCGGTCCTTGTGGGAGCCGAGCTCCACCTTGGAATCGTTGGTATGGATGCAAAGCACCCGCTCGGCCTCAAAGGAGGCCAGCATCTCGCCCACCGTCCGCTCCAGCCCTTCGGTCGTGGCCAGGTCGCAGCCGCTGCCCCACAGGTGGGCGGTATCCAGCACAATCCCGACACCGGAATGGCCATCCAGCCGGTCCAGGAGCGCCTTGAGCTCGCCGAAGGTGCGCCCCAGCGTCTTCCCTGCCCCGGCGCACGTCTCAAGCCCGATCTTCGGGCGGTTGGCCACGTGCTCGGTCTGCTGCAGCGCCAGCTTAAGCGCCAGCGCGCAGCGGTCCAGCGCCACCTCTGGCTCCTGCGTGCCGCCGGAACCGGGATGGACGACCACCGACGCCGCGCCGAGCTGCGCGCCCACCGTGAGCTGATCGGCGAGCGCCTCCACGGCCTTGTCCCACAGCGTGTCGTCGGCGGAGGCGAAGTTCATCAGGTAGATGCCGTGCACGAAGATCGGCCCCAGGTCGAGCGCGGCGCAGCCGTCCCGGAAGGCAGCCAGGTCCTTCTCGGCGTGCACCGTCGGGCGCCACGCTGAAGGATTGCGGCTCCACACCTGGATCGGGCCGCCCTCGGCGCCGTCCGCCGTGCCGCGCCCCAGGCCGATGCGCCGGGCGTGGTCGAGCGCGCCCTTCACGCCGCCGTTGAGGTGTGCGCCGAGTCGTGGCGCGCTGTCGATTGCCAAGCTGAGTTGACCCCTTTCAGTACACTTGCGTGAACGCGCGGCGGCGCGCGATGTCCCGGCCATTGGGCGCCGTGACCGTGCCCGCCGCTCCAAGATACGAGCGAAGAGAGCACGGCAAATCATGGCAGGAAACGTTGCGGGCGAGCCGTTCCAGCGGGTCAGCGTCCAGCAGGCGAAGGAGCTGATCGACCAGGGCGTGCAGGTGGTGGACGTGCGCGAGCCCAAGGAGCAGTTGCAGGACGGTCGGTTGCCGAACACCACGCTGGCGCCGCTCAACACCTTTCTGATGAACCCGCGCCAGCACTTGCAGGGCGATAGCGTGGCATTCTTGTGCAAGGTGGGCGCGCGCAGCGCGATAGCGTGCGAGATGGCAGCGGCGGTGGGGCTGACCAAGCTGTACAACATCGAGGGCGGCATTGAGGCGTGGAAGAAGGCGGGCTTACCCGTCGAGTTTCCGGAGAAGGTCTAATCCCATCGCCGTCCCCGTGGCCGTCCCCCTGGCCGTGGCCGGCGTTGTCCCCACTGTCGTTGCTCCCCCTGCCCTCCGCGTCGCGATCGCGGGCCTGGGGCTAATCGGCGGCTCGGCCGGCCTGGCCTTGCGGGCAGCGGGCCATGCCGTGGTGGGGTATGCGCGCCGCGAGGAGACGCGCCGGCTGGCGGTACAGTGCGGCGCAGTAGACGACGCTCCGGCGACGCTAGCGGAGGCGGTGGCGGGCGCCCAGGTAGTGCTGCTGGCGCCACCGGTGCTGGCAATGCGTGAGCTGCTGGGCCTGGTCGCGCCGCACCTGGCGCCCGGCGCCGTCGTCACCGATGCCGCCAGCACCAAAGCCGACATCGAGCGCTGGGCGCTTGACCTGCTGCCGGCCGGCGCGCGCTGGGTGGGCAGCCATCCCATGGCCGGCAAGGAGACCGCCGGCATCGAGCACGCCGACAGCGCGCTGTTCAGGGAACGGACGTGGTGCGTGGTGCCGCCGCCGGGCGCCGACCCTGAGGCGGTGGCGGTGGTGACGCGCCTGGCGCGAGACACCGGCGCGCGCACGATGGAGATCGACGCTGCATCGCACGATCGTGCCGTGGCGGCAGTAAGCCACATGCCGTTCATGGCCGCGGCGGCCATCGCGCAATCGGTTATCGCGCGGGAGTCGTTTGGGGAGATAGCCTCCATCGCCGGTCCGGGTCTGCGCGACATGACTCGCCTGGCGAGCGGTGACGCCGTGATGCACCGCGACATCTGCCTGACGAACCGCGACAACCTCGTAGCCGAGCTGGAGGAGTACGTCGCGCGCCTGAGCCAGGCCATCTCCCTGCTGCGCCGCCAGCCCGACCCGGACGACGCGGCAGGCCATCCGGCCGTCGCCGAGATGGGCGCGTACTTCGCCGATCTCAAGACTGCCCGAGACACCTGGCTCGCGAGCAGATGACGGGCTGGCGTCACTCGCGGTGGTGGCTGGGACTGGCGGCCGCGCTGCTAGTCACAGCGTGGGCCTGGCTGCCCTGGCTAGACCCGCGGCTCAACCCATGGGCGCGCCTGGAAGGGCTGCACGACGGCAAGAACCACCTACTGCGGCTCTACGTGCTGGAGTGGATGATCCGACACGGCGCGTGGTATCCGCGTTGGGTGCCGGACCTGTTCATGGGCAACGGCTATCCCGTCTTCAACTTCTACGCGCCCGCATCGTATTACCTGGCGCTGTTTCTCAAGACGCTGCTGCGCCTGGACACGTGGGACGGTTTCCGCGCGGCCGGTGTGGCGGCCGCGGTGGTAGGCGCCAGCGGCGCGTATGCGCTGACGGTGGCGCTATGGGGGCGCGTGTCGCTCGGCATCCTCGCGGCGCTCATCCTTCTCTATAGCCCCTACGTGTTCCAGGTGAACCTGCACCGTCGGGGAGACGTGCCGGAGGTGCTGGCGCTGGCGCTGGCGCCGTGGCTGCTGCTGGCGATCTGGCGGCTGTGGGCAGCGCGCACCGCGACGCAGACCGCCGCCTGGCTGGGTACAGCGGGCGGGGTGGGCGCTGGCCTGCTGCTGACCCATAACTTGACAGCGCTGGTCGGCGCCGCGCTGGCGGCGCTGTGGACTGGGTACCTGCTTCTCAGCCGGCCGAGCCGCCGCGGCGTGCTGCTGGTGATCCTCGCGGGGGCGCTGGCCGCCGGCGCGAGCGCGTTCTTCTGGCTGCCGGCAATTGGCGAGCGCGACACCGTGCAGCTGGAGTGGCTGCAGTTCGGCTCGGACTATCGGGACTATTTCCTCGATCCTGGGGGACGCTCGTTTAGTCAGGACCATCCGGACAATAAGCAGACGCGCGGCGGTGTAATCGACCTTAACTTGCGGTACCCGCACCAGATGATCGCTCCACCGATGGCAAGCCTGGCGCAGGCGGGGCTCGCACTTGTGACCATCGCCGGTGTTGCGGGCGCCATCGTCACGCGCCGGGTGGTTGGCCCGGTGCTGCCGCTGCTCGTCGCCGCGCTTGGGAGCTGGTTCTTGACGCTGAGCGTGTCCGCTCCGGTGTGGCGCGTGATACCGGTGTTGCCGCTGATGCAGTTTCCATCGCGCCTGTTGGGGCCGGCCGGCGTGTGCCTGGCGCTGGCGGCGGCCGGGACGCTGGCGTGGCCGGCCGCGCTGCTGGAGCGCCGCTACGGCGCGCGGGGCAGGCTGGCGGCGCACGTGCTGGTCGGGCTGGTGGGCGGCGCGGTGCTGTTCAACAGCCTGGGTGGACGCGAGCTCCCGCTGGCCGATGAGCCGTCGCGCGCCGTGAATGGGGACGTGCTGCTGTACGACGAGCTTAACGACGTCATCGGCATGGGCACCACCACGGGCCGCGAGTTCATGCCGCGCATCGTGTTTCTCCCGACCTACACCAGCAATGCGCCACGCGGGCGGGCAGTCTTCGAGCGCCTCTATCCGGAGGGTGACTGGTCCGGCGGGCTGTTGCTGCCATTAGGGGGTGACCTGCGCCTGCTGAGCTGGCGCACCGCGTCGGGCTCGCTTGCGATTACCGCCCGCGTGGCCAACGATGGGCCCATGCCTGCTGCGCTTGCGGTGCGCCAGGTGGGCTACCCTGGCTGGCGCGCATGGCTCGACGGCTGGCGCGTGCCGGTCGAGCTCTCGCCGTACGTCGTAGAGCAGCAGGCGACTCCCGGCTTCATGGTGGTGCAGGTCCCGCCGGGCGAGCACACCATCTCGCTCGCCTTCGGACCGACGCCGCTGCGCCTAGCCGGCATGGGCATCACCCTGCTCACGGGCCTGAGCGGTATCACTGGATTGGCGCTGGTGCTCCACAAGCAGCGCCGCTGGAGGCCGGGAGGCGTGGTGGTGATGTGGCTGGTCGTCGCGGGGTGCCTGTGCGTCCTTACCTGGCGCGGCGTGCGCCCTATGTTCCTGCGGTTCTCAGGAGCGCCCACGGCGTCCGTATCTGCTGTGGGTGGCGTCTGGCAGGCGCCGGACCTGAGTCGTAGCTTGGATGGGCATGGGCAGGGTGGATTGGTAGTGAACGTGGCTGAGGCGGCGCGCACGGGGGCGGCGCGGATCGAGTCACCCAGCGGCGCTAGCCTCGGCCCAAACGCGTTTGTCGACGTGCGCCAGCTGACCGTGACGGATGGTGACGATCCGGAGCGGGGGCTGGCCGGCACGTCGCGGCGCCAGTGGCTCTACATGCACCCGCCATCGACGGTCAGCGTTGACGTAGCGCTGCCGGCGGCGAAGAATGTGTGGCTCCAGGCAGCGCTGACGCTCGATCCGACCGCGTGGGACTCTCCGGTGGGGGACGGCGTGCGCTACCAGGCGTTGATCGCTCGGCTGGCGCCGGATGGCACGACCAGCGGCGAGCAGGTCGTGCTGGATCGCACGGTCAATCCGCGCGCGCGCCGGGAGCAGCGGCGCTGGCTGCCGGTGGAGGCCGACCTCGCTCCGTGGGCCGGTACGACGGTGCGCCTGACGCTCAAGACGCTGCCGCTGGATACCCTCTCGTTCGACTGGGCCGGCTGGGGCAACCCGGTGGTGGCCGTGCGCGAGACCGCCCGCAGCTTGCCGCCTACCGTGCCGTCCTGAGCGCGGCTCACAGGCGTTCTACGCGGCGGGCTGACCGATCCTGTTGGTGCAAGGGCGGCCGGTACACACCCGCCGAGATTCTGAGGGCGAATGGCAGCTGTTCTGCAAGCCGCGGCGAGAGCTCGTCTACTGCGCCGGGCCGCTATCCCTCTGTGCCTGCTGGCGCTGTCACTGGCGGTGTGCTTGCCGTGGCTCAGCCCGTGGCTTGAGTGGGACCAACCCGATTCGCGTATCCACCTGGTGCGCATCTATTTCATGGCCGACGCGCTGCGGCGCGGCGATCTCTTCCCGCGCTGGCTGCCGGACCTCTACTTCGGGTATGGCTATCCGCTCTTCAACTTCTACGCTCCGTTGCTGTATTACGTGGCGGGCGCGGTGCACCTGGCCGGTGCCACGGTGTACCTATCGCTCCAGTGGGTAACCCTGGCCGCAGTGGCCGCGGGGACCAGAGGCGCATACTGCCTAGGGCGTGACCTGGCCGGCCGGCGAGAAAGCGGCTTGCTGGCCGCGTCCGCGTACGTGCTTGCGCCGTATCCGTTTCTGACGAACCTGTACGCGCGCGGCGCCGTGCCGGAGGTACTGGCGCTGGGGATGCTGCCGTGGCTCTTGCTCAGCATCTGGCGCGCCGCGCGCGATTGCGGACCTGGCATCCGGCGGCGGTGGCTGGCGCTCATTACCTGTCTAGTTGCAGCGCTGGTCGTCACACATAACATCTCGGCCCTGCTTGCTGCGGGTCTGTGTGCTGTCTGGACACCGGTGGCGTGCTGGCTTCCCGCTGCGGGTGCGGCGGACAACGCTCTTAACGGGATGGGGAGGCGTGCGCGTGCGGTGGGCTGGCAGACGTTTGGCAGGATCGTGCTGGCCGGCGCTGCCGGCGTAGGGCTGAGCGCCGTTTTCTGGTTGCCCGCGATGTGGGAGATCCGGCACACGCAGTACGACGTGCTCCAAGAGGAAGGCTTCCGATGGGACGTGCGCCTGTTCGATCCACTGCGCGCGAGTGGTGGCGTGGTGCAGCCGCTCTACCCGCACAGCCGCGTGGGCCCGGTGGACCTCTCGCCAGTCTTCGACTACAGTTCGCCCAACCTGAGCGCGCCAGAGAAACCGTCGCTCTGGCAGGCGCTGCTCTGGCTTTGCGCAGTGGCGGCCGCCGTCGTAGCGGCTGCGCGCGGCCGTAGGAGGCCGGCGGTGCTGGCTGGCTTCTGGTCGCTGGCAGCACTGGTCTGCTGGTGGCTAAATACCACCTGGTCACGGTGGGCCTGGGAGCATCTGCCGCTGCTCTACTACACTCAGTATCCCTGGCGCCTGTACGGTCCGCTGGCACTATGCATCGCCATAGCGGTTGCCGTTGCCTTGGGCGCGCTGTTGCGCCCCGCCGCCGACGGCGCACGTGCATTGGAGGCGCGGTGGGCATCCCGTCCGTCCATAGCGGGGTGGCTGGCGGCCGGCGCCGCGACGTTCGCGCTAGCATTGGGCAGCCTCTCCCTGCGCCCGGCGCTCATGGGTGAGCTGCCCGCGCACGACATCGATGCGCGCACTCACGCAGCGTTCGAGAAGGACGACTGGGGCGCCGGCACTACCACCAGCGCGGGTGAATACTTGCCTCGCACAGTGGAAATCGCGCCGTACGAGTCGTGGCGTAGGCGCGGCATCCACGTCTACGAAGAGGCGTACCCTCAGGCCAGCTGGCAAGCCGGCGCGGTGCGACTGCTGGAGGGCGCTGGCGCGATCACGGGCATCGGGACAGGTCGCAATTGGGTGGCGACTCGGATAGTCGCGAGCGAGCCGGTGCGCCTGGCCGTGCACCAGCTCTGGTTCCCAGGCTGGCGCGCGTACGTGGACGGTGCGGAGGTGCCACTCAACACCGCCCCGTATGACGCCGAGCGGCAGGCGTCCTATGGTTTTATGGTGCTTTCGGTGCCGGCCGGCAGCCACCAGGTGGAAGTGCGCTTTGGGCCCACGCCGCCGCGCAGTCTAGGCCTGTTCGTGACCTGCGCGACGGTTGGACTGTTGGGGGTGTGGCTCTGGCAAGGCCGGCGCCCTGGGCGCGCCTCAGCCAGGTCTGTTGCGGTTTCCGTCGTACCGCCACTCCTGCTGGGTCTTGCAGCTGTGGCATTGGAGGCATGGCTGGCCCAGCCATGGCCGGTGCGTGCCGGCGGGTCGTTGCCGGGCGAGCGCGTCGTGGTGGACGTAGCGGCCGGCGTCGAGGGCAGGCTCGTCGATGTGCGGGCGCCAGGCGGGAGGGGGCAGACGTGGCAGCCGCCATTCGTCGAGCAGCGCTGGCTTGACGTGGGTGGGCAGAAGCGCCGGTTGCTGTACATGCATCCCACTTCAGAAGTACGGCTTCAGCTGCGCGTGCCGCGTGGCGCGTACTTCGTCAGCGGCCTTGCCATGGACCCGCAGATGTGGAATGCGCCTACTGGCGACGGCGTGCGCTTCGTGCTCGAGGCAGTACGCGCCGGCCAGACGCAGCCCCAGGTGCTCTGGACGCGCGACGTGAACCCCCGCGCCAGGACGGAGGACAGGGACTGGCTCGATCAGTGGGTGGACCTGGCGCCGGTGGTGGGGCAGGAGGTGACGCTAGTCATGCGTACCGAGCCCCGCGAGGACCTCACGTTCGACTGGGCGGGCTGGGCTAATCCACAGGTGGTCGTGTGGGACGCTGCGCGCCAGTCGCCGGCCGTGCCGCACCGGTGGTAACGTACCTCGGTCCTGCGCTTCGGGTGGCTTGTAGCGGGAAGGTGGGCAAGAGTAGAGCGGTGCGGTGGGCAGCGTTCCGGTGAGAGACGCGGTGCTACACTAGCTGGTACAAGTCAATACACGGCAGGGACGGGGACGAGTAGCCGGTTCGCACGGTGCAGAGACGGATGGCCAGCGGCTGAGAGCCTTCCGCAGCAGGCGACAGGCGAATACCACCCCTGAGCCGGACCCCGCTCGCCCCGGTTACCGGGCCCAATGAGTGCGGCTGCCGTGTGCAGCTGAACTTGGGTGGAACCACGCCGACTGAGCCGCGCGTCCCAAGAGGATGCGCGGCTCATTGTGTTTTCACGGAGGAGCTCTCATGGCCCAAGTAGTCGAGACAGCAGCAGAACCACAGGACGTATCCGCACAGGGCCCGGCGGAGACGGCAGGGGCGACAGGGGCAGCGGGTGCGTCAAGGGCAGCAGGGGTAGGGGAGGCGGAGGCGCTCAAGACTCTGCGCCATTCGGCCGCGCACGTGCTGGCGGAGGCGGTGCTCCAGCTCTTCCCAGACGCCAAGCTGGGCATCGGCCCGGCGACGCAGGACGGCTTTTACTACGACTTCCAGCTGCCACGCTCGCTCGTCCCAGATGACCTGGAGGAGATCGAGAAGCGCATGCGCCAGATCGTCAAGGCCAATGCGCCCTTCGAGCGGCGCGAGCTGCCGGCCGCGCAGGCGATTGACTACTTCCGGGGGCGCGAGCAGCCGTTCAAGGTCGAGCTGATCGAGGACCTCTCGCGCGGGCGGGAAGGCAGCGTGCGCGACGAGGCGGCCGATAGCCCAGACGCGCGTGCGGTCCAGGGTGACTCTGTCAGCCTCTATAAGCAGGCGGGCTTCGAGGACCTGTGCGCCGGGCCGCACGTGCGGCGCACGGGGGAGATCAGGGCGTTCAAGCTGCTCAACATCGCCGGCGCGTACTGGCGCAGTGACCAGAAGCGGCCGCAGCTGCAGCGGATCTACGGCACTGCCTGGGGCACCAGGAAGGAGCTGGACGACTACCTCTGGCGGATGGAGGAGGCCAAGAAGCGCGACCACCGCCGCCTGGGCACCGACCTGGGGCTGTTCCTGGTCAGCGACCAGGTGGGCGCGGGCTTGCCGGTGTGGGGAGAAAATGGCGCGGTGCTGCGCGCGGTGGTTGAGGAGTTCTGGAAGGCCGAGCACCTCAAGCGCGGCTACCAGTACGTCTATTCGCCGCAGATCGGGCTGGCCGACCTGTGGAATACGTCCGGCCACCTGGAGTACTACAGCGACAAGATGTACGCGCCCGTCCAGATGGACGAGCAGCGCTTCTTCCTCAAGCCGGTCAACTGCCCGTTCCACATCCAGGTGTTCAAGCGCCGGGTGCGCTCCTACCGGGAGCTGCCGGTGCGCTACAACGAGCTGGGCACCGTCTACCGCTACGAGGACGCGGGCACGCTGCACGGCCTGCTGCGCGTGCGCGGCTTCACCCAGGACGACTCGCACATCTTCTGCCGGCCTGACCAGCTGGAGAGCGAGATCAACGGCGTGTTGGAGCTGGCGCTGACGCTGTGGCGCACGCTGGGCTTCCACGAGTACCAGATCGAGCTGGCGGTGCGTGATCCCAACAACTTGGCCAAGTACCTGGGCACCGACGAGGAGTGGGCGCAAGCGGAGGCGGCGTTGGAGAAAGCGCTCCAGGCGCACAACCTCCCGTACACGCGCGCCGAGGGCGAGGCGGTGTTTTACGCGCCGAAGATCGACGTGCACCTGGTGGACTCGCTGGGCCGTAAGTGGCAGTGCTCCACCATCCAGGTGGACTTCAACCTGCCTGAGCGGTTCGACCTGGCCTACGTCGGGGACGACGGACGCCAGCACCGCCCGTTCATGGTGCACCGCGCGCTGCTCGGCTCGCTGGAGCGCTTCTTCGGCCTGCTGATCGAGCACTACGGTGGGGCGTTCCCGGTCTGGCTCTCGCCGGTGCAGGCCATCGTGCTGCCCATCGCGGACCGGCACAACGACTACGCAGCCACGGTGTACGAGCAGCTCAGGGAGGCGGGAATCCGCGCCGAGATGGACCTGCGATCCGAGCGGGTGAACGCCAAGGTACGCGACGCACAGCTGCAGAAGATCCCGTACATGCTGGTGGTGGGCGACCGCGAGGCGGAGCAGCAGGCGGCGGCGGTCCGTCTGCGCTCCGGCGAGAACCTGGGCGCGCTCCCGGTTGCCCAGGTGGCGGAGCGCATCGCGCGTGAGGCCCAGGAGCGGACGAACGCGCTGACGCCGTAGGACGAAATTGGTCGAGGGGTTCACGGCGCAATGCCCCGCGAACCCCTGGTATACTCTCGTTTCGTTGCGCCCATTCCTGGGCGCTTCTTTCTGGAAGGACACCCCCGTGCCCAAGTTGAAGACCCACAAGGCGGCCGCCAAGCGATTCAAGATCACCGGCAGTGGCCTCATCATGCGCCCCAAGGCGTGGGGCAACAAGAAGCGCCTCGCCAAGAGCGCGCGCACCAAGCGCACCTACGCGGACTTCTTCGAAGTGGCCGAGAAGGGCGTCGTCAAGAGCATCAACCGGATGCTTCCGTACGGCGTCCAGTAGCTTCGCCGCTCGTCGTTCGCGCTCACGCAGCACGCAGCTCACGCACTTCATGTAGCTCACGCAGCACAGTTAGGTAGACATCCACCATGGCACGCGTCAAGCGCGGTGTGACCAAGCGCCGCCGGCACAAGAAGATCCTCAAGATGGCCAAGGGCTATTTCCTTGGCCGCAGCAACCTGTACAAGTCCGCCCATGAAGCGGTCATGCACGCGTTGGACTATTCCTACCGCGACCGTCGCAACATCAAGCGCGACATGCGTCGCCTGTGGGTCACACGCATCAATGCCGCCGCTCGGCTGAATGGCCTGAGCTACTCTGTACTGATGAATGGGCTACGCCGCGCCAGCGTCACGGTGGACCGCAAGATGCTTGCGGATCTCGCCGTACGCGACGCGGCTGCGTTTACCCGCATCACCGAGATGGCCCGCGCCGGGGCCGGCCAGGTGACTGCGGGCGCTGCCTAGATCGTTCCGATCCTCCGGCCAACTGGACCCTGGTCCACTTGGCTGGCGCAGCCCCACACTTGTCTGGCCGCTCCCGGCCAAGACCATCTCGCGAACGGAGCCCCGCCGGGGCTCCGTTTTTGTTGTTTGTGCGCTTCGCTCCCTCGCGCGCTTGCCGATTACACAGAGCACACATGACCAGCTACACGGACGCCGAGCCGATCTCCAGCCTGGACAATGCCCAGGTGAAGGTGGCGCGTGCGCTGCTGGACGGCAGCGGCCGGCGACGCCACGGCGCGTTCCTGGTGGAGGGACTGCGGCTGGTGGAGGCGGCGGCCGGCGCCACCGGAGCGGCGGAGCCGCGGTTGGTGCTCCATACACCTGCGTTTGGCGCGGCGGACGCACGTGAAGGCGCGCTGCTCCGCCGGCTGTATGCCACGGGGGCAATGGTGCGGCCGGTGACCGAGCGCGTGCTGGCGCACGTGACCGATACGGTCACGCCGCAGGGCATCGTCGCGGTGATGCCGCTGCCAGGCGAGGGCCAACCATTGGCGGGTGTAGCTGGCCGTGCCGGTGGTGGGACTGAGCGGGCGTTGTACGTGGTCCTGGACCAGGTGAGTGATCCCGGCAATGCCGGCACGCTGCTGCGCTCGGCAGCCGCGGCCGGTGTTGCCGGTGTATTCAGCGCTCCCGGCACGGTGGACCTGTACGCGCCCAAGGTGGTGCGTGCCGGGGCGGGCGCCCACTTCCAGGTTGGCCTTGCGGCCACCGCCGGCTGGGATGCCATCCGTGCCGCACTGCCGGCGGGCGCGCCGGTGTACCTGGCGGACGCGCGGGCCGAGCGGCCATATTGGGAGATCGACTGGAGGCAGCCGGCGGCGTTGATCGTCAGCTCCGAGGCGCACGGCGCATCTGAGCCGGCACGGCAGCTGGCGACAGGTGCCATCTGCATACCCATGCAGGACCGCGTGGAATCACTGAATGCCGGAGTGGCCGGCAGCATCATCCTGTTTGAAGCGTTACGACAGCGCTCTACAAAGGACTGACATGAGCACAACTGTCTCGCTCGTGGACGAGCTAGAACAACTGGAACGGAACGCCCAGGCCGAGCTGGGCACGCTGAACGACGAGGCCGCGCTGGAAGAGTGGCGCGTGCGCGTCCTCGGCCGCAAGGGCACGCTGGCGACACTGCTGGGCGGATTGGGTCGCCTGGCGGCGGACGAGCGCCCGGCTGCCGGGCAGGCCGCCAACCGTGTCAAGACCGTGCTGGAGAGCGCGTTTGGGGAGCGCCAGGCGCAGCTGCGCGCGGCGGGGCGCACCCAGCAGCTGGAGGCGGAGCGGATTGACGTGACGCTGCCGGCGCGCGGCTACCGGCGCGGGCAGGAGCACCCCATCACCCGCATCCGGCGTGAGGTGGAAGACGTCTTCAAGCGGCTCAGCTTCAGTGTGGTAGAGGGGCCTGAAGTGGAGTGGGACCACTACAACTTCACGCTGCTCAACATCCCGCCTGACCACCCGGCGCGTGACATCCAGGACACGTTCTACGTCGCCGGCAGTGACGCGGAGGGACCGGGTGGCTCGCGCGGCGTGGTGCTGCGCACCCACACGTCGCCGGTCCAGATCCGCACCATGCTGGCGCAGCGCCCGCCCATCCGTGTCATCGTGCCGGGCAAGGTCTACCGCAACGAAGCGACCGACGCTTCTCATGAGGCGATGTTCACCCAAGTGGAGGGGCTGTGCGTCGACGAGCACACCACCATGGGCGATCTGCGTGGCTCGCTCACGTTCATGATCCGTTCGCTGTTCGGGCAGGAGCGCGAGGTGCGCTTTCGATGCGGGTACTTCCCGTTCGTGGAGCCGGGCGCGGAGTTCGACATGTCGTGCCACGTGTGCGGCGGCAACGGCTGCCGCACGTGCAAGCAGACCGGCTGGATCGAGATCGGCGGCTGCGGCATGGTGCACCCCAAGGTGCTCGAGGCGGTGGAAATCGACCCCGCCAGGTACACCGGCTGGGCGTTTGGGTTCGGCTTCGAGCGCATGGCGCTGCTCAAGTACGGCGTGGACGACATCCGGCTGTTTTACACGAATGACCTGCGGTTCTTGAAGCAGTTCCGGTAGGAGCCACATCAATGAAAGTCTCACTCAAGTGGCTGCGTGATTACGTGGACGTGGCGCTGCCGGCGGATGAGCTGGCGCGGCGCCTGACCATGGCGGGCATCGAGGTGGACGGCATTCACCAGACCGGCGCCGCCTTCGAGCACGTCTGGGTGGCACGCCTACAGACCATCGAGCGTCACCCCAACGCCGACCGGCTCCAGCTGGTGACCGCAGAGTACGGCAGCGGCCGCTCCATTCGAGTCGTCACCGGCGCCACCAACATTAAAGAAGGCGACGTCGTGCCGATTGGCCTGGTGGGCACGCGCTACCGCGACGGGCATTCAGACCCGCCGGTAGAGCGCGAGCTGCAACCGACCACCATGCGCGGCATCCAGTCGGAGGGCATGGTGATGTCCGGCTTCGAGCTGGGCCTCTCGGACGACCACTCTGGCATCCTGGTGCTGCCGCAGGAGACGCGGGTAGGTATCCCCTTCTCCGAGGCGCTGGCACTGCCGGCGCTGCGCGATGCCGTAGTGGCGCCGGAGCGGGCGGACGTGCTCGCGTCGCTGGCGCAGGCCGACACGGTGATCGAGCTGGACCTCAAAGGGCGCGCCGACTGCCTGGCGATGATCGGCGTGGCGCGTGAGGTGGCGGCGCTTGCCGGCAGTACTGGAGGTGCCGGCGACAGCGCGGCGGCGCCTGAGGTGCGCGTGCCTATGGCGGCGCCTATCCCGGCCCGCGAGCGGGGGGCGGATGAGCCGGTGAAGATCGGCATCGAAGACCCGCAGTTGTGTGCGCGTTTTGTCGGGATCTTGCTCGAGAACGTCAAGATCGGGACGTCGCCCGTGTGGATGCAGGAGCGCTTGCAGGCGGCGGGGATGCGCCCGATCAACAACGTGGTGGACATCACCAACTTCGTGATGCTGGAGTGGGGCCAGCCGCTGCACGCCTACGACTACGAAACCGTGCGCGGCGGTGAGCTGGTGGCACGTCCGGCGCGACCGGGCGAGACGCTGCTGACGCTGGCCGAGGAGCGGCCGCAGATCGAGCTGACGGCGGAGCACCTGGTGATCGCCGACTCCGAGCGTCCCGTGGGATTGGCGGGCGTCATCGGCGGCGCCGACACAGAGATCCGCGAGACGACCACGTCGATCCTGCTGGAGGCGGCCAACTTCAAGCCGGCGAGCATCCGGCGCACGGCGCGCGCCATGCTGCCGCGGCCGACCGAGGCATCACGACGCTTTGAGCGAGGCATCCCGGCGGAGCACACGCTGCCGGCAGCCCAACGCGCGGCGCAGCTGATGATCGAGCTGGCCGGCGCCGAGATGGTAGGCGAGCCGGTGGACGTGTATCCCAGCCCTACGGAGCGGCTGCCGATCACGCTGCCGGCTACCGAGTTCCGTCGCCTGTTGGGAGTGGACTACGACGCGGCGACTATCGAGGGCGTCTTCGACCGGCTGCGCTTCATCTACGAGAAGCCCGATCCCGCGGCAAACGCGGGCGGCAACGGCAGCGATGGCGGGGCGGGCAGTGGGGGCAACGCGGGCGCGTACGTGGTCAACCCGCCGGTGTGGCGCCTGGACATCGAGCGTGCGGCCGACCTGGTGGAGGAGGTGGCGCGCATCGATGGCTACCACCGTATCCCGGTCACGCTGATGCGCGGCGAGCCGGCGCCATCCGCGGTGAACGTGCCGCTGGAGTGGGAGAACACGGCGCGAGAGGTGCTGGTTGGCGCTGGCTTCTCTGAAGCGATCGCCTACGCATGGACCAGCGAAGAGAAGCTGGGGCGTGTACCACGCGCAGAGGCAGCCGACCCCGACGAACGCTTCCAGAAGGGTGGCTCGGCGGGCACGCAGCTGGCGCCGCTGGTGGACGCGCGCATCGCGCCGCTGTCGGCGCCGGTGCGGATCGCCAATCCGGCAAGCCAGGACCAGGACGTGATGCGCACCAGCGCGCTGCCCGCGCTGCTCCAGACCCTGGCTGACAACCTGCGCCACACCCATCGCGACGTTCAGTTCTTCGAGCTGGGCCGTATCTACTTATCGCGCCAGGGTGACCTGCCCGAGGAGCGGCGCGTGCTCACCGCGTCACTGGGGCAGTGGCGCAGCGGGCCGCGCTACGAGCGCATGGACGGGATGGTGCGTTCTCAGCCGGGCACGGCGCTGATCGAGAACGACTTCTTTTACGTCAAGTCCGTGGTCGAGGAGCTGCTGGAGCGCATGGCCATCGCGGGCCACGGCTACGTCCCGGTGCAGCACCCGGCTTTCCACCCCTACCGCACGGCGGCGCTGGTGCTCAACCATCGGCCGGAGGCGGCGGGCAAGAAGCCCATCCTGCCTGAGGAAGTGGTGGGTATCCTGGGCGAAGTGGACGCCGAAACGGCGCAGCGGTTCGGCGTAGACCAGCGCTGCTACGCGCTAGCGCTCGACTTCGACCGCTTGATCGGCCACGCCTCCGACGAGCGACGTCATGGCACGCTGCCGCAGCGCCCGCCGGTGCTGGAAGACCTGGCGTTCGTCGTCAAGGCGGACCTACCGGCCGAGCGGCTGGTGGCGTCGATCGCGCGGGCGGGTGCGCCGCTGGTGGAGTCGGTCGAGTTCCTGAATGTCTACCAGGGCGCGCCGATCCCGGAGGGTGCGAAGAGTCTCGCCTTCAGCGTCACCTACCGCGCAGCGGACCGCACGCTTTCCAGCGAGGAGGTGACCGCGGTGCGCGCCAAGATCGTGCAGCAGGTGGAGCGCCAGACTGGGGCGAAGCTGCGGGGCTAGGCAAGAACCATCCTCCGGCTCGATATCCCGATACACTCTGAGAAGGCGCCGTGAGCACGGCGCCTTCTGTTGTGCCCTGATCTTGCCTGCGGCCCTGACCGTGCCTGACTGCACCCCACCGTGAACCGACGCGTCCTCTCAACCCTCGAATTCGACAAGATCCGCGAGCGCCTGGCCGAGCGGACGGCGTTTGCCGCCAGCCGCGAGCTGGCGCTGGCGCTGCTGCCCACCAGCGGCCGCCGCCTGGTGGAGATGGGGCTGCGCGAGACCAGCGAGGCCAAGCGCCTGCTGGTGCTCCAGCCGGACTTCTCGGTACGCAGCGCACGGGATATCCGCGAGGCCGCGCAGAACGCGCGCATCGGCGCGATCCTGGAGCCGGAGACGCTGCTGGACGTGCGCGCGACGCTGGAGAGCGCCGCGTACGTCGGCAGCACGGTGACCCGCTACCCGGACGAGCTGCCGCTGCTGGCCGACGTGGCGAGCACCATCGACCCGTGCCCGGTGGTGCAGCGCGCCATCAAGGACAGCATAGGGGAGCGTGGGCAGGTGCTGGACACCGCCTCAGACGACCTGGCGCGCGTGCGGTCGCAGCTGCGCACCGCCTACAACCGGCTGCACGACTCCCTCCAGCGCATCATGGAGGCCGCCGCCGCGCGCGGGCTGCTGCAAGAAGCGATCATCACCACTCGCGCGGGACGCTACGTGGTGCCGGTGCGGGCGGAGGCGCGCAACCAGTTCCGCGGCATCGTGCACGACGAGTCGGCCAGCGGCGCCACTGTGTTCATGGAGCCGCTGGCGGCGGTGCAGCTGAACAACGACTGGCGCCACCTGCAGCTGGAAGAAGAGAAGGAGATCGAGCGCGTCCTGCGCCACCTAGCGGCGCTGGTGGGGCAACACGAGGACCGCATCATCGCGGATGTGAACGCACTTGCCGTCATCGACCTGGCGCTAGCCAAGGCGAAGTACGCGCACGCGCTGGACGCCCACGAGCCGCTGCTGGAGGACGGCTACCGGCTGAACCTGGCGCAGGCGCGCCACCCGCTGCTGTCCGGCCATGTGGTGCCGATCGATGTGCACCTGGGGCTGCGGGAGGGAAGCAGCGTTGTCGATGCGGATGACAGCCCTCACCCTAACCCTCTCCCGGGGGGAGAGGGGACTGCACCACCCCCTATTCCGTCCCAGAACCCCCGGGACAAGGACTTCGTCGCGCTGGTGATCACGGGGCCGAACACCGGCGGTAAGACGGTAGCGCTCAAGACGGTGGGGTTGCTGCAGCTGATGGCGCAGGCGGGCATGCATATCCCGGCCGAGCCGGGCTCCAGCGTGGCGGTCTTCGAGGAGATCTACGCGGACATTGGCGACGAGCAGAGCATCGAGCAGAGCCTGTCTACCTTCTCGTCGCACATGAGCAACATCGTCTCCATCCTGAAGGAGGCGGATGACACGTCGCTGGTGCTGCTGGATGAGCTCGGCGCGGGAACCGACCCGCAAGAAGGCTCGGCCCTGGCGCGCTCGATCCTCTCCCATCTGGTCGAGCGGCGTGTGTGCACCATCGGCACGACGCACTACTCCGAGCTTAAGGCGTTTGCCTACGAGACGCCCGGCGTGCAGAACGCCAGCGTCGAGTTCAACGTGGAGAGCTTGCGCCCCACCTACCGCCTGATGATCGGCCTGCCGGGTCGCTCGAACGCGCTGGCGATCGCGCAGCGGCTGGGACTGCCGCAGGAGATCCTGAGCGGAGCGCGCAGCCTGCTGGCGCCGTCGCAGACGCAGATAGAAGACCTGCTCCAGGCGATCCAGGGCGAGCGCGACGCGGCGCGCGACGAGCGCCTGGAAGCGCAGCGTCAGCGCGAGGAGGCTGACGCCGCGCGGGCAGAGGTGCAGCGCCGGTTGGACGAGATTGAGGACGAGCGTGCTGCGGCGATCGAGCGCGGGCAGCGCGAGGCGGCGGCGCTATTGGACGAGGCGCGCGTTCAGATCAGGCGCGCCGAACAGCAGGTGGCCGCCGCCGGGGGCGACCGCATGGTGGCATTGCGCGCCGCACGCGACGTGCAGCAGGCGGCGCAGGAGATGGCGTCCCGTCCGGCGCCGCGCCGTGCGCAGCCAGCCACGCCCGTGGACGGGCCAATCACGGTTGGCGACCGGGTGGAGCTGCGCCGGCTCAACGCGGTAGGCCAGGTGCTCTCCGAGCCGAACGAGCGCGGCGACGTGGAGGTGCAGCTGGGCAACCTCCGCACGCGCGCCAACCTGCGCGATCTCACCCGCGTCACCCGTCGCGAGGCGGAGGACCGCTTCCCCACACGCTCCGAGCCACGCGTGACGTACGGCAGCTCGGCTGCGGGCGGTGGCAGCTGTGTGGGTGGCGCCGGCAGCGGCGGAGGCGCTGGCAGTGGTGGCGGGGGACGCGACCGCACGGTGCAGCTGCCACCGACGCAGTCGGTGCGCCTGGAGCTGGACGTGCGCGGCGCCCGCGCGGATGACGTGCTGCCACGAGTCGAGCAGTACCTGAGCGACGCTTACCTCTCCGGGATGCCGTTCGTGCGGATCATCCATGGCAAGGGCACCGGCGTGCTGCGCCAGATCATCCGGGACAACCTCTCAGGCAATCCGATGGTCCAGTCCTACGAGTCCGCCTCCGCCAGCGATGGCGGCGAAGGCGCCACCACGGTGCGCCTGGCGGTGTAACAGCCTAACGGCCGCTACACCATCGATTCGTAGTGGGGATGGCCGTCGTCGCCGGTGAGGCGACGGACCAGCTTGCGCAGCGTGCGCAGGTTCTCCGGGCGCAACTCAAAGCCAAGGGCTGAGCCCAGCACCAGTCCGCAGGCGCTGCCAACCAGCATCCCCATCAAGAAGAACTGATTGCCCCCCATGCCGGCGAAGGTTCCGGATGCGCCGGGGCGCGGCAGCGCTTTCACCATCCTGCTCATTACTGCATGCGCAGGAGCGTGGCGGCTTCCGCCCATAGCCGCTCCAGCCGGTAGAACTCGCGCATTTGTGGTGAGAAGATATGGATCACTACGCTGCCGTAGTCGAGCACGACCCAGCCGGCCTCTTCCTGGGCAGGGCCGACGCGATGCGCCGGGTCCAGCCCGTGGCGCTCGGCTACGCCCTCCTGGATGCCGCGGTTGATGGCCCGGATCTGGCGCTCGTTATCGCCGCTGCAGATCACGAAGTAGTCCGCGATGATGGACTGCCGGCGAATGTCCATCAGCAGCACGTCGGCGGCGCCCTTGTCCGAGGCGAACGTGACGATGTCCTTGGCTAGGGTTAGCGGATCGGTCTCCGCCGCCGCGGCGCGTTTCGCGGCCGCCTCCGCCGACTCTTCGGGGCGCACGGCGCGCAAGCGCGCAGTGCGGCGTGGGCGCGTCGCCGGCTTCAGGGCCGGAGACGCCGTTGTCTCCTCCGGTAAAGGCTGCGCCATCTTGTCCCAGAGTCGAGTATAGCAGGGGATTCGAGGGCGATTTGGCCGACAGTGTTGGGCAGGGCGCGGGGCAAGGGCTCGTCCCTTGCCGTGCGGCGTTCCGGCAAGGGACGAGCCCATCCCGCCCCCTAACGCCCTGCGCTCCTGCTGCGCAGGTGCTCGGTTGTTCCCTTGCCCTACTGCCGATGTGGGACGCTGGTCCCTTCAGTCGTAGCGCCGTAGAGGCTGTGCTCGCGGATGAATTGCTCCACGCGTTCGGGCATGAGGTACCGCACCGGCTCGCGGAACTGGAGGCGGCGCCTCAGCTCGGTTGAGGACACCTCCAAGTGGAGCATCGGCTGCAGGTGGATGCGGCTGGCGCGTGCGCCGAGGTGCTTGCGCACGTCCTGGGGCACTTCCAGGGGGTAGCCGGGCCGCGCTACGACGATCAGCTGGCACAGGTCCAGCAGCCGCTCGGGCTCGCGCCAGTCCATGAGGTCCGCCAGCGCGTCCATGCCCAGGATGAGGTACAGGTCGGAGCCAGGATACTGCCGGCCGAGCAGCGTCATGGTGTCCACGGTGTACGACGGTGGCGGGCGGTCCACGTCCACCAGCGAGACATCCAGCAGCGGGTTGCCCTCCACCGCGAGGCGCACCATGGCCAGGCGGTCTTCTGCCGAGACACTGGCGCGGCGCTTGAGCGGCGACTGCGCTGCCGGTACGAGCAGGACGCGCTCCAGCTGGAAGGCCGCCGCCGCGACTTCGGCGGTGAAGAGGTGCGCGTGGTGGATGGGGTTGAAGGACCCGCCCAAAATGCCCAGCCGCCGTGCCTGACCGACGCTCGCAGTCGCCACCTTACTCCAGCACCGTGACGTCGGCGTGTGGCAGGCGCTCACGCACGGTCCAGGCCAGCTCCGGCGCGGCGCTGCGCGCATCGGCCACCCACAGCTCGGCGCGCAGCGTCACCTTCTCGGCCGTCAGGGATTCCACCAGCACCCGCGGGTCTGTGTCGGAAGCACCGCCCGCACTGGTGGCCAGGGCGGCGGTGTGTGCAGCGGCCGGCGCGGCGCCGTCGCCGCGCACAGCATCCAGG
Organism: uncultured Chloroflexota bacterium; assembly: GCA_902805635.1. GTDB lineage: Bacteria > Chloroflexota > UBA11872 > UBA12225 > UBA12225 > CADCTC01. The sequence goes on from CADCTC010000254.1 coordinate 24,189, forward strand.
AGCTCATCGACTACGCCGCGCGATGCCTGCGCCGCGGGCAGCGTGACGCGCAGGCGCAGCAGCTGGCGACCGTAGGCACTGCGATTTACCAGCGCCTCTGAGAAGAGCATGGCGTTGGGGATCACCACGCGCTGGCCGCTGGCAGTGCGCAGCGCAGTGGTGCGGAGCTCAATCGTCTCCACGGCGCCGGAATAGGTCTTGAACTCGATCTGCTCTCCGATGGTGAACGGGCGCTCCACCAGGATGTAGAGGCCCGCTACGAGGTTCTTGAGCACGTCCTGCAGCGCCAGGCTCACCGCCAGCGCACCGGCGCCGAACAGCGCCACTAGCGCGGTGAGCTGCACGCCGAGGATGGAGAGTGCCCAGGCGCAGGCCAGCACGATGAAGCCGAACTGGACAAGACGGTCTACCAGCAGGCGCGCGTTCGCGTGGGCGCGCGTGCGCCCCAGTGCGCGGCGTGCCGCGCCATGCGTGATCCGCGCGCCAACCAGTACGACCAGCGCCGCAAGCAGCGCCAGCACCAGGCGCACCAGGATGTCGCCCGCCTGCTGGACGACGCGCTCGTCCCACGACGCCAGCAGCGCGTCCCTCAGTGCGTCCACGCCGTCGTGCCCCTCATGCCCCGGCGCGATGGTAGCGAGTCGGGTTGCCCTGGGCATTCAGCCCGAGGGATCACCCGCAGCCGGTGGCCATTAGGCGTCGTCGCCGGCAGGGACGCTCGCGGCGATCTCGACCAGGCGCAGCTTGGCCGCCGAGAGGCGCTGGCGGCAGTCACCGGCCAGGACGGTGCCTTGCTCGTAGAGCGCGAGTGCCTGCTCCAGGCCGAGCTCATCGCTCTCCTCGAGCTCAGTCACGATCTCTTCCAGGCGTGTCATCGCCTCTCCGAAGGTCAGGTCGGCCGCTTGGGTGGTTGCCTGTGGAGCTTCCTGTATCGCGGGCGCGGGCGTCTGGATGGTCGTCTTAGCCATGTTGCTCTGCCTTGGACGGTGTGGGTCGCACGCTATTCACGGTGGCCGAGAGGGCGCCTTCGCCGAGCTGGATGTCTAGCACCTGGCCGGGATGCGCGTGGGCGGCGCTGCGCAGCACAGCGCCGGTCGCAGTGTCACGTACAACGGAGTAGCCACGCCCCAGCACTGCTAGCGGGCTCAGCGCGGCTAGACGCCCATCAAGTGCGGCCAGCCGCTGCTCGGCACGCTCCAGGCGGGCCAGCAGCGCGCGGCGCTGGCGCGCTTCACGCTCGTCAAGGTCGGAGCGGGATACCCACAGCTGTGCCTGCACGGCGCGCTCGGCGCGGGTGGTAAGTGACGCAAGTGCGCGCGTCAGCTCGCCCGCGTCGGGGACGATCATCTCGGCGGCGGCGCTGGGCGTTGGCGCGCGCACGTCGGCCACGAAGTCGGCGATGGTGAAATCGGTCTCGTGCCCCACACCGCTGACCACCGGCACCGGGCAGCCGGCGATGGTGCGGGCGACCATCTCCTCGTTGTACGCCCATAGGTCCTCCAGCGAGCCGCCGCCGCGCGCCACCACGACAAGGTCTACGCCGTGGGCCACCAGCGCGCTTAGGCTGGCGACGATGCTGCGGGCGGCGGTGGCGCCCTGCACTAGGCATGGCGCCAGCACCAGCTCCACCAGCGGGAAACGCCGGCCCAACACCTGGCGCAGGTCGTGGATCACCGCCCCCTGGGCGGAGGTCGCGACGCCGATGCGTCGTGGCCAGCGCGGCAGCGGGCGCTTGCGCTCCGGGGCAAACAAGCCGTCGGCCTCGAGCCTAGCCTTGAGCAGCTCGAACTGCTGGTAAAGCTCGCCGACTCCGACCGGGCGGTGGTCGGTGACGTACAGTTGGTAGACGCCGTTTGCCTCGTAGACGGAGACGCTGCCCCGCACGACGTACTGGCGACCGTTCTCCAGGGGATCTAGGCCACGTGACCGCTGCCGGAAGAGCACGCACTTCAGCTGGCTGCCGCCGTCCTTGAGCGTGAAGTAGGTGTGCCCGGAGCCGTAGGTGCGCGGGTCGGAGACTTCGCCGCGCACCCAGCAATCGCCGAGGGTAGGGTCGTCGTCAAGCAGCGACTTGATATGCGTCGTCGCCTCTCCGACGCTGAGCACTGCCGGTCCGAGACCAAAGCCGAGAGCAGCCGAGAAGCCGGGATCGGGCGCGTCGGGTGGGTCTACGAGGCTCTCGGTCGCGCGAGCGCGCAGATGGGGAAGCAGGTCGATCATGGTTGGTGCTCTATAGCCTAGAATGCCGGCATGGGCATGTGGGACTGGTACAACCGGCCGGGCGGCATCACTACGGTAGCGACCTGGAAGGTAGCGCTGTTCCTGATCGTCGCTGGGGTACTGAGCAGCATCGTGCTGTGGGTGCTGTTCTCAGTGCTGGCGTCGGTCGTGTTCGTCCGCGCCCCCGCTCCCTAAACGGCGGGCCAGTGGTGTTCGTTTCGTCCGGGCGCTGCGGTACTACGCGGCGGGGCGACCGATCTTGATCGACTCGAGCTTGAGCCAGCGGTTGCGCAGCGCGATCACCACCGCCTCGGTGCGGTCGGTGACGTTCAGCTTGCGTAGCACGGCGGTGAGGTGGTTCTTCACGGTCTGGTCGGAGATCCCGCAGCGCCGGCCGATCTCCTTGTTGGAGCAGCCCTCCGCAACGCCGGCCAGGATCTCCATCTCACGGTCGGACAGCGGGCAGGCCATCGACGCCTCCTGAGAGGGCGAATCGGGCTGCATGCCTTCCTGGGCCAGGATGCGCCGCGAGGGGCCGCTGCTGGTGACGTCGCTCATGTGGATGACGCACTCGCCCCGCGCCGCGTGCTGCACCGCGTCCACCAGGTGATCTGGCGAGATGGTGCGCGGCCGGCAGGCGCAGGCGCCTGCCTTGAGCGCGTAAAAGAGGTCTTCCTCGGTGATGCGGTCCAGCAGGACTACCAACCCGGTCTCGGGCAGCCGCTTCCGCAGTGCGGCGGCAAATACGTCCCAGCCGCCGCTCAGCTCACCCAGCACCACCACGCCGGGCTGCTCCGTCGTGACGCTCTCCAGTGTCTCGTCGTCATTCTCGGAGGGCCCAACGATGTCGAAGCCGCCCTGCCGGTCGAGTACCGATACTGCGCCCCGGCGAAACAGCCGTTGGTCGTCCACCACCACCACGCGCGTGCGGCCGCTGCCCGTGCTCCCGCCGTTTCCCGCGGCCACTCCCGTCGTGTCGGGGAGCGCCGACTCTGCTCCGCGGGCTGCACGGCTTTCCTGGCTCACCATACTCACCTATACCACGAAATCAACCGCAGGATGGGTCAGTATAGCAGCGTCACCCGCTAGCGGTGGACAGCGCCAGTAACGCAGCGGGCTCTGCCGGCGGTAGTGTGGCCGGTGGTGACGCTGACGTCACCGGCGGATCGACCCACTTGTCGTGGGAGCGGATAAGGGCGATCAGGCGGGCATCCGCCTCGGCCTCGGGCACGCCCTTCTCAATGCACTCCTTGCCTACGTAAAGGTTGACCTTGCCCGGAGCGCCGCCGACGTAGCCGAAGTCGGCGTCGGCCATCTCGCCGGGGCCGTTCACGATGCAGCCCATAATGGCGATCTTCACGCCTTTGAGGTGGCCCGTCTGGCGCTGGATGCGCTCAGTGGTGTCCTGGAGGTTGAACAGCGTGCGGCCGCAGGAGGGACAGGCGACGTACTCGGTTTTCGACAGGCGCACGCCGGCACCCTGCAGGACATTGAAGGCCAGCCGCGCACGCGCCGCGTCGTCCAAGTCGCGCGTGGCGCCCATTACCTGGACCGAGTCGCCGATACCGTCGCACAACAACGCGCCAAGCAGGACCGACGAGCGCAGCAGCACCTCCTGCCGGTCGCCACGCGGCCACGCCACCAGGTGCAGCGGCGGCGCCTCCCCCTGCTCTGCTAGTTGCGTCGCCAGCAGGCGATAGGTGCGTACCGCCAGCCCGGTATCACGGGCGGAGACGCTGAGCACTACGTCGCGGCAGCTGACCGCGCGTGCCGCGATGAGGCCGTGCAGCACGCGCTCTACCGCGGCGGATGCGGCGCGCGCGGTGTCGCGCTCAGCCGCGTCAGGAACGGCTTCTAGGAACAGCGGCCGGCGGCTGGAAGCCACGGAGGCAAGCGCTGCGCGTAAGCGTCCGTCCAGTCCAGGCGCACCCAAGCCAGCACCTGTGGCCGTGCCTGTCGAAAGCGACAGCGCATCCGCCACACGAGCAACACGATCAAGGTTGACGTAGTCCAGAGGAACGCACGCTACGACCGACAGGACGGCCATCGCCGCCTGGTTCGCCACCAGCGCTTCCTGGAGCGTTTCCAGCGCCGCCAGGTCGGCATCGCTCCCCACGTACACCGACAGCGCGTCGGGTCGGGCGGCGATCAGACCATCTGCCTCGGCGAGTGCGGCGGCACGCTCCACCAGGCGGTCCACCTTTCCGAGCGCACCGGCGAACGGGTGGACCACCCGCACAGGCTGGCCGCTGCCGAAGGTGATGCTGCCCACAGCCACCACACCCGTCTCGCGCCGGCTGTACGCGTAGGGGGTGCGGAGATCGGGGAGGACCGTAGCTGTCCCGGCCTCATGCGCAGGGCTCCCGCCCTGATACGGCTTCGCCAGGGCAAAGGCCACGGGGACTTCGTATTTGGGGTCTTCGGTGAGGGAGACGCGGATGGTGTCGCCGATGCCGTCTTCGAGCAGGCTGCCGATGCCGATGGCGCTCTTGATGCGGCCGTCTTCGCCGTTGCCGGCTTCGGTGACGCCCAGGTGGAAGGGGTAGTCCAGGCCTAGATCGGCTAGCCGCGCGGCGAGCAGGCGGTATGCCTGGATCATCACCTTCGGGTTGGACGCCTTCATCGAGAAGATCAGGTCGTCGTAGCCATGGCGATGGCAGATCAGAGCAAACTCGAGCGCAGACTCCACCATGCCCAGCGGCGTGTCGCCGAAGCGGTTCATGATGCGGTCTGAAAGAGAGCCGTGGTTGGTCCCGATGCGCATGGCGATGCCGCGTGCCTTGCACTTGTGCACCAGCGGGGCAAAGCGCTCCTCGATGCGGAGCAACTCGGCGTCGTACTGATCGTCACTGTACTCGCGCACCGCGAAGCGCTTGCTGTCGGCGAAATTGCCGGGGTTGATGCGCACCTTCTCGACGTGCTCGGCGGCCTCCATCGCGGCGGCGGGGCTGAAGTGGATGTCCGCCACCAGAGGCACGCCGATGCCTTTCGCTCGGAGGGCAGCGCGGATGGCGCCAAGGTTCCGGGCGTCTTCGACCGTGGGGGCGGTAATGCGTACGATCTCGCAGCCGGCGCTCACTAGGCTGGCCGCCTGCGCCACGGTCGCGGCGGTGTCCATGGTGTCGGTGGTGGTCATCGACTGGACACGGATGGGGTTATCGCCGCCAACGGCGACATCACCCACCATGACCACGCGGGTCGGGCGGCGGAAGTAGCGGTAGGGATCAGGGACGTAGGCGAGCTGCATCAGACACAAAGAATGCGCGACGAGTAGGGCGGAGGGCCATACCTCCATGCCATACGCGCCACGCATCCGGTGGTACCGCCAACGGGATTCGAACCCGTGATCTTCACCTTGAAAGGGTGGTGTCCTAGGCCTCTAGACGATGGCGGCAAGACGAGTGCTGAGCGAAAAGTGCTGAGGACTGAGCCAGTCCTCCACCGCAAAGTCTAGCAAGTCTCAGTCCTCAGCACTTGTTCCGTTCCGAGTGAGCCGATAAGCCGCATTCTGTCGCGGACAATCATCTCTCTTGGCCGGCCGGTTGCCCGGCGGCTCCTGGCGCCCAACCTGGGACTCTGCGAGCAGCGTCGACGTCCCGACTCGGGCTTGCTCCGGGTAGAGTTTGGCCTTTTCACCCCCAGCACCCTCCTCGCGGAGAGCCGGGATTAGTCTCTGTGCCACTGGTCCTCGCCTCACGGCGGACGGGCGTTACCCGCTACCCTGCTCTGTGGAGTGCGGACTTTCCTCGCTCCCGCGTGGCCGTGAGCTGACGCCCACGACTACTCGGGCCGCGCGATTGTCTGGTCCACTCGGAAAGCTCAATTTGAAAAGCAGTGTCTGCCGGTCGTGCCGTAGTTCGTTTTGGAATCTTCGACCTGACCGACGGAACACCTCGAAAACGAAGAAGGGGCCGCCGAAGCGACCCCTGCAACAAACCTGAACCGCTGAAGAGTGGAAGGAAGACCTCGCCAAATAGCCAAGAACGTTTGCGAGATCACTCGGTCACCAACAAGCTGTGGAGCTGGTTGGGATCGACCTTGGTGCCATCTCTCCTCGCGAAGGGGCACGTGGCCATCTTCTTGAGGAAGAGCGACTCCTAGAAAGGAGGTGATCCAGCCGCACGTTCCCGTACGGCTACCTTGTTACGACTTCACCCCAATCATCGACCCGACTCTCGACGGCTGCCTCCTGCTTGCGCAGGTTGGCCCACCGCATTCGAGTCTTGCCAACTTTCGTGGTGTGACGGGCGGTGTGTACAAGGCCCGGGAACGCATTCACCGCACTATGCTGACGCGCGGTTACTAGCAACTCCGACTTCATGGAGGCGAGTTGCAGCCTCCAATCCGGACTGGCGCCGGCTTTGGGGGATTGGCTCCTGCTCGCGCAGTCGCGTCCCGCTGTCCCGGCGATTGTAGCGTGTGTGAAGCCCCAGACGTAAGGGCCATGCGGACTTGACGTCATCCCCACCTTCCTCCGGGGTTCACCCGGCAGTCTCCCTAGAAACATCAACTAGGGACGGGGGTTGCGCTCGTTGCGGGACTTAACCCAACACCTCACGGCACGAGCTGACGACAGCCATGCAGCACCGGTGCTACCTCCCTTGCGGGTCGGTTCCCTTTCGGGTCCCTACCAGTAGCATGTCAAGCCTGGGTAAGGTTCTTCGCGTTGCATCGAATTAATCCACACGCTCCGCTGCTTGTGCGGGTCCCCGTCAATTCCTTTGAGTTTTAGCCTTGCGGCCGTAGTCCCCAGGCGGTGCACTTACCGCGTTAGCTGGGGCGCAGGGGGGGTCGATACCCCCTACACCGAGTGCACATCGTTTAGGGCGTGGACTACCGGAGTATCTAATTC
>CADCTC010000255.1 GCA_902805635.1 uncultured Chloroflexota bacterium
ATCCAAGCGGCCGGCGTCTGCACCTGCTCGGACGGTGCGGACTGTACGAACAATGCCGGGAAGCATCCCCGGACAACGCACGGGAACGACGACGCAACGACTGACGAGGCCCAGATCCGTGCGTGGTGGGGGCGCTGGCCGGATGCGAACGTGGGCGTTCGGACAGGCGCCGTGTCTGGTCTGGTGGTGCTCGACATGGATCCGCGCAACGGCGGCGAGGAGTCGCTCAATGGACTGCAGCGGAGGCACGGCCGCTTGCCGATCACGGTGGAATCGCTGACCGGAGGAGGCGGGCGCCATCTTCTATTCGCCCATCCCGGCGGCCACGTAAAGGGGACATCCGGTGCCCTGGGATCGGGGCTGGACGTAAAAGCCGATGGCGGCTACATCGTGGCCCCGCCTAGCTGGCACCGCAGCGGGCGGCGCTACGCCTGGCACCCGGACAGCGGCCCTGCGGACGTGCCACTTGCAGCCCTGCCGGCGTGGCTGTTGGCGGCGCTGGGTGGGTCCGCCCACGATCCGGCGGAGCGCGACGTGCAGGCCGCTGGGCTTGAAGTCACGCATGGCGCGCCGATCCCGGAGGGTCAGCGCAACGTGACGCTGATGAGCCTAGCGGGCAGCATGCGCCGGCGCGGGATGACGCCCGCGGCGATAGAGGCGGCGCTGCTGGCGGAGAACGCGGCGCGCTGCCATCCTCCGCTCCCGATCGCTGAGGTCCAGCACATCGCGTGCAGCGTGGGCCGCTACCCGCCTGCGCAGGATGCGGCACTCAGGAGAGCCACCGAAGTACTGGAGGTACCGCTGGGTGAGAAGGCGTGGCCGACGCCGCCCGGCGAGGCGGCGTTCCGGGGGCTGGCCGGGCGACTGGTGGCCGAGATCGACCGCACGACGGAGGCGGACCCCGTGGCGGTGCTGGGCCACTTCCTCGCCGAGTTCGGCGTGGCCGCCGGACCGGGGCCGCACGCGATGGTGGGGGCGACGCGCCACCCGGCGCGGAGCTTTTGGGTGTTCGCCGGCAAGTCCGCCAAGGCACGCAAGGGCGACAGCCGCCGCGCGGTGGGACACGTGTTCCGCTTGGCCGACCCGGAGTGGACCGGGCGCAACGTGGTGGGTGGCCTGAGCACCGGCGAGGGCCTGATCTGGGCGGTGCGCGACCCCCTGGAGAAGGACGAGCCGGTGAAGGAGCACGGACGCGTGACCGGCACCGAGCGCGTCGTGATCGATCGCGGGATCGAGGACAAGCGGCTGCTGGTGGTGGAGCCCGAGTTCGCGCGCGTGCTCAAGACGATGGACCGGCAGGGCAACACGCTCTCCGCCGTGGTGCGCGAGGCATGGGACAGCGGCAACCTGCGCGTGATGACGAAGAGCAGTCCCGCCGTGGCCAGCGGGGCGCACGTGGGGATCGTGGCGGACATCACGACCGACGAGCTGCGGCGCGAGCTGAACGACACCGAGGCGGTGAACGGCTTCGCCAACCGCTTCCTGTGGCTGCTGGTGAAGCGCAGCAAGCTCCTGGCCGAGCCGCCCGCGTTCGGAGGGCAAGCCGTGGACGTGCTGGTGGGGGAGCTACGCGGCGCGCTGGCGTGGGCCCGGGGAATTGGGCCGGTCGAGCGGGACGGCGGCGCGGCCGAGCTCTGGCGGGCAATGTACCCGGCCCTTTCCGCGGACCGGGAGGGACTCGCCGGCTCGGTCCTGGCGCGGGCGGAGGCGCACGTGCTGCGGCTCTCGCTCACCTACGCGCTGCTGGACCGTTCGCCCGTGGTGACGGCCGAGCACCTGCTGGCGGCGGCCGAGCTGTGGGCCTACGCCGAGCGCAGCGCGGCGCACATCTTCGGCGACGCGACGGGCGACCCGGTGGCGGACACCATCCAGCAGGCGCTGCTGGCGAACGGCGCGATGGCGCGGGCGGCCATCATCGACCTGTTCGGGCGCCACAAGCCGGCGGCGCGGATCGCCCAGGCGCTCCAGGCGCTGCAGACGGCCGGCAAGGCGCGCTGCGAGCGTCGGGAGACCGACGGCCGCACGGCCGAGGTGTGGCGTGCCGTTCGGTAGCCGCCGGCGACGGCCAGGCTTTCTTCGCTTCTTTCGCTTTACTTGCACGTGCCGGCGCGGGACACAAGCCGATGCTTGAGCAGACCTACCTGGACATTGCCCGCACCTTTGTGTCGCAGCGGGCCAGTGCGCCTCTGGAGGAGCGGACGGAAGACCAGACGCTTCTGTCGTTGCCGGCGTCCCCCATGGCAGTGCCGGAGGTCTCGGAGGTCCCGGAGCTCAACGGTTCAGCGTGCGAGAAAAGCGAAAGAAGCGAGGAAAGGGAGCGGGAGGTGGCCTGGCGGGCGGCCGCAATGCTGCCTCAGGTGCCACGCACCGGCGCCATCCCGGTGTTGGTCGCCCGCCGCCTCGCCCCCGGCGCCAGCGGGTGCATCTCCTGCGGCGGGGTACTGACCGCCTCGGAGTTGTACCGCTGTCCGTGGTGCGCGGCGGCGGTGCGCCGCGTGCTCGCGGAGGTCCGTGAGGGCGTGGAGCCGACAAGGGAGCCTCTATCGGCGGACTAGTGGCAGCCACATCTACGTCAATCACCGGAGGACAGGTATGGACGCACACGCGAAAAGCGGAGAACCGTTACCCAAGAACGCGGCGGTGTGCGCCCAGTGGGTGCGCTGCGGCAAGGCCAGCTGCAGGTGCGCGCGGGGCGAGCCGCACGGCCCCTACCACTACCTCTTCTGGCGCTCCGGTGGACGGCTGCGCAAGCGGTACGTGCGGGCGGCCGACGCCGAGGCCGCCAGGCAGACGACGTTACACCACCGGCAGGAGGCGCGCCGGGCGCGAGAGACGACCGGGGAGGGCCGCCGGCAGTGGCGCGTCCTGCTGGGCGGCGTCCGGGAGCTGGAACGCCATGAGCGAGAGTAACGCACTGGCGGCGGCGGCTGGGAGGTGCCCGACGCTCCCTCCCTCCCTGACAGGGGACCTCCCGGCTGCCGAGGCGGGAAGCGTGGCGCGGGCGATGGCGGCGGCCTACCACCGCATGGTCACGTACTACTGCCGGGAGCTGAAACGGACGCCGGACGAGGCGCACATCCAGGCCACGGACGCGGGCGACGAGCAGTACCAACAGCAGCTGCTCGGCAAGCCCCCGGACCAGTACTCGTGGTGGGAGCTGAACTTGCTCGCAGAGAAGAGCCCCGACGTAGCGCACGGGGTGTGGGAGCGGCTCAAGGCCGAGGCAGTGGACGAACTCGAGAGCGGGCACCGAGCCATCCAGGCGCTGGAGTTCGACACCGGCCCCTGGGACCGGGCGCAGTTCCTCGCCATCCGCCGCGGCTTCCTGGATGAGTGGCGGCCCCGCGGGGGCATCGAGCACGCGCTCATTGACACGCTGGCGCAGACGTGGGCGGGCTACCTGTGGTGGCTGCGGCAGCTCAGCATGGTGACCACCACCGAGGGCAAGCTGGAGGAGGCGCTACTGAGGCGGGACGGCCACTGGAAGCCGCCGCGCATCGGCGTGGCGGAGACCATCGACCAGTCGGCGGCCATGGTGGATCGGTTCCACCGGCTGTTCCTGCGCACGCTGCGGGCGCTGCGGGACTACCGGCGGCACGCGCCGCAGGTGGTGGTGCAGAACGCCGCGCAGGTGAACGTCGCCTCCGTCCAGCAGAACGTGGCAAGCGATGCCCGTGGCGTGCGCGAACGGGTGGAGGCCCGCTTGACGGAGTTGGAAGCGACGCGGGCCAAGCCGGAGTCCCCTGACGGACCACGGTGACCGCCTGAGCCCGCCTGAGCCCCCGTTGCTTGAAGGGGGCGGAGGGCATCCAGAACGTGCAGTTGGTGTGCCCCAAAAGACGCAACCCGCATGACGCCGCCAGGAACTGCACATCCAAGGCATCAGGCACGCCGCTACTACGCGCGCTCCGGCAGATGGCCTCACGAGTGGCGGTCGATGCCGGTGTGGGAGCGACCGCGCCTCAGGAAGCAGTACCGGGCGACGTGCGGATGAGCACTGCACGCGGCGACTACGCGCGGAGCAGGAACTTCACACATCTCCTGAGAAAGTGGGGCGCGGGGCACGCCCAACTACCTACCCCAACGCGAAACGTGAAGCGTCACTTCCGCCGCGGGTGCGACCACTTTCACGGCCCACAGGACGCATTTCCCCGCCCTAACGCACTCTCAAAGCACGAAATGCACCCCGGTAGCGCCCGAAACACCCCGAAAGGCGCCTGTTATGCACTCGCATTTACGCACGAAACTAAAAGGCCCTTCCCTGTGAACTCCCCTGCTGAGCGTCGAAATCCACGGCAAGATATGCAGCCACCCCGGCAGGAGCCACTCGCATGAGCCGCTCAACCTGCGAAGAGAGCAAGCGTCTGGACGCCGCCGAGTTCGCGCGCCAGGGTTGGCTGCGCCCGAACCTGCCGGGCACGAGCAGTTGGACGCGGGGCAACCAACCCTCGGGGTCGATCAGCTGGCACAGCTACGGCAGCCGGCTGGAGCTGTCGTACACCATCACCGACTGGCGCGGCGAGAAGCACGACTACCGTTACAGCGTGCCGGTGGAGCGCACGGCCACTGCGTTCGGTGGTCAGCGCACCTGGTGGCGCTGCCCCAACACCCGCTGCGGGCGGCGCGTGCAGCTCCTGTACCAGCCGCCCGGCGGCCGCCACTTCCTGTGCCGGCGCTGCCACGACCTCGCCTACCGCAGCCAGCAGGACCGCCAGGCGCCCTACTGGCGGCACGTCGATAAGATCCGCGCTCTCGAGGAGCGCCTTGAGCATGAGGACCTCGCGCCGCGCGAGCGCCGCCGGCTGATGCGCACTCTGTGGCGCCTCAGCGACGTTGAGTGGGAGCTGCCCACCCACCCCCTGCGGGGCATCATGGCCGAGCTCTGGGAGCGCGACCCCGATGCCCTGGTCCACAATCGGCGCGCCGAAGCACAGAAGATGCTGCCGCGCCGCCCGGCGGGGCGTCCCTCAAAGGCGGCGCTACGGGAGCGCGCGCGGCTGCTGCGGCTGGGGGAACGCTGGCTCGAGCAGGAGGAGTCGCCACCAAAAGAGAAGCGCCCACCCGGACGGCCGAAGGAGAAGCGCGACTACAGCCGGCGTGCTCCTTTTGTGCTGGCAACGCCTCCGTCGCCGAACGTTGCCTACTGCGTGCGGTGTAGGGACCGCCGGCCACTCACGTACCGGCGTATCGTGAAGCTGAGCAACGGGCGGCGGGCAATGCAAGGGCGCTGCACTGAGTGTGGGATCAAAACGCGGCGGCTGCTGCCTGCCGCACCCTTGGTAGCGTGAGTGCGCACGCCTGTCGGTTCTTCGGCATCCTTCGCCCGCCCGCTGCGGTGCTAGGCCGCCCGGCGTCACATTGCCAGCCGCTCCCACAGCGCGCGCATCCGCTCGCGCAGGCGGACCAGTTCGGTCATGTGCACCCCGCGCGCCCGCGCATCCTCGTAGGCGCGGCGCGCCTCCCGGTACTCCGCGTACAGTCGTTCATAGGCGGCCCGGCGCGCGTGCTCTCCCGCCACGCCGCCATCTTACACCCGTTCCGCTGCGGTGCTATGCTGGCCGTGCCCCGTCCGGTGTCCACGCGCCGGGCGGGGTACCGCTGTGTACCGATGCTATCCTGCGCGCCATGCAGACATGGGAGTACCGCGTAGAACACGTGGGGGGCAAGCGCGACTCAGACGTGGCGGCCCTGCTCAACACCTTCGGGCAGAGCGGGTGGGAACTCGTGAGCGCGTCACACCAGGCGGGTGAGTTTGCCCGCCTGGTCTTCAAACGCCCCAAATCCGCTTAATCCCGTCTGCACAAACCTCCGAGCAGCGGGGGGTGCTGGGCAAAGCCGGCACGGCCCGACTCAGGACGGCGCGTGTGGTGG
>CADCTC010000256.1:0-23500 GCA_902805635.1 uncultured Chloroflexota bacterium
CGTTCGAGAAGTCGACCGTGCGGCCCTCGCCGTCGGTCAGCCGCCCGTCGTCCATGAGCTGGAGCAGGACGTTCCACACGTCGGGGTGCGCCTTCTCCACCTCGTCGAGCAGGACGACCGAGTACGGGCGCCGCCGGACGGGCTCGGTGAGCTGGCCGCCCTCGCCGTACCCGACGTAGCCGGGAGGCGAGCCGATCAGCCGCGCGACCGTGTGCGGCTCGCGGAACTCGCTCATGTCGATCCGGACGAGCGCGTCCTCAGTGGCGAACAGGCGCTCGGCCAGGGCCTTGACGAGCTCCGTCTTGCCGACGCCCGTCGGGCCCAGGAACAGGAACGTCCCGAGCGGCTTGTCGCCCTCGCTGAGGCCGACGCGCGCGCGGCGGACCGTGTCCGCGACGGCGGCGACGGCGGGCTCCTGGCCGACGACCCGGCGGTGCAGGTCGTCCTCGAGCGCGCCGAGGCGCTCGAGCTCGGCGGCGACGAGCTCGCCCACCGGGATCCCGGTGCGCGCGCCGACGACCGCGGCGACCCGGTCGGGGTCAGCGCCGGGGTCAGTGCCCGGACGCTGGGGCAAGGCCTGGCGGTGGTCAGGATCTTCTTCGGGGTTATCTTCCTCGCCAACGGTCTGGCGAAAGTCTTCGGCTGGTCACGGGTGACGCTCGGCGACTACTACGTGGGCAACCTGATCAACCGGCCGGAGTCGCGCCGCATCCTGGACAGCCTGGCCAACAAAGACCGCCCTGGGACCGAGCAGCTCCCCGGCATCCGGTGGATGGCGAACGAGCTCGTGCTGGACAACTGGGGCGTGATGCAGTGGATGACCACCGCCATGGAGGTCGGGGTCGGGCTGCTCCTCGTGGTGGGTCTCGCCTCCCGCGGGGCGGCACTGGTGGGGCTAAGCTTCCAGCTGTTCCTGGCCGCCTTCTACCTGACGACGAACAAGTGGATGTTCGAGCAGCCGCACGAGTATGTGCCGCTGGCGGTCCTGTCGGTGGTGGCGTCCGGCGCCGTCTGGGGTCTGGATGGCCGGCTGCGGCGGAACAGCGCCGCGTTCCGGCGCTGGCCGTTCTAGCGGCGCACTGGACTTCGGTCGAGTGACGAGCGGTTTCGGGGCGTCCACGTCGACATCCGGTCCGCCGTTCCTCACGTAGCGTTACCCGAAGTCGGCTCCTCGGTGAGGCGCTCTCGGACGGTCCTCATTTCGAAGGAGAACGGGTATGCCACGGTCGCTCGTCCACATGTTCATCCTCGCGCTCGTTTTAATCTCGGCGTCCGGATCTGCGGCAACGGCGCAAGAGGCAAGTCCGTCCCCGGCGGAGACGGAACAGCCGGCGTGCGCCACAACGCCCGGCGCCGCTGGCACGCCGACCGCCAAGAGCGCATCGAACCCCGCCGAGTGGCTGACCACGACGCTGACCGACGCCCGCACCGGCGAGCCGGTTCCCGGCGCGACGATACAGCTGCTCAATGCCAGCGGGTCCGTCCTGGACACGCTAACAGCCAGCCCCGACGGCTCGTACCGCACCGAGGTGCTGCCACCGTTCTTGACCTACGGGCTACGTTTCAGCGCCCCCGAGTACGTCCCGGTTTCATCGAGAGGCACCACCACGGCCGGCCGTCTCACCGAAGTCAATGCTGCGCTCGTACCCTCCGCCAGTGCACTCTCAGGCATCGTGCTCGACCGCGACACGCGCCGGCCCATTCCCGACGCCGCCGTCACGCTGATCGGCCCGACCGGTAGCGTCATCGCCAGCACCATTGCCGACTCCAACGGTGGCTTCGCCTTCATGCCACCCGGACCCGGTCTCTACGTGGTAGAGGCTGGGCCGCCCACCAGCGGTCCCGCGGCCGGCGGCTACTTCACCATCGCGGCCAGCAGCCGGCCGGTGGTCGTCGTCGCCGATCGTGAAGCGTCGGTGCTGCTGGAGCTGGCCCAGCAGCCCGCCGCGCTAACCGGCGTAGTGGTAGATGCCACCACCGGCGAGCCACTGGCCGGCGCCACCGTCACGATCCGCGGCGGGCCGGCGGGCCAGGAATTCACAATCACCTCCGCCGATGACGGCACCTGGCGGATCTCGCCAATCCCCGCCGGCCACTACCGCGGCAGCGCCTCACTCGCCGGCTACTGGCCTTCCACCGGCAATGTCGCCGTTGCGCCTGGGCAGACCGCCTTCCTGCGCCTTGCGCTCGCCAACGCGCGCAACCATTTAGGTGGCGTGGCCCGCGATGTTGCCGGGCGCCCGGTCGTAGCAGCGTCGGTCATCCTGCAGTGCCCGCTGCCGTCTGGCGACACCGCGGTCGCAGGCACCACTCGTACCGACGCGGGCGGCAACTTCGCGCTGCCGCTCGAGCCGAACGCGCTTTCCAGGATCACTGGGACCGGCTGCACCCTCGTCGCCGTCCACCCAGATTACTACCCGATGCAGCCAGTCCCGGTTTCGCTTCCGGGTCTGGGGCAGGAAGCGCCGTTCACTACGCTCATCCTCGCTGGCAAGCCCGCCACGCTGCGCATCACCACCGTAGACGACCGCACCGGGCGCATCATTTCGGACGTTGACGTTGCCGTCACCCACGCCGCCACTGGTCAGCCGATCCGCAGCTTGAGGACTGATCAGACCGGATTCGTCGTCGTGGATGGCCTCAATCCGGACGACTACCGCATCCTGGCGACCAAGACGGGCTACGCACCTAAGGAGCTAGAGGTCTACGCCGGACCCAACCGGACTATCGAGATGCGCCTCCGCCTGAGTCTCGCGCTCACCGGTATCGTGACCGACATCCGCACTGGCGAAGTCATTCCATATGCCCGCGTCACACTGTTCCGCCTCGGCGAGCCCACCGAGCCGGGCGATGGTCGCTCGCGCCGCGCCGCGCAAGAGCTCGTCTCTCGCGCAGAAGGTGTGATCGTCCTGGGCGCCTCCCTCGCCGCAAACGACACGCGCTTCGCGCTGATCGATCCCGCTGGGCGCAACCAAAGAGGTCACGTCATCGGCACCGCCGTTGCCGACGAGCGGGGCAAGTTCTGGTTCGACATCTTAGACGAGGGCGACTACCGCGCCTTCGCCGAAGCGCCCGGCTGGATCGACATTGAAGAGTCGGATGACAGCGGCAACGTGACCATCGAAGGCCCCGTGCTGGTGATCCCGCTCAAGCTGACCCGGATTGTGGAAGCCCCCGTCCTCCCGGGTCGGACACTCCTACCCAACACCGGCGGCGGCTGGCTGGCAGAAATCCGCTAGCGCCCTACGGCGTACGCTTACGCCTTATGCACCTTGCGCGGATCCAGCGCGTCGCGCAGGCCGTCCCCGATGTAGTTCATCGAGAGCACCGTCAGGAAGATCATCAGACCTGGGAAGAAGGCGGTCCACGGCGCGCGCACCATCTGGTCCTGCGCGGTGCGCAGCATGTTGCCCCAGGACGCCATCGGCGGCTGGATACCGAGTCCCAGGAAGCTCAAGCTGGACTCGGTCAGAATCGCCCCGGCCACGCCAAGCGTGGCGGCGACGATGATCGGGCCGACGGCATTGGGCAGGATGTGGCGCACCATGATGCGCCCCGAACCGGCCCCCAGGCAGCGCGCTGCCTCCACGAACTCGCGCTCGCGCAGGCTGAGGAACGACCCACGCACCAGGCGCGACGTGCCCATCCAGCGCAGCCCGCCAATGACCAGCACGATGGTGACCGGATTGGTCCCCCAGATGGCGGCCAGCATGATCAGCACGAAGAGCGAGGGCAGGCTGATCATGAAGTCCACCACCCGCATCAGCACGTTGTCCAGCAGTCCGCCGTAGTAGCCGGACAGCGCCCCCACGGTGGTGCCTATCGTGACCGACAGCGCCACCGCCAGCACGCCCACCGCCAGCGAGACGCGCCCGCCGAACAGCACGCGCGTCATCAGGTCCCGGCCCAGGTCGTCGGTGCCCATCGGGTGGGCCAGGCTCGGCCCTTCCAGGATGGCCAGCAGGTTGGTCTTGGTGGGGTTGTACGGCGACAGCACCGGCGCCGCGATCGACATCGCCGATAAGAGCACCACCACCGCCAGGCCAATCAGCGCCGGCTTGTGGCGCCGGAAGCGATCCCAGGCGATGCCCCACACGCCGCGCGGCGCCCGCGCAACGCGCCCGTCGGCAGCGGCCAGTCCCTCCGGCGCCGCCGCCATCCCCGTCGCCGGGTCACCCGCGCCGGCGGCGTGGAGGGCTCCCTGTGTTGTCGCCTGTGTCGCCATCGGTTTCTCGTCTCCCTACGTTACGAGAACTTGATCCGTGGGTCCAGCCAGGCGTACAGCAGGTCCGCCAGCAGGTTGAAGACGACCACCAGGGAGGCAGCCACGGTAAAGATGCCCATCAGCACCGGGTAGTCCACCCGCAGCGTGGCCTCCCAGAACAGGCGCCCCATGCCCGGCCAAGCGAAGATCGTTTCGGTAATCAGCGCGCCGGAGAATAGCTGCGGCAAGTCCAGCGCGATCACCGTCACCAGCGGGATGGCGGCGTTCTTGAAGGCGTGTTGGCTCACCACGCCCCGCTCGCGCAGCCCCTTGGCGTACGCCGTGCGCACGTAGTCCTGCCGGATCACGTCAAGCAAGCTAGATCTAAGATAGCGTGCGTAGTGGGTAGCGTCGAACAGCGCCAGCGTGACTACCGGCAGCACCAGGTAGCGCAGGCGGTCCTCCACCGAGAACGGCGCGCCGATGGTGAACATGCCGCCCGCCGGCAGCCAGCGCAGTCTCACCGCGAAGACCATGATCAGCATCAGCCCGATCCAGAACGTCGGCAGCGAGTTGCCGATGAAGGCCAGCGTGGTGGCCGCGTAGTCGAAGAACGAGTACTGGCGGATGGCCGACACCACACCCACGGGGATGGCGACGAGCAACGACACGACGAACGCCACCGACATCAGCAGCAGCGTGTTGGGCAGCCGTTCCGCCACCATCTCCAGTACCGGCCGCTTGGTGACCAGTGACCAGCCCCAGTCACCGCGCAAGAAGTTGCCCAGCCACTTGACGTACTGCACCGGCGGCGGGTCGGCCAGCCCCAACTGCACGCGCAGCCGCGCCAGGTCCTCCGGCGTCACGCTCGGATCGCCCTCGTACATCGAGAGCGGCCCGCCGGGCGTCGCCCGCATGAGCATGTACGTGATGAGCGTGATCAGCAGCAGCAGCGGCACTGCTTGGAGCACTCGGCGTGTCAGGTAGCGTCCCATGACTTAGTTGTGGGCAAGGGGCAGCAAGCAGCAAGCAGCGGGCAGTACGGTGGGAGGCCCTGCTCCATGCTGCCTGGACCCTGTTGCCTGGTTACTTGTTCAGCCACCACTCGTGCAGGTCCCAGGTCAGCGTGGACCAGGGGTTGGGCTTGTGCCCCTGCACGTACTTGCGCCCGCCATCCACGTCCAGGCGGTTATAGAGGTAAATATGCGCCCGTGACGCGATGATCCCCTTCAGGGCCCGCTCGTAGGCGGCCTTGCGCTTGGTCTCGTCCGGCGTCGCGCCGGCCTCGTCCAGCGCCTTGTCCACCTCCGGGTCCATCAGGCGCGAGTAGTTGAAGCCGTCGCCCTTGTTGGCTTCGGTGGGGATCTGCGAGGAGTGGAAGTACTGCACCAGGTGCTGGTGCGGGTCGATCCCAGCGTTGGTCGTCCACATGTTGATGTCGTAGTTCCCGCGCTTGCGCGGTGAGTTGTCGGCCCACTGGCCGAGCAGCACCGCCGAGGGCAGGTTCTTGATCTCCAGCTGGATTCCCACCGCCTGGAGGTTCTCCTGGATCACCTGCTGGGTGCGCTCGCGCAGGGCATTGCCGGTGGTGGTGGAATAGGTCAGCACCATCTTCACGCCGTCCTTGGCGCGGATGCCGTCCGATCCGGGACGCCATCCAGCCTGGTCAAGCAGTTGCTTCGCCTTGTCCACGCTGAACTCGCTGGGCGCGGGCTTGTAGGCGGCCCATCCCATCGGTACGGGCGAAGAAGCGACGGTCGTCTTGCCGAACAGCAGCTTGTCCACGATCGCCTTCTTGTTGATCGCCAGCTCGATCGCCTCACGCACCTTGGGATCGCTTAGCACGGGGTGCTTGGAGGCCGGCAGCCCCTGGGTCGCGCCCGACGGCGCGCTGAAGTTGATGATCAGCCGCTCCACGTCCGGCGCGGCGCCGGCCCACACCATCAGGTTGGGGTCGCTCTCCACCTCCGGCACGGATGCCTCGGAGAGGTCCCACACCACGTCCGCCTCGCCGGTCTTGACCTGGGCGATGCCCACCTCGCGGCTGGGGGTGATGCGGAAGACCACCTGGTCCACGTACGGCTTGCCCTTCTGGTAGTAGTCCGGATTCTTGGCGAGTGTGACGTGGTTGCCGCTGGACCACTCCTGCACCTTGAACGGGCCGGTGCCGATCGGCTTGCGCGCCTGGTCGTGCTTGTCGAGGCCGGCAGTCTTGCCGTCGTAGGCGTGCGCCGGCAGGATGCTGGGGAACAGCGTGGCGAACGGCGCGTAGAACTCCTTGTACGTCACGGTGGCGGTGTAGTCGTCCTTCACGTCCACCGCGGTAATCGAGCTGTAGCCGGTGCGGCTGGCGATGGGGTTGCTGGTGTCCATGATCGCCTGCCAGGTGAACTGCACGTCCTTGGCGGTGAATGGCTTGCCGTCGTGCCACTTCACGTCGCGGCGCAGCTTGTAGGTCACCGTCTTGCCGTCGGCGCTGACGCCGCCGTTCTGGGTGGTCGGTACCTCAGACGCCAGCACCGGCACGCGCTTGCCCTCCGGGTCCACATCGGTGAGCCCCAGGAAGATGAGGTTCATCACCTCGGTGCCGGCCGTCTGGCTGTTCAGGTACGGGTTGAGGATGGCCGGCTCCTGGTACATGGCGATGCGCAGCGTGCCGCCCATCTTGGGCTGCCCGGCTGCCGCCGGCACCTGCGTCGAGCTACCGCCTTGCCCGGACGCCTGCCCTCCCGATTGCCCGCCGCTCGACGGCCCGCCCGGCGTTGCCTCCGGTCCACACGCCGCCAGCAGTCCACCCAGCGCGGTGCTGCCCAGCGCCCCCGCCACAAACGTCCGATTCAAGAACCTTCTGCGAGACGTACCCACGTTGATTTGTCCCTATCTGCGTCAAGTTGCGCGCCCAAGTGCGCCCGGCCCAGACGGAGTGCCGCCTGAGCCTCCCAATCTAGCACGGTTCCGGGAGAATTTCCAGCACCAATTTGCCCAAGGCGCACAAGCGCTCACTGTGCACCAGCCTCTACTCACTGCCTACACTCCTTCCATGCCAGCTCCCCAGGTAGACGTGCGCTTCGATCGCTACTACCGCTACGACGACCTGACTCGTGTGCTGCACGAGTTCGCCGCGGCGCATCCGGAGCTGGTGCACCTGGAGAGCATCGGCAAGAGCCATGAGGGGCGCGACATCTGGGTCGCAACCGTCACCAGCTTCGCGACCGGGCCCGACACGGAGAAGCCTGCCTTGTGGGTGGATGGCTCTATCCACGCCACCGAGCTCGCCCCATCCAGTGCGCTGCTCTACCTGCTCCACACGCTCGTCACCCAGTTTCCAGGCGACCCGGACGTGCGCCGCTGCCTGGAGACGCGCGCCTTCTACATCTGCCCGCGCGTCAACCCGGACGGCGCCGAGTGTGCCCTGGCCGACCGGCCCAGGCTGCTGCGCTCCAGCACGCGCCCCTATCCCTACGACGAGGAGCCGCGCGGCGGCCTCTACGTGGAGGACGTGGATGGTGACGGCCACATCCGCGCCATGCGCCTGGTGGACCCCAACGGCCCCTGGAAGGAGTGCCCTGACGACGCGCGCCTGATGGTGCGCCGGGATCCGACCGAGACGGGCGGCACCTACTACCGCGTCTTCCCGGAAGGGCGCGTCCACGAATACGACGGCGTCATCATTGACGTCCAACAAATAAAGCAGCGGCTGGACCTCAACCGCAACTTCCCCGCCAACTGGCGCCAAGAGCACCAGCAGCGCGGCGCGGGCCCCTACCCAGCGTCCGAGCCTGAGGTGGCCGCGCTGGTGCGCTTTGTCTCGCGCCATCCCAACATCACCGGCGGCGTTGCCTTCCACACCCAGTCCGGCGTCATCCTGCGGCCGTTCAGCCACCAGTCCGACGAGCAGTTCCCCGCCGAAGACCTGTGGACGTACCAGAAGATTGGGCAGAAAGGGACAGACCTGACCGGGTACCCCAACGTGTCGGTCTACCACGACTTCCGTTACCACCCTAAGGAGGTCATCACCGGCGCGTTCGACGACTGGGCGTATGAGCACCTGGGCATCTTCGCCTGGACGGTGGAGCTGTGGAGCCCGCAGCGCCACGCGGGCATTCCCACGGAAGGCTTCAAGTTCATCGACTGGTACCGCGAGCACCCGCTGGAAGACGACCTCAAGATGCTGCGCTGGAGCGACGATGCGCTCGACGGCCAGGGCTACGCCGCGTGGCGCCCGTTCGACCACCCCGACTTGGGCCCCGTCGAGCTCGGCGGTTGGGATGCCCTGTACGCCTTCGGCAATCCGCCGCCCGCGCTGCTAGAAAAGGAGATAGCCGCCTTCCCGGACTGGTTGATCTGGCACTGCCTCATCTCGCCCCGGTTGGAGCTCTACCAGGCGGACGCAACCCAGCTGGGACCAGGCGCCTACCGGGTGCGCCTGGTCGTGCAGAACACCGGGTGGCTGCCCACCTACGTGACCAAGCACGCCCAGGAGAGCAAGCTGGTGCGCGGCGTGGTGTGCGAGATCGAGCTGCCCGACGGCGCGACGCTGGAGACCGGCAAGCATCTGGAAGAGCGCGGCCAGCTCGAGGGTCGCGCCTACAAGTCCTCCGCCCCCACCCGCCGCGCCTCCGATCCCACCGAAGACCGCCTCAAAGTCGAATGGGTCGTGCGCGCCCCCGCCGGCAGCACCATCCGCCTGCTCGCTTGCCACGAGCGCGCCGGTGTGGTGCGTGCCGAGGTCGAGCTGCCGTAGCCAGACGGCGGGAAGCGCTTTCGCAAAATGGTTCTAGTCAGTCGTGCGCGATCTCGATGACCTGGCCCTCCGGCTGACGGTACGCGTCGTACCAGCGCAGGAGCTGCAGCGTATCGTCGAGGTTGGCGTACGCCGGTCGCTTGCCCTCCAGGATGTGCTCGCAGAAGGAGATCACCTCCGGCGCGTAGCCCAGGGTGAAGATGTTCTTGTTGTACAGCTGTCCGAGTGAGAACTCCGGCTCCCAGACGATGGGCGCTCCGTCGTCCGGCCCGATGAACGACGACGCGCGGCCATAGCCGCCTTCGCCGCGGTTGCCCTTGCGGTAGTAGGTCAGCTTTACGCCGTTCTCTACCACCACGTTGGCGCCGTGGCCGATCACTTCCAACCGCTCCAAGGGGCTCGCGCCCGAGTGGCCCGCCGCCAGGTGCATGACGCCCACCGCGCCGCTGGTGAACGTGAGCGTGGAGAAGCTGCCGCCATTGTGTGGCTCGCGCACGTAGCTCATCCGCCGCACGGGGCCCATCAGTCGGTGGATGATCGAACCGGGATGAAAGAAATGGTCAAGGAAGCTGATCATGCGCCTGTTCGACGCCTGGCGCTCATCTGGCGGAGGCAGTGACTGCGGGTAGCGCACGTAGATCTGCGCCGGCTGGCCGAACTCCTCGGTGCGCGAGATGATCTCCTTAGCCTTGGCGATGGCGGGGAAGAACATCTTCTTGTAGCCCACCTGCACGAACTTGCCTGTGCGCCGCTCGGCATCCAGCATCTGCTGGACTTCCTCCACCGTGGCTGCGGGTGGCTTTTCTATCCAGGCGTGCGCGCCCGCCTCCATCGCGTCGGTGGCGATGACTGGGTAGCGCGGGTGCCCGCGTTGGTCGTAGTTGGTGACGACGAAGATGGCGTCCAGCTGCTCGTTGGAGAGCATCTCGCGGTGGTCGCGGTAGTGCTTGGGCACGCCGAACTGCTTGGCGTACGCTACGGCCTTCTCCTCGAAGGGGTCGGCCACCGCCACCAGGTCCACCGGCGCGTACTGGAATGTGGGGTACACGTTGCGCCAGGAGTGGACGCCGCACCCGACGAACCCCACGCGCAACCGCCGCTCGTACTCGAAGCTGTAAGTGATCCGCCCGTAGTGCCAGTTGTCTGCCATGTGCGCTTCCGTTGCCGTCAGTCTGTGCCGATGTGCTTGGCCTGAGGGTACACAGTACACACGCAGCCTTTTCAGGAGACGCGGTTGTCTTGGTCCTCTGACTCCCGCGGCAACAGGGCGCGCCGGGTGCGCGGCTCGGTACTCTGGGGGATGCCAGGAGGGAGATGACCCGTGGCGGATGACGTGCGGATCGTGGACCTGCTTGCGGAGGATGGCGACCTGGTCGCGCAGACCGCGGTCCTGCTGGTGGAGGGATTCGGTGAGCAGTGGCCGGGGGCGTGGCCAGACATGGAGAGCGGACTGGAAGAGGTACAGGAGGCGATAGAGCCGGAGAAGATTGCGCGCGTGGCCATTGACGGCGAGGGGAGGGCGCTCGGCTGGATCGGCGCCCAGCCTGAGTACAGCGGGCGGGTCTGGGAGCTGCACCCGCTGGTGGTGCGGCCGGATCTCCAGGGTCATGGCATCGGCAGGGCGCTGGTGCGCGACCTGGAGGAGCGCGTGCGCGAGCGCGGCGGTCTGACGATCCGGCTGGGTACCGACGACGAGAGCGACGCTACTTCCCTCTCCGGCGTTGACCTGTACGCGGACGTGCCTGGCCACATCGCGAGTGCGCGCGTGCTGACGAAACACCCGATGGAGTTCTACCGCAAGCTGGGCTTCACCATCATCGGCATAGTACCCGACGCGAACGGCCGCGGCCGGCCGGACATCATAATGGCAAAGCCGGTGCGTTGAGCCCTACCCTGGATCGACCGTGGCCCTGGCCGGCTCGCCCACGGGGAGCACGATGGGCAGCTCTGCTTCGACCACCGGCATCTGATCCGGAAAGACCTTGCCGGGGTTCATGATTCCCTTTGGATCGAGCGCCTGCTTGATGCGGCGCATGGCGTCCAGCGCGGGACCGTGCTCCTGGGGCATGAAGCGCGCGCGGACGGCGCCGACGCCGTGCTCGCCTGTGGTGGTGCCGCCCATGCGCAGCGCCAGGTCGTGGATCTCGTCGGCCACTTGCAGCACACGCGCCACGTCGTCCGCGTTCCGGCCATCGATCAAGTGGCCGGGGTGCAAGCTGCCGCCGCCGATGTGGCCATACGTGGCGATAGGGATGTCGTACTTCTGCGAGATGTCCTGGATAGCACGCAGCGTCTGGGGGATGCGCGCCACCGGCACGCAGATGTCCTCGCCGCAGTAAGCACGGTTGGCGTTAGGGCGCAGCATGCCCACCGCGGCGCCGACCACCGAGCGCGCCTCCCACAGCGCCGCGATGCGCTTGGCCTCCACCGACCACTCGACGCTCCGTGCGCCGTCGGCCGTCCCGGCGCCGCGCACCAGCGGCGCGACGATCTCCGCGATCTGCGCCGCGTCCGACCCCACGCCGGCCGGGTTGCCGTCCACCTCGAAGAGCAGCAGCGCCTCCACCTCCGGCAAGTTCATGGCCGGCCGGTAGAGGTTCACGGCGCGCACGCAGCGCTCGTCCAGGATCTCTATGGCGGACGGCGTGATGCCGGCGGCGAAGACCGCCTGCACCGCACGCCCGGCATTCTCCAGCTCGTCAAACAGCGCTAGCACGATGGCGCGTCCCGGGGCGATGGGCATCAGCTTAAGGCGCAGCTGCGTCATCACGCCCAGCGTGCCCTCGGCGCCGACGAAGAGCTTGGTCAGCTCCAACCCGGCCGACGACTGTTTGGCCCGCGACCCCGCCGAGCCGGTCTCTATCAACGTCCCATCGGGCAGCACGACGTGCAGCCCCAGCACCCACGCGCCGGTGGGGCCGTACTTCACCGCGCGCATGCCGTGGGCGTTGTTGGCGGCCATGCCGCCCACGGTGGCCATGCGAGTGGATCCGGGGTCCGGCGGGAAGACCAGCCGGTGCTTCGCCAGCTGCTCGTTCAGCTGCGCATGCACCACGCCCGGCTCGCAGATGACCTGCATGTTCGGCACGTCGATCTCGACGATGCGGTTCAGCGCGTTGAGCGCCAGCACGATGCCGCCGCGCAGCGCAACGCAGCCACCGGTCTGCCCGCTGGCGGCGCCGCGCGGCGTCACCGGCACGCCCCGCTCATACGCGTAGCGCATCACCGACACCACGTCTGCCTCTGACCCGGCGATCACCACAGCGTCGGGCGACTGCGGCGCCAGCTGGGTCAGGAACGACGCGTCATAGGCGTACGTGCGCAGCTCGGCGGGTGCGTCCACCACCTGGCTGTGCTGGACCAGCCGGCGCAAGTCGGCGGCGAGCGCCGTCACGCGGTGGCCTCGTCGAGCAGCTCGACGATGTGTTTGATTTGAAGATTCGACCCTTGCGCGCGAGCGCCACTCTGCAACTGGAGTAAGCAGCCCGGATTGGCGGTGGCGACCACCTCGGCGCCGGTGGCGAGCGCGCTGGCGAGCTTGCGCTGCTGGAGCTGCGCCGACTCTTTGGGGTTGGTGACGTTGTAGATGCCCGCGCTGCCGCAGCAGAGCGTGCTCTCCTCCATCTCCAGCAGCTGCACGCCGGGGATCGACTGCAGCAGCTGGCGGGGCTGCTGCCGGATGCGCTGGGCGTGCGCCAGGTGGCAGGGTTCCTGGTAGGCCACACGCACGTCCAGACTGCGCCGCATCGGCAGGGGCCGGCCGGCAAGGAACTGAGTCACGTCCTGCACGCGCTGCGAGAACGCCGCCGCGCGGCTGGCCCACTCCGGGTCATCGCGCAGGTGGTGGGCGTAGTCCTTGAGCATGGCGCCGCAGCCCGCGGAGTTCACGATCACCGGCGTCGTGCCGCCGTGACCGTCCTGCTCGAAGGCTGCGATGGTGCGCTTCGCCAGCTCCAGGGACATCGGCAGGTCGCCACCGTGCGCATTGAGCGCGCCGCAGCACCCTTGCGCATTAACCATAACTACATCGCAGCCGGAGCGCTGGAGCACGCGGATTGTGGCGCGGTCAGTATCCGCCAGCGCGGTTGACATGACGCAGCCGGCGAAGAAAGATACAGTAGAAGGTGTAAATGTTGGTAGGGTGGAGGGAGGTGTGCTTTCGGGCTGTAGCGCGCTCTGTTGGGTCTCGACCACGGCGGCATGGACGGCGCCATCTGGGATAAGAAAGGAAGCGGAGATCGCAGGTAGGAACGCCTCGGACTGGTGCAGGCCGAGGAGGCGCAGGGCGCCGCTGCGGCGCGCCAGCCACTGCAGCCCGGAGCGCTGGTAGAGCCATAGCAGGCGCACTAGCAGACGGAAGGCGCGCATGTCCGGGAACAGCCGGCGGAACACCACGTGCCGCAGGGCGCGCACCCACGGCGAGCGGCGGCGTGCCGGCTCGATGGCGCTGCGCAGCGCTACTTGCAGCGGGTCCATGTGGACACCGGCCGGGCAGACCGCCGTGCAGGCATCGCACACCAGGCAGTTCTGCTCGTGCTCCACGAGGTCGTCGGTTAGCGCCAGGTGCCCTTCCACCAGCGCGCGGGCCAGGGCGATACGGCCACGCGGCCCTTCGGCTTCGTGCATCGAGAGGACGTAGGTGGGGCACGACGTCAGGCACTGCCCGCACCGGATGCACGACAGCATGTTGTCGTATTCGCCCAGCAGCAGCGCCAACTGGTCGGCCGAGAGGCCCGTTGCCAGCCGGTGCGGCTCAGATACCGCGCCGCGCGGCAGGGGCCCCGTGGGACCAGACGCAACTGGAGTGGGCACGGGTGCGGTCACGATTTAAGGAAGGCTTGCTGCGCCGCGGCGACGCCGCTGCCGAGGTCAAGCGGAACGCCACTCTCGCGCAGCGCCAGCTCTACCCCGCCGAGCGTGCCGATGACTTCCAGCTCGTTGAGCGCTCCGAGGTGGCCGATGCGCAGCACAACGCCCTTGATGCGCCCGAGGCCGACGCCGAGTGAGAGGCCAAACCGCTCTCGCGCGTGGCGGATCACCACGTCCGAGTCAATACCGTCCGGCATCTTGACGGCGGTGAGGACCGGGGAGCACCGGTCGGGGTCTTCGCACAGGTTGGTTAGACCCCAGCGCTCCCAGGCGGCGAGCGCGGCGCGCACACCGCCGGCCAGCCGCTCGTGGCGGGCGAAGACGGCGTCCAGCCCTTCTTCCTCCACCAGCATCACCAGCGCCTCACGCAAGCCGAAGAGGAGCAGCGTGGCGGGCGTGTACGGGAAGAAGCCGGCCGCGTTGTCGCGCAGGATGGGACGCCAATCCCAGTAGTGGCGCGGTGTCGGGCACTGCTCCGCGACCTGGCGGGCGCGCGGCCCGGCGCACAGCAGCGCCACACCGGGCGGTAGCATGAGTCCCTTCTGGCTGCCGGCCAGCGCGACGTCCACCCGCCACTCGTCCATGCGGAACGGCGTGCTGGCCAGCGCGCTCACCGCATCCACGATCAGCAGCGCGTCGCTGCCCGCGGCGTCTAGCGCCCTGCGCACCGCCGCCACGTCGGTGAGGACGCCGGTGGAGGTCTCGTTCTGCACGACCAGCACCGCCTTGTACGGTTGGCGCGCTGTCTGGCCCGTGCTCCTTCTCGCTCCGGCCTCTCCGGCGCCGTCTCGCAGGGAGCATTCCAGGTCATCCTGCGTAACCGCCTGCCCCCAGCGCAGTGGCACTTCGTCCACTTCGTAACCCAGGTTGCGCGCGGTCTGCGCGAACTGCGCGCTGAAGTGGCCGTAGTTGAAAGCGAGGATGCGATCACCCGGCGCCAGCACGTTCACCAGCGCCGCCTCCCAGGCGCCGGTGCCGGAGCCAGGGAAGAGGATCGGCGCGCCGCCGTCCGGACCGCCGCGCGTGCCGAACACGGGGCCCAGCAGTGGCAGGATCTGTTTGGTCAGCGCCGCGAACTCTGGGCCGCGGTGGTCGATGACTGGTCGATCCATCGCGCGCAGGATGCGATCCGGGACGTTGGTCGGTCCGGGGATCTGGAGGAACGGGCGGCCGCTGGTCATCATGCTAATTATTCTGCGCCCAAGTGTGACGCTCCCGCCCGGTCAGCCGCCACTTCTTACGGCCGCATCCGCCTCAGGCTCTCCGCGATTGCCGCAGCCGTTGCGTCCAGGTAGGCGCGGCCCTCCGCCGCGGAGTAGCTGCCCGGCGTGGGGATGTGCTGCGTAATGTCGGAGAAGTAGAAGCCTGCGCCGGCCGAACGTGCTGCCGGGGGCAGTGTTGATGACGTACTCTGGCGCGCCACAGGTCCCCGCTCGATGGCGGAGTAGTCCACCAGGTCGTGCGGCAGTCCCAGCACTTCGAGCGCCGCGATGAAGCGCGACGTCTCGCAGTAGCCTGGCTCTTCGTCATCGCGCGCCAGTGCCGGCCCGGCCAGCTCCGCCTCGCGTGCGGTCGTGCCGCGGCCAGGCACCGCGTGGTGGACCGCCACCGGTACGCCACAGCGCTCGAATGCGGCGCGCGCGGCCAGGGTGGCGGTGTGCACGTCGCCGCCATGGGCGCATACCACCGCCAGCCGGCGGAAGCCACGTTCGGCAGCGCTCTCGAAGATCGCCGTCACCACGCTCAGCACCAGGTCGGGCGCCAGGCGCATCGTGCCCGGCAGCTTCGCCGTGGCGCCCGGCCAGGAGTAGGCAAACGGCGGCAGTACCAGCGCGTCCGCCTGCTGCGCTGCCAGCTCGGCGGTGGCCAGCGCGATCAGGTAATCGCAGCCCAGTGGCAGGTGCAGCCCATGCGCCTCCGTCGGCCCCAACGGCAGGATCGCGGCGTCGCTCCGTTCAAGGTAGGCGATGACCGCCGGCGCCGTCAGGTAGTCCAACCGGCGAGTGGTTGGCGGGGTATCCATGGCTGTGCTCGTTGTCCCGGGCCTTACAGCCCCAGCCACTGGTCGCGGATGTGGACCTTGTCATCCAGCGTGCCGAAGTCGAGGGAGAAGGGGCCGTTGTAGCCCTGGCGGTCGAGGCGGGCGAAGAGATCGGCGAAATCGACGTTGCCCTGGCCGGGGACGAGGTGGACCTCATACGTGCCGTGGTTGTCGGTGATGCGGACCTGGGCGATGCGTGAGATGCCGAACGTGTCGAGGAAGCCCGGCACCTTGTCCGGCACGAGGTTGGCGTGCCCCGCGTTGAAGGACCAGCGGAACCAGGGGGAGTCCTTCAGGCCGGGCGCGTCCAGGAACCAGCGCAGCTCCTCGACGTTGTCCGGGATGTAGTTGATCTCGGCGTGCTCGGGCTCCTTGTTGTGGTTCTCCAACCACAGCGGCACCTGCTGCTCGGCGGCGTAGCCGGCCAGGCGCTGCAGGCGGGCAACGGCGGCCTCGCGGCGGCGCTGCACGTCGGTAAAGTGGTACCCGCCGTGCACCACCACGCCGGCGCAGCCCAGCTGCTTCGCCAGGCGGATGTTGGCGCGGTTGTACTCGTCCACCGCGTCCGAGACGTAGGGCGAGAGCTCGGCGTTGTTCACCGCCGAGCGCGTGTGGATGGCGATCTGTACGTCGTGCTTCGTGTAAAGGTCACGCACGGCGGCGACACGCGCCTCGTCGAACGTGTCGAGCGCATTGATACCGTCGTCGGCGTTGAAGTCCAGGTGGTGGAAGCGGTGTTCGGCGGCCCAGCGGATGGAATCTTCCACCGACTGTGTGGCGGGGGCGTTGAAGCCGAAGCGCTGGTGCGAGAGGGCGGGCATCGCTGCAGTGGCCTGTGCGGCGGGCGTGGCGGGCATGATGGTGGTGTCTCCTTTAGTTGCGGCGTGATGCTACAGTGCGCGCGCCATGAAGATCACCGGGATCGAGCCGTTTGTCTACTCCACGCGCCACAGGAACGCCAGCCGCACCTGGCTGCTGTTCAAGCTGCTGACGGACGATCCGGAGCTATACGGGCTGGGCGAAGCCAGCTTGCACGACTACGACGACCAGATGGTTTCGCTGCTCAAGGACTGGGTGACTCGCTACTTCGCCGGCAAGGACGCCTTCGAGGTCACCGCGACAGAGGAGCACTGGCGCAGGCTGTACCAGGACACCTGGGCCCGCGGCGGCGCGTTCGGCACTACCGCGCTCTCCGGAATGGATATCGCGCTGTGGGACCTCAAAGGCAAGCTGCTTGGCCGGCCCGTCTACGAGCTGCTGGGCGGGCCGGTGCGCCGGCGCATCCGCGTGTATGCCAATGGCTGGTACACCAATCCGGCGCCCCCGGAGGTCATTGGCCGCGAGGCCAAGGAAGTCGTCGCGCGTGGCTACGACGCGATGAAGTTCGACCCGTTTGGGCGCGAGGCGTATTACACCATCTCCGCCGCGGAGTGTCAGCTGGCGGAGGACCGAGTCGCGGCGGTGCGCGACGCAATCGGGCCCAACGTAGACATCCTGATCGAGGCGCACGCGCGCTTCAACGTGCACACCGCCATCCAGATCGGGCAGCGGCTGGAGCACTATCGCTGCTTCTGGTACGAGGAGCCGGTCAGTCAAGAGAACGTCTCCGAGCTGGCGCAGGTGCGTCGCAAGGTGAACATCCCCATCGCCACGGGAGAGCGTCTGTTCACCAAGTTTCCGTTCTATGAATTAGTCAAGCATGAGGCGGTGGACTTCCTGCAGCCGGACATCTGCAACGCGGGTGGCATCACCGAGCTCAAAAAGATTGCCGCGATCGCGGAGAGCCAGCACCTGCTGATGGCACCGCACAACACGAATGGACCGATAGGGACGCAGGCGGCGCTGCACCTGGCGGCGGCGACCACCAACTTCGCTATCCAGGAGTACCACGCGGAGTTCTACGAGCCGGACTACTTCCAGCTGTGCCCCGGCCAGCCGCGCCGCGAGGGCAGCAGCGTGCCGCTGCCGGGCGGCCCCGGCCTGGGCATCACCCTGGACGAAGCGCTTGCCAGGGAGAACCCGGCCATGCCGCGTGGTTGGCACGAGCGGCCGATATAGAGACCGTTTCACTTCCCGTTCGTGGTGAGCTTGTCGAACCATGCCCTTCGACAGGCTCAGGGCGAACGGACGTGGTGATGTCACCGCTTAGGCGCGCAGGAACTCCACCAACAGGTCGTTGACGCGCTCAGGCTGCTCGTGCTGGACCCAGTGGGTCGCCTCCGGCAGGCGCTCGATGCGGAGGTCGGGCACCCAGCGCTCCAGGCCGTTGAGCAGCGTGGGGCGTAGGTAGCGGTCGCGCATGCCCCAGATCAGCAGCGTGGGCAGCGTGATTGGGCGAACGTCGCGCCGCACCTGGAGTGGGCCGCGGCGCATGGCGGCGCGATAATAATTGATCGTCGCGGTCAAGGCGCCGGGCTGATCCAGGGCCGCGACGTAGCGCTGGATGTCCTCGTCGGTAAACGCGGCCGGGCGTGCAGGCTCACCGCGGAAGGTGCGCCGCAAGATAGCGTAGCGCCCGGCGCGGAGGCTGAGCTCAGGCAGCCACGGTAGCTGAAAAAAGAACTGGTACCAGGAGCGTAGCAGCTGCGCCGGATGGGCGATCTCACGCTGGAATGCCGCCGGGTGCGGTGCGTTCAACACGACCAGCCGGCGCAGCGCCTCGGGCCGCCACATGCCCAGGTACCAGGCAATGTAGCCGCCCCAGTCGTGCCCGACCACGCCGGCAGCGGGCTGGCCAGCGCCCAGCGTGTGGATGAGGCCGGCGGCGTCGTCTGCTAGCTGGTGGATGTCGTAGGCGCGCACGCCGGGCGGCTTCTCCGACTGGTTGTAGCCGCGCATGTCCATGGCGACGGCGCGGTAGCCGGCGGCGGCGAGGGCGGGCAGCTGGTGGCGCCAGCCGTACCAGAACTCCGGGAAACCGTGCAGCAGGAGAACCAGCGGGCCGTCCCCGGCCGTGACGTAGTGCAGGCGGACGCCGTTGGCTATGACCTCGCCGTCTCTCACACGTCCAAGATCACTACCGGGTCGATCGGGTAGGCGCCCATGCGGGCGCCGTAGAGGTTGAGGCCGCCGGGAACGCCGGTACGTGGCACCTCGAAGCGAATCAGCAAGCGTTCATCCTTTGCTTCCGCTATGATGCGCCGTGCGGTGTCGGCGTCCACCGATAGCTGCGTCAAAAAGCCGTAGGAGCACGGCTCCCAGTGGGGACTGTTGTGGGCGGACAATACGCCCCGCGCGTCGGCGGGGTCGTCCGGCAGACGGAGGCTGCCCACTCGTACGCCGTTGACTCGCACAACCAGGTCAGATGGGAGCTTGCGCGTCTCGGTCTGTGGGTAGTCCTGCGGCGAATTGTGGCGTGGGTCGCGCCAGTCCAGGCGGTTGCGGGCGGTGCGCGCGCCCGCCTCGAACACCAGGCGCAGCCCCTTCACGTCGTCGGCTGTCACCCCAGTCGGGATGGTGACGGCGTATTCCACCCAGCCGGCACCGGCCGCGCCGAACTTGCTGCCCCGCGGCCCGATGCGCGGGTCGCCCCAGCTGGAGCCCAGGAAGTCACCCGGTAGGAAGCGCAGCGCGTAGCCGTACTCAATTCTTTCCGAGTCCTGCGTCAGTCGCGCCCAGGAGCGCTGCGATGCCTGCTCTCCCTCGTGGACCTCCACGTTGACGTAGTTACGCGCGCGCACCTCCGGCCGTCCGTCGTCCGAGACGCCCGCCGCACCCGGAGTGGTTGACGCGCGTTGCGCCCCCGACGTGCCGCGGTCTTCCAGCCATAGCGCCACCGTGACCAGGCACTGCTCGTCCGGCAGCTGCAGCTCCAGGTCGCCCACGTCGGTCACGGCGTAGCGGCGCGGTGATACGATGCGCTCGCCCTCGTCAAGCACCCGGCGTTCGCCGAACCGGTCCACCGTGGTGGCGCGCCAGCACAGCACCGGGTCCGCCAGCGGCCGCCGGTCCCAATGCGAGATGAAGACCGACTCTTTGAAGGTGCCGCCCGGCGCAATCGTCTGGCACGGCGGCGCGTCCAGCCCAACAAAGTCGGCGCCGTTCACGTCGGCCACGGTCATGCCATCGACGAACGCCTCGAAGCCAAACTCCTTGGGCGTGCGGTCGTAGTTGAGCAGGCCGTTGTGCTCCCACTCCACGTCGGCCAACTCGGTGTAGACGTAGCCGCAGATGATGTCGTGCCGGCGCAGCTCGGTCGTGAGGAACTTGAAGGTGTAGGAGATGTCGCGGTCACCGCCCCAGGCGGAGATGCCGGCGTATTCACTGTTGAGCAGCGGCTGGGTACCCTGCTTGAACTCGTGCGCCCCTTCAACGTCGGCGTAGACGCCGCCCACGAAGTGGTAGGGAGAGCCTTCGTAGGTTTGGCTGACCACGTTCTCCACGTGACGCCGCGCCTGGTCGTAGTCGCTGATGTAGAAGTGCCAGGTGTTGATGTCAGTCGTAACGTGGTCGTACAGGTAGGGCGAGTTGTCCTCCACCAGGCGGGTCGGATCGAGCCGCTTGCAGAGGTAGTACATCTCGCGCACCCAGCCCCAGCCCTCCGGACGCTGGTGCTCCTCCAGCCCCCACGTCTCGTTGAACAGGATCCAGCTGAAGATGCTTGGGTGTGAGTAGTCGCGCTCCAGCGCCTCACGGAAGGTGCGCTCCCAGTTCGCGCGCGCTTTTGGCGTGTAGATGCTGGCGCTTGGAAAGTCATACATGCACAACATGCCAAGGCGATCGCACCAGTAGTAGTAGCGCGGGTCGTTGATCTTGATATGGCAGCGCACGAAGTTGAGGCCCAGGTCCTTGGCCGCCTGGATGTCGCCGCGGATCACATCGTCTGAGGGATAGCTGTGCAGGCTGTCTGGGTGGAATGCCTGGTCTAGGATGCCGCGCAGGTAGACCGGCTCGCCGTTGAGGAAGACGAAGTCGTACGGCCGGTTGTCCCAGCGCGCGCTGGAGATGGTGCGCAGGCCGAAGTACGTGTTGACCGTGTCCACCAGCTCGCGCCCTTCGTGCGAGAGGCGCAGCGTTACCACGCAGTCGTAGAGATGGGGGTCTTCCGGCGACCAGGCGCGTGGGTTGGGCACTGGCAGATCGATCAGCGTATCGGTGCGACGGTCCTCTAGAGTCAGGCGCCGCTCGACGGCCGGGAACAGCCCATCGGCCGACTCGATGCTAGGGACGCACCCGCGCCCAGTGAGCTCAGGAGGTGCGGCGATGGTGAACGAGAAGTCGGCACGTCCGGCTTCCAGGTGCGGTGTGACGTGCGCGCGCGTGAGGTGCGCCGCCGGCCGGCCCTCGATCCAGACCGTCTGCCAGATGCCGCTGGAGTGCGTGTACCACTCTTCGGTCTGCTTGCCCAGCGGCGTATCGGCATCGGTGGCGTCCCAGGCGCGCACGGTGAGCGTCACCGGCACGCCGGGCCGCACGAAGCGGGAGATGTCTACCTCAAACGGGGTGTAGCCGCCGTCGTGCTCCGCGACGAAGCGTCCGTTGATCCAGACGCGCGCGCTCCAGTCCACCGCGCCAAAGCACAGGTAGGGGCGCAGCCGCCACGAGACGCCGCGTCCGGCACGCCTGCCCGGAGTCCCCGGGTTGCCCGACGGCTCGCCCCCATTCGGGCGTGGCTCAGTGGGTGCTCCGACCAGGTCAGCGCCGGCGCGTGCGGCGGCCATGGCAACACCAAGGCCACCCGGCCCGGCGGGGTCGGCGATGTCCGCCGGCGGTTCTGCGGCGCCGTTTCCACCTGTCCCGCCTGTGGCGCGCGCTGGGCGCTCTGCCCAGTCGCGTGGCACCTCGACGGCGCGCTGGTACCAGGCGGCGCCTTTGTAGCCGGTCTCGTTGATCTCGGAGAGGCGGCTCTCCCAGGGGAACGGGACCACGATGTCGGCGCCGAATGGGTCCTCCACCGGGTCGGTCACCTCACCCAGGTGGGAAGCGGCTACAGGGTGCGAGACGTGGTACCAGCGCATCTGCTCGCCCACATTTTGGGGGTCGAAGGAGAAGCGCCAGTGGCCGTTCAGGTTGATCCAGTCGTCGCGCCGGAAGTCGGGCCGCGGGTGCTCCGGTCGCGGGATATCCGGCGTGAGCTGGTCGGGCATGGGTGGCGGCACGCTGGGCGCAGCGCCCGACAGGGCGCCGGGCGTGGAATTGCTCGGCTGCATCGGGCGGTTCAGCACTGCAAGCAGTGTACCGCCGGCCTACGTCAGCGCACTGAAGAACAGCTCATTCGTTGGTGCTCACTCGGCGAGCGACATGTTGTCGATCAGGCGCACACTGCCGATGCGCGCGGCGATCAGTCCGCGCGCTGGTCCCTCGATGCGCTTCAGGGGCTCCAGCGAGCCCGGGTCGACGACCGCCACGTAATCGACGGTGAAGCCTGGGGTGTCGAGCAGCACTTGTTCCATGACGCGCCGCACCGTCTCCGCCTCGCGCTCGCCGCGCCCGATGCGCCGGCGGCCGGCTTGCAGCGCGTTGTGCAGCGCGACCGCCAGCGGGCGCTCCTCCGGCGTGAGGTAGACGTTGCGCGAGGAGAGCGCCAGGCCGTCCGGCTCGCGCACCGTGGGGCAGCCGATCACGTCCACCGGCAGCATGAGGTCCGCTGCCAGCCTGCGGATCACCGCGAGCTGCTGGAAGTCCTTCTCACCAAAGTACTCCCGCTGTGGTGCGATGATCGTAAACAGCTTGGCCACCACCGTTGCCACGCCGCGGAAGTGGCCGGGCCGGTGCTCTCCCTCCCACCGTTTTGCCGGTCCCTCCATCTCCACCCACGTACTGTGGCCGGCAGGGTACATCTCCTCCACACTTGGATGGAAGACCACGTCCACGCCGGCCTCACGCGCCATTTGGAGATCGCGCTCGATGGGACGCGGGTAGCGGCTGAGGTCTTCACGTGGGCCAAACTGGGAGGGGTTGACGAAGACGCTCATCGCCACTGTGGCGCATTCGGCGCGCGCCCGGCGCGCCAGCGAGATGTGCCCTTCGTGCAGCGCGCCCATGGTGGGCACAAGTCCCAGCGGCTCCGGCACGCCCGCGCGGGCCGCGCGGAACTCAGCGACGGTATTCAGGACGTTCATTGGTCCAGCGCTTTGAGCACGCTCTCTTCCATCGTGAAGCTCTGCGCATCGGTGGGGAACTCGCCGTCGCGGACCTCCCTCACGTACCGCTGCACCGTTTCCAGGATGGTCTGGCCCAGCGTGGCGTATGCCTTGGCGTGCTTGGGCACGAACTCTCCCGGCAGGTCGTAGCCCAGGATGTCGTGCATCACCTGGATCTGGCCGTCGCAGCCTACCCCGGCGCCGATGCCGATGGTAGGGATCTTGACCACCTCTGAGATCCTGTCCGACAGCGGCGAGGCGACCAGCTCAAGCACCACGCCGAAGGCGCCGGCATCTTCCAGCGCCCGCGCGTCGTCGAGCAGCTGCTGGGCAGCGGCGCCGTCGCGCCCCTGCACGCGGTAGCCGCCGAAGCGCAGGATGGACTGCGGTGTGAGTCCGATGTGGCCCATCACGGGAATGCCGCTCTGTACCAGCGCCTCCACCGTTCCTGCCACCATCCGCCCGCCTTCCAGCTTCACCGCCTGGGCGCCACCTTCCTGCACCAGCCGCGCGGCGTTGGTCATGGCTTGCTCACGACTGGCGGTGTAGGTCATGAAGGG
>CADCTC010000256.1:23510-30955 GCA_902805635.1 uncultured Chloroflexota bacterium
CGGCTACCACCAACGCCCGCCGGCAGGCGCGCACGACCGGACGTGTGTGGTGGATCATGTCGTCCAGCGTCACCGGCACGGTCGACTCGTGTCCGAGCACCACCATGCCCAGGCTGTCGCCGACCAGCAGCGCATCCACCCCGGCCTCGTCGAATAGGCGCGCCGACCGGTAGTCGTACGCCGTGAGCATGGAGATGCGCTCACCACGCGCCTTCATGCGCCGCAGCG
Organism: uncultured Chloroflexota bacterium; assembly: GCA_902805635.1. GTDB lineage: Bacteria > Chloroflexota > UBA11872 > UBA12225 > UBA12225 > CADCTC01. The sequence goes on from CADCTC010000256.1 coordinate 23,739, forward strand.
CAGTGGCGGTGACGCGGCGCGCGGCGCGCGGAGTTGGCTGTGGCTGCGCCGTGGGCGGCGGAGATGGGGGAACGGTGGTCACGGGTGGGTTTAGAGGCGGACGTGGCCGATGCCGCTGGGATCGAACACGTGCACGGTGTCCACGAAGCGGATGGTGCGCGAGGCGAGCCCCATTACCAAGGAGTGGGTGCGGGCGCCGCCGCCGAAGAAGCGCACGCCCTTCAGCAAAGCGCCGTCGGTGACGCCGGTGGCGCTGAAGATCAAGTTCTCGCCGGACGCGAGCTCGTGCGTGTCGTAGACGCGCTCGGGGTCAATGCCCATCTCCTTGCAGCGCTCGCGCTCGGCGGCGTTGCGTGGGATGAACTGCCCCAGGATCTGGCCACCCAGGCAGCGCAGCGCGGCCGCCGTGAGCACGCCTTCGGGCGCACCACCGGAGCCGAGCACGCAGTGATCGCCGGTGCCGGAAACCGACGCCGAGATCGCAGCGGAGAGGTCGCCGTCCTGGATCAGGCGGATACGCGCTCCCGTCTGGCGCACATCCTCGATCAGCTTCTTGTGGCGCTCGCGGTCCAGGATGACCACCGTGAGGTCATCCACGTGCCGCCCCAAGCTATCCGAGATGATGCGCAGGTTGGCAGCAATGGGGAACTCCATGCGCACCTTGCCCGCTGCCGCGGGGCCGACGCACAGCTTCTCCATGTAGATGTCCGGCGCGTGGAGCAGCCCGCCGCGCTCGGCCACCGCCATGACCGAGATGGCGCCGTCGCGCCCGGACGCTACCAGGCTGGTGCCTTCCAGTGGGTCCACGGCGATGTCCACGGCGGTCGGATCGTAGCTGCCGTTGCCGTTCCCCGCACTTCCTTCGGCACTGCCGTTCGCTGCTTCGGCGCCGTCAGTCCCGACAGATGCGCGGTTGGCGCCACCAACGCGCTCGCCAATGTAGAGCATGGGCGCTTCGTCGCGCTCGCCTTCGCCGATGACGATGGTGCCGTCGATGTGCACCTCGTCCATGGCGTGGCGCATCGCCTCGACCGCCGCCTGGTCGGCGCCGGTGGAGTCCCCCATCCCCATGAAGCGCGCCGACGCGAGCGCGCCCGCCTCGGTGACGCGGACGAACTCGAGCAGCAGCGCGCGCTCCATCGGGCCGCTGCCCTTGGCGCTTTCGTTGCCCATGGCCCTCCCGGTGCTGGCGTGCGCCCCGCGTGTGGTGCTTCCTCTGCGTGCTGCCATGGTTAGAGCCCTCCCGGCCAGTAGACGGCGGCGACCTGATCGTACAGCGCGCGGTTGATGGTGACGTGCCGCTCCGGCAGTTGACCCAGTGCGACCGAGCGCGCGATCTCGGCGACGCGGCGCATCAGCGTCTGGCGGCCCTCCACCGATTCGCTGGCCATGTGCGGCGTCAAGATCGTGTTGGTGAGCGTGTTCAGCTCACTGCTCGAGGCCAGGGGCTCCACCTCGGTCACATCCAGGCCCGCGCCCGCCAAGTGGCCGGACTTGAGCGCCTCAACCAGCGCTTCTTCGTCCACAATGGGACCGCGCGCCGTGTTGACCAAGTACGCGCCCTTCTTCATCTGTGCCAGGCGCTCGCGGTTGATCAGGTGACGCGTGGTCGCGTGCAGGAAGGTGTGGATGCTCAGGATGTCCGAGTCGGCCAGCAGCTGGTCGAATGACACCAGTGTCACGCCGTAGGGGTCGGCCACTTCCTGGCGCAGGAAGGGATCGTAGGCCAGCACGCGCAGGCCGAACGGCCTCGCGCGCTCGGCCACCATGCGCGCGATGACGCCGAAGCCCACCAGGCCCAGCGTGAGCGTCGAGAGGCGCCTGATCGGCGGGTCGTATGGCGGGCGCCCGCGGCGCTGATCCCACTCGCCGGAGCGCACGTAGCGGTCGTTGTAGAGCAGGCGCTGCGAGCACGCCAGGATTAGCGTCATGGCCTGCACCGAGACTTCCTCGCTGAAGGCATCGGGTATGTTGGCCACCAGGATGCCCTGCGCCGTGGCGGCATCGACGTCGATGTCGTCGTAGCCGACGTAGGGGCGCAGCAGCAGCCTCGTCTTGGGCAGCAACTTGAACTCCGCCTCGCCCAGCGGCATGCCGCCCGAGATCACCACGTCCGCGTCGGCCACATCCGCGGTGACCTTGCCGCTCTCGTCCATGAACGGCGCCATGCGCAGGTCGATCTTGTCCTCCAGCAGCATCGCGTGGGTGGGGTTCTGCGGGTTGACCTGCCCGCCGCTGCGCCCGCCGTAGGTGACGGTGCCGGGCACCTTCCATCGGTCACGGTTGCGCCAGCGCTCTGGAAGATCGGCCTCGCTGGGCGCCGTGCCGCTCGCCGCGAGCGGTGACGTGGTGGTCATAGTCTGCTCCCTCTCCATCTCGGTACGTGAGTCTGTGTAGAAGTCTGGATCGGGGCGTATAGTGCCATATGCTGAGCTACGAAGAACTCACCGACCTGGACCACCAGTTCTTGCTGCACCCGCAGCACCATCCGTCGGACCATGTCGAGCCCATCATCTTCGCGCGTGGTGAGGGCGCCATCTTGTGGGACGTGCGCGGCCGGCGCTACATCGATGGGCTGGCGTGTCTGTGGAACGTCAACGTGGGCCACGGCCGGCGAGAGCTCGCTGCCGCCGCGGCGCGTCAGATGGAAGAGCTTGCGTTCGTGAACTCGTACGTGGGTTCTTCCAACGTGCCGGCGATCACGCTGGCCGAGCGGGTGGCGAAGCTAGCGCCGCCCGGCCTGAACACCACCTTCTTCACCACCGGTGGCGCCGAATCGAACGACACCGCCTTCAAGACGGCACGCTTCTACTGGTCGATCAAGGGCCAGCCTGAGAAAGCCAAGATAATCGGACGGGTCAACGGCTACCACGGGGTCAGCATCGGCGCCACGTCCGCCACGCACCTGCCGGTCTTTCACCCGCGCTTCGGGCCGCTGGCGCCCGGCTTCCTGCACGTTCCCGCCATGGACCCAGATGCGTTGGAGGAGACCATCCAGCGCGAGGGGCCGGAGACGGTGGCCGCGGTGGTCGCCGAGCCAGTGCAAGGCGCCGGCGGCGTGTACCCGCCGCCGGCGGACTACTTTGCTCGCGTGCGAGAGGTCTGTGACCACTACGAGGTGCTGCTGATAGCGGACGAGGTGATCACTGGCTTCGGCCGGCTGGGCACCTTCTGGGGCTTGCAGCAGTGGGACGTGACGCCGGACATCATCTCGTTCGCCAAAGGGATCACGTCGGGCTATATGCCGCTGGGTGGCGTCATCCTGTCCGACACCATCCGCTCCTTGATCTACGAGCAGCCGCCGGAGATCAAGTGGATGCACGCGTTCACTTACTCGGCGCACCCGGCGTGCTGCGCCGTCGCGCACGCCAACCTGGACATCATCGAGCGTGAGGGGCTAGTGGAGCGCGCGGCGCGTCTGGCGCCGCGGCTGCACACGCGCCTGGGCGTGCTGCGCGACGAGCCGTCGGTCAAAGAGGTACGCGGTCTGGGCATGATGGCCGGCATCGAGCTACGTCCAGACCGCGTGCCCGGCAGCGCCGGCGCCGTCATCGCCGAGCTGAAGCGGCGCGGCGTCTTCACTCGCCACCGCCTGGACACCATCTGCCTCTCACCCACCCTGGTCATCAAAGAAGAGGAGCTGGAGGAGCTCTGCGACGTGGTGATCCAGACCGTGCGGGATCTGGCGACGAAGTGACAGTGCGTGTGCCGGCTCTGAGATGTGTCGCTCAGGCCACGTAGCGCTTCACGAACTCTTCATCGATCTCGACGCCCAGTCCTGGCCCTTCGGGCAGTGTGACGTAGCCATCGGCGCCGACCATGATCGGCGTGGCGGGCAGGTGCTGCGCGGGCCAGGGGAACTCACCGGGCTTGTCGCGCATCAGCTCCACCCACGGCGAGTTGGGGACCGAGGCGGAGAAGTGCAGGTGCGCATAGGTGCCGATGCCGCCGCCGCCGTGGTGCGGCACGCACAGCTTGTTGCGGACTTCCGCCATGGCCGCCATCTTCCGTAGTTGGCCGATGCCCTCTGAGACCAACCCGTCGGGCTGCAAGATGTCGTAGCAGCCCTGTTCCAGCATCCAGTGGAACTCGTGGAGGTAGCGGTTGTTCTCGCCGCCGGCGATAGCCAGCCCAACGCTGCCGTTCAGCTTCGCCAGCCCGGCGTAGTCGTAGCGTGAGAGTGGCTCCTCCAGCCAGACGAACCCCATCTCCTCCAGCGCCCGCGCCGTGTAGAGCGCCCGGCGCTGGTCCCAGATCACGCCGGCCTGCACCGACGGTGTTACAGGCGTCTGCGCCTGGTTGCTGTCGGCCATCAGCTCCATGCGGTCGCCCACCGCATCGGCCACAGCGCGCGCCAGTGCGATGTCTTCCTGCAGCGTTTCATTGTGCAGGCGAATCTTGATCGCGCGGAAGCCTTCCGCGTAGAAGCCCAGCGCGTCCTGCGCGCGCTGGGCCGGCGTGCCGATCTCGACGGTGGAGGCGTAGCCCTTGATGCGGTTTGTATAGCCACCCCATAGCTTATATAGCGGCTGATTGCAGATCTTGCCGATGAGGTCCCACAGTGCGACTTCAAGGCCCCAGGCGTTGCCGCCGCGCCGCAGCAGGCGGCTGTGTTGCTCGGTGGCAAACGGATCCTTGCCCACCAATTGTTGCCCGATGTTCCGGGAGGTTGTCGGGTCACCGCCGGTGCCATAGCCGACGTGGCCGTCTTCAGAGGTGATGCGAATGAGCGTGAAGGTGGTGGCGCGTGTCACGGCGCCGGGTGACCATGCGAAGCGCAGCTCGCGGGGCGTGGGCACGTTCCGCAGCACCTGGACGTCGACTTGTGCAATCGTCATGACTGTTTTTCCGGCGTCACTATAATCGACCTCCTGTGTGGTGGCCGAAGACCGAACGTCAGCGGGACGTAGTAGTGCTGGCCGGAGACCTGGCGGAGCGGTTCGCGACTCGCGCGGAAGCGCACGACCGGGCCGGCAGTTTTCCCGTCGAGAACTTCGCCGACCTGCACCGCAGCGGCTACCTTGCGCTTACTATCCCGCGTGAGCTCGGCGGTGGCGGTGCGAGCATCCTGGAAGCGGTGCTCGCGCAGGAGCGCCTGGCGCGCGGCGATGGCTCGACTGCCCTTGGCGCCGGCATGCACCTCTCGATCTTGGGTCGGATCGGGGCGGCGCTTCTGAGTGGTGAAACTGCCGACGCAGGAGGGTGGGACCTGGAGCGGTACCGGCGCGTGACGCAAGGTGTGCTGGAGCGCGGCGCGCTGGTGAACTCCGCGGCGTCCGAGCGTGAGACCGGCAGTCCTAGCCGTGGTGGTCTGCCGGCGACTCGCGCCACGCCGGATGGTTCTGGCGGGTTCGTGCTGAACGGGCGGAAGACGTTCTCCACGATGGCGCCTGGCCTGGGCTACATCCTCGTGTCCGCGACTATCGAGGCGGAGGGTGGGTTAGAAGCGGCCCAGTTCCTGGTGGAAGGTGGCGTTGACGGGCTTCGGGTGGAGGAAACCTGGGACACCGTTGGCATGCGCGCTACTGGGAGCCATGACCTTGTGCTCGATCGTGTGCAGGTCGATGCGAGTGCGGTGCTGACACGTCGCGCGGTCAATACACCAGGGGAGCCAGTGACGCGGGGCATGTCGACGAGGGGTCCATCTGGCACGCCCGACGCCGTCAGCGTCGAGCCGGTTGCTCCGGCCGCCGCGCCAAGTGTCGTCAGTAGGACCCAATCACGTGGCGCTGGCTGGGCATTGCTGATCTCGGCCGTCTATCTCGGCATCGCGACGGCCGCTCGAGACTCTGCAGTGCAGTTCGCCCGTGATCGGAAGCCGCAGCCGTTGGGCGGTCGTTCCATCGGCGAGCTTCCGGCGGTGCAGCGTTTGCTGGGCGAGATTGAGGTGGCGTTGGCCGAGTGCCGGTCGCTGCTTTTTGGGATCGCCGAGGCTTGGGACGAGGCGCCGGAGCGACGGGTGCAGCTAGGGCCGATGCTCGCCGCCGCCAAGTTCGTGGTGACGAACCGTGGGATCGAGATTACCGATCGCGCGATGCGTGTGGTCGGCGGCGTCGGCCTGGACCGATCTCATCCGGTGCAGCGCTACTATCGCGACATCCGCGCAGGGTTGCACCACCCGCCAATGGACGACGTGGCGCTCGCCACGCTGGCGAAGGCGGCGCTGGACGGCATGTCGCTGGTCTGATCGTCGAGTCTATTCAGCGACTCTCGTGTGTCGTAGCTCCTGGACGCATTCCGTGGTATTGTGGGCGGAATGAATGGCCGGCGTGTGTCCGGGAGCCTGTTGGGGGCCGCGCTTGTGGCGGCGGTCCTGGCGAGCGGCTGCGCTGTGGCAGTGCGCAGTGACAGGTCGGCGGCCGGCGGCGGTCCCGCGCAGGCCACCGCTCAAGCTCAGACGCAGATTCGTGCGACGGCCGTGGCGGCTGTGACTGCGGTAGCCTTGACTGCGAGCACGTCCGGGGGGGCTGCGAGCGTGCCGTGTGACTGCGAGGCGGGCAAGTAACTCACGCTGTCACGGCTCTTGTTTTCACGTGTCACATCGCGGTCAGGTCCATCACCCCTAGTCGCTGCAGCGTAGCCGGCGCAACGGCCGGTCCTGATCGAACCGACGCGGCAGATATACTGCCGCGATGGACTTCTCAGGGATACGATGGTAGGCCAACAAGCAGGATCGCCTCAGGCGGGGAAGCGTCAGGCAGGGAAACCAGCGGCCGGCGCCGGTAGTGCCGGAGGTGCCGGAGGCGCGGGAGGTGCGGGAGGTGCGGGAGGTCATGCGGTGGGGGTCTCCTGGCCGAGCAGGCGCTCGAGTCGGGGGCCGACGAGGCGCGAGAACGCCCGTCGCGGTCGGGTGCGGTCGAGGACCGCGGCTTCGAGGTCGTCGGCGGCGATGGTGCGCGCGGTGCCCTCCGGACCGGTCTGGCCGAGCGCCTCGACGCCGAGGCGCAGCACGGTCTGCAGGTCGGCGGACGGGTCGTGGCGCTCGCGGACGAAGGCGGCGAGCGGCTCGCTGTTGCCGCCCATGACGACGTGCCCGTGCTCCTCGGCGACCGAGCCGTCGTAGGTCAGGCGGTAGAGCTGGTCGTCGGCGGCCCGCTCCCCCACCTCGGCGACGACGATCTCGACCTCGTACGGCTTGCCCGACTCGGTGAAGATCGTGCCGAGCGTCTGGGCGTAGGCGTTGGCGAGCCCGCGGGCGGTGACGTCGCGCCGGTCGT
>CADCTC010000257.1 GCA_902805635.1 uncultured Chloroflexota bacterium
GGGGCGACGTGCAGGACAAGCCGGTCTACGACAACATCCAGTCTGACTACAACCCGGCGCACCCAGACATCAAGATCGAGAACGATCACCTGGCGACCGGTGGGAACTACTACGAGAAGTTCGCGTCCAATCTCGCAGCTGGCACTGCCCCCGACCTCGCCTACTTCCAGGGGTGGATGTGGCACGAGTACGCCGCCAAGGAGGCGCTCACCGCGGTCGATGACCTGGCCGCGCGTGACAAGTGGACCACGCCCTGGCCCAACGACCAGGCCTACGACCACCAGACAAAGTTCCGCGGCAAGCGCTACATGAGCCCGTCCAATACCGGCACGATGATCATGTTCTACGCCAAGGAGTACTTCGACAAGGCCGGCATCCCGTATCCCAAAGAAGACTGGACCTTCAACGACTTCCAGGACCTGGCGCGCCGGCTCACTCGCCAGCTAGACGGCAAGCAGGTCTACGGCTACGAGTGGAACGGCAACTACAACCGCAACGTGCCCTGGTGGCGCATGAACGGCGGTATGGAGTGGGACCAGATTGCGGAGCCGAAGAAGGCGCAGTGGGCCAGTGCCGCCATGGTCGAGGCGCTGCAGTTCCACCTCTCCGACGCGCCCTACAAGCTGGGCATTGCGCCGCAGCAGGCGCTGCTCGCCGCTGACGCCAACTACAACCGCATCCAGTTCGGGGGCGTCGGCATGAAGGTAGAGGGCCCATGGTTCCTTCCCAACATGTGGGGCCAGCAGGCCAAGCGCGATGGCGGCACGCAGTACGACGTGCAGCTGCTTCCTACCGGCCGCTCCGGCAAGAAAACCCACTTGAACCTAATCGAGGGTCAGACCCTGCTCAAGTCCAGCAAAGACAGGGACGCTGCTTGGGACGTGATGAAGTGGATCGCCGGAGAGAAGGGCCAGCAGCGCATCGCCGAGGGCGGGCGCATGTGCAATGTGCCGGAGTTCATCCGCAAGCTCTGGCTGCCGATGACCAAGCAGAAGTACAACGTCGCCAATGCCGACGCCTTCCTCAAGGCGGTCGAGACCGGCACCATCGGGACGGTCGGTCCCATCACCGTCAACGTGCTCGACCGTGACGCCGGCGTGCAGACTGCGTTCAACGACATCCGCGACAACAAGGCCACCGCGGACGCCGTCATCGCCACGTTGCAGCCCAAGGTCCAGCAGCTGCTCGACCAGTACTGGGCCACCCAGAAGTAGTCGGTGACCGGGTGCGGGGTACGACCCTCGCACCCGCTCAGCGGCTACACTCGGACCACTTCCATGAGCGACAGCACTTTACACATCGCCTGTAGTCCCATCACCTGGAGAAACATCCCTAAGCCCGCCGGCGAAGATCCATACGCCGGCCGTGCGGGCTACGCTCGCATGTTGGACGAGGTCCGCGAGGCCGGCTACTCACACGTCGTAGCCGCCGGCGGTCGGCGCCGCCAGGCTGCCGGCGCGCCCGCCGCCGACGACATGCCTGCAACACCGGAAGAGACGCTCGCCTTCCTCTCCGAGCATGGGCTCAAGCCAGCGCCGGGTTACTACAGCGGCCCGGCCTACCATGAGCCTGCCAACCGGGCTGGCAACGTGGAGGGTGTGCGCGAGGCGGCCCGGCAGATGCGCGCGCTTGGACTGGACGCGCTCTTCGCCGGACCGGCGTCGTTCACGCCCGAGCGCCGCGCCACGGCGGGGCACTACCCGCAGGGCAACCGGCCCGACTCGTTCACCGACGATCAGTGGAAGGAAGAGTGCGAGACGCTCAACCGCATGGGCGAGGCGTGTCGCCAGGAGGGTGTCTGGTTGGCCTTACATAACCATGCCGGCGCCATCTGGGAAACAGCGGACGAGATGGATCGCCTGGACGAGGGCACCGACCCGAGCCTGGTGTCCTGGGGGCCGGACGTGGGCCACATGGTCTGGGGTGGTGTGGATCCGCTGCCTTGGTTCCAGCGTCACACGGACCGCGTGCGCAGCATCCATATCAAGGACATGAACGCCTCGGTCCTCGAGCGCGGCCGCCGCGAGAAGCTGAGCTACGGCCAGCAGTCTGATCTGGGGGTCTTCGCCGAGATCGGCGAAGGCTGCGTCGACTGGCCGGCGCTGTTCGCCTTCTGGAAAGAGCGCGGCTACGCCGCTGCCGTTGTCGTCGAGACCGACCGCACGACCAAACCAACTGCCAAAGAGAGCGCCACGATCAGTCGCCGCTACCTGCGTGAGGTAGTGGGTATCTGAATTCAGTAGGAAACTAGCGAGCTCGATTCACTGTCATTCCGAGCGCAGCGAGGAATCCGGGTCGCACAACCATGCCCGTCGCCATCTGCCGGGCAAGCGGCTCGGGTCCCTCGCTGCGCTCGGGATGACGGCCTCGACGCCTGTGGCAGATCGTTTCGCCCATCTATTCGGTTGCCCCTGGTTAGGGTGTTCCCATTCTTACGCCGGCGGCCAAGGCCGGGCGAAGTTCGAGATGATCGGACCGCCGAAGCGGATGTCCGGCTGTTCGTCTAGAAACTGGTAGCGCCGCGGGTTGTCCAGGTCGCGCTCAAACAGCGCGCCGTTCCACACTCCCAGACTCATGTCGTCCCAGTTGGCGTCGAAGTACGGCACCGGGTTTGTGGCCACCATGCGCCCCTGCTTGCGTATCTCCAGATGCAGGTGTGGGTTGCGCGACCCGTCGTAGGGATACCCGCTGTCGCCGGAGAGACCGACCACGTCCCCCTGCTGGACCTCCTGCCCTACTTCCACGTGCCTGGACCGCTCGGCCAGGTGGCCGTACACCGCCTGATTGCCGTCGAACAGCTCGATCACCACATTGTGCGGCGCCGACCCGTAGTCGCCGTCCACGGCGATGATCCGGCCGCCCGCGATGGCGACCACCGGAGTTCGCATCGGTGTGGCGAAGTCAATCCCAAAGTGGATGCCCTGCCCCTGCCCGTACGAGGAGACCCGCCAGCGGTAGCCCGCCGTGGTGACGCCGTACCACTGCGACACGTACCAGCCGCCGGGGCTGGGCGCCGTCTGGAACGGCAGCCGGTATGGCTTGCTCCGCGCGATTGCCGGTTGCGGATCCCCGACTTCAGGGAGCGACGCGCCTTCCGGGCTCCCTGCCCCCGCCGGTAGCCGGGGCACGTCCAGCCGCCACACGCCCTTGTCTTCTGCGGAGACGAATGCGATCTGGCTGCCGTCGGGAGTGCAGTCCCAATCGCAGTTGGCCACGCGGAACCGCGCCTGCTCTGGCCCCACTAGCCGGCGCAGCGCCCCGCTGGCTGGGTTCACCTCCCACACCTCGTGGCTGTCTGCGGCCGATGCGCGGTGCGGCATGAGCAGCAGCCGGTTGTCGGCGGTCCAGCGCGTGCTCCCCACCACCGGCATGCGCCGCCTCACCCCGCCATCGGTGCGCGTCACCCACAGGCCGTTTTCTGCCGGGTTGGCGTTCCACATCTGCACGTGTGCCAGCCAGGTGCCGTCCGGCGAAAGCGAATAACCGGGCATGCGCTTGCTGCGTGACAGCTGCTGTGCCCGACGTGTCCCCAAGTCGTACGCGAACAGGCCCACCCCATCGGCGCTGCGCCCATACAGCAGCAGGCGCGCGTTCGCCGTCCCATCAGTCCCCGGCAGCCACGCCAGGACCGTGGCGCCGCCGATCGGCAGCGACACACGGCGCGCGCCCTGGTCGTCCGCGCCGGCCACCGTCAGGCCGCCGTCACGCGCGTATGCCACCACTGTGGCGTCCGCCGAGAACACCGGTCCGGCCGATGGCAGCGTCCACTCGGCGCCGCTGCCCGTGTGCTTGATCCACGACTGCCGCTTGGCGGGCTCCGGCACTGCCAGCAATGCACCCCGCGCGGTGTAGAGGCCCCACTCTGGCCGCACGTGGCTCACGGTGCCCGCCGCGGCGTCGATCGCCCAAGTGCCGCCCTGTCCCGCGCGCGGCTGATCGTAGTACAGGATCTGCTTCCCGTCGGCCGACCAGAATGGCTGCACCACCCGCTCTACCTGCTGCGGCGCCAGCCGTGTCAGCTTCGTGGGCTGCAGGGCGGCCGGCGTGCCCACCGGAGGCGCTACCGCCGCCTCAGGGGCAGGCGCAAGCGGCGGCGCCGGCGTTGGCTCCCCCGACGGACCCAGCTCCGGTGCCGGTGGCTTGGGCAGCTCCAAACGAGGCGAGCACGAAGCGGCGAGTGCAGCAGCCGCACCCGAGAGGGCGGCCAGCGCAGCGCGGCGCGAGCGGGTCTTCATTGAATGGGAAACCGGTTCTCAGGGAGTGGCAAGCGTTCAATACTACGCGCGGCGGCCCTCCGAAAGCTTTCTAGTAGGACAGCATTGCTGGTACGTCCGTACGCGGTGGAGTGACCGAAGCGCGGGTATACTGCCGCCGTGATCGACCGCCACCGCCTTATCGAAGAGCTGAAGACAATCTGCGCCATCCCCGTGACCCCGTTCGAAGACGACGGCAGCATCGACTGGGACGGCTACGGCCGCGTGGTGCAGCGCATCGCCAATGGCGGCGTGACCGTCATCACGCCGAACGGCAACACCGGCGAGTTCTACGCGCTCTCTCAGCAGGAGTGCGACCGCGCGGTGCACGTCACGGCCAAGGCGCTGGCCGGGCGTGAGGGCGTGCTGATCATGCCCGGCGTCGGCCATGACGTAGCCACAGCGGTGGCCCTGGGGCGTGAGGCGGAGCGGGCCGGCGCGCGGGCCATCATGGTGCATCAGCCGGTGCATCCCTACCAGTCCAGCGACGGCTGGGTTGCCTACCACGCTGCCATCGCCCAGGCTCTGCCGGGCCTCGGCATCGTCCCCTATCTCCGTGATCCCAACGTCACCCCCGCCATGCTGACCCGCCTGGCGGAGCATCCCAACTTCGTGGGCATCAAGTACGCCGTGCCTAACCCGCTGCAGTTCGCCTCGACCGTGGCCGCGGTGGGCGCGGATCGGCTGGCCTGGGTGTGCGGCCTGGCGGAAGGCTGGACCCCGTTCTTCTGGCCGGGCGGCGCCGAGGGTTTCACCTCCGGCTTGGTGAACCTGGACACCTCCCACTCCTTCGAGATGCTGCACGCGCTGCGGGAGAGCGACTATCCCCGTGCGATGGCGGTCTGGCGCCGCGTCAAGCCGTTCGAGGATCTGCGCGCCCGGCGCAGCGCCGCCAACAACGTGCCCGTCGTCAAGGAAGCCATGGCGCAGCTGGGCATCTGCAGCCGCGTCGTTCGCCCTCCCATCTCAGAGGTCCCGGACGCCGAGCGCAAGGAAGTCAGCGCCCTTCTAGAGACGATCGGCGTCCGCCAGCTAGTCGGGGCAGGCGCTTAGAGTACTTAGCACTAACCCGTTCGTGGTGAGCTTGTCGAACCATGCCCTTCGACAAGCCTGTCCTGAGCGCAGCCGAAGGGCTCACCACGATCGGTATTTGTTAGGCCTGCTTACCTTCCCCAATAGCCGCGGTGGCCGCCCTGGTGGGGCGGTGTGCGGTCCTTCGCGTCCGTGCTCGCCAGCGTGATTGCGATACCCATCGGCGCCGGGCCAAGATCGTCCCCACGATTGTTGTATTGATTCGTGCCCCAGCGGGGGCCGGCGGCCGCCAGCTCAAATGACGTGAACCGCTGCTGCGCTCGGTTCCACACCGCTTCCCCGGCCAGCGACGCATCGTAGCCACACTCGCTGTGCTGGTCTGTTCCGTCGTTCGGCCGCCTCCAGCGCATGGTGTACTCGAGGCGCACGCGCCCACCCAGGCAGAGGCGCACGTCATCGCCGTCGACGCCGGTGACTTCGGACGTGATCCTCCCCTCACGCAGCGCCTCCTCAGGCCATGCCGACGGCTCGCCGCGCACGAAGTCGCGCAAGTGGAACAGCGCCAGCCGCTCCACGACGCCCGCAGGCCACTCGCGTCGCTCGCCGGGAACGACAGGCTCCGGTACCAGATCCTCCGCTTCTTCCCGCGTGAACCAGGCGTAGTCCAGGTTCCAGGCCCGCTTGCGCCAGTCGGCCGGGCGCGTGTCTACCTCCCGAGGCAGGTCGCGCGCCGCGAGGCGCAGCACCAGTCCGTCCGCGGGGTAGCGGTCGGGATACGCCGGTGAGTAGTCTGCTATTTCCGCCGCTGTGGCGCGGCCATTGCTGCCGGTCAGTGTCTTCCAGCGCTGGAGTGCCTGGCGCAGCATGCCCTCGATCTCTCGAGGGTCCCGCGAGTTCGCGGCGGTGAGCAGGCGGCCATCCGCCGTGAAGGTGTAGTACCCCTGGCGGGTGCCGGTGGGAAAGGTGCGCCCGGCGTAGTGTCCCTGCTCTGCCACTAAGCGGAAGAACCGGCCCTTGTCATCCTGCTGAGACTGCAGCGGCGACGCGTTTTCCGCGACGGGAATGAACTCGGTAGAGGCAAGTTCCACCACCGCTGGATCGCTGAAGACCGACTCACGGCCGGCCACACCATTGTTTCAGGTACACCCCAGTACGGAGCCATTCATCATCCATGCGAAGATGGGCTTTCCAACCTGGCTCGCCACGCGGCGTGCCTCCCAGATGTCCGTCTGCCAGGGAATCTCCTGCCAGCGTACCTCTTCAGGGCGAGGCAGCACCTGCGCAAGCAGGTCGCGGTAGTGGTCTGGTTCTGCGGTTGAAGGTGTGCTGGTGGCTGCCATTGCCGGGCTCCTCGTCGCTGCGCGTATGTAGTGTGTGGTTTGGCAAGTATGGCAAGTTGACCATGCAGGCGTCGCCGCGATCTCAGTCAGGCGGCTTCCTGTCTTGGTAGCCTCCGCGCAGACGTGACCGCCATCAGCCTCCCCGGCCTTCGCGCCGGTGACCAAGCAGCACGCCAGCCCCGCCCAAAAGAACGCAGCGTCCTGTCGCTGGCGTGGCCCAGCCTGGTCGAGAACCTTCTGCTCCAGTTCATGAGCATGGCGTCGCTTATGATGGTCGGGCGGCTGGGATCGGAAGCGCTGGCCGGTGTCGGCGTGGCGAATCAGGTGGCGATGCTCTTGCAGGTGGTCTTCCAGGGGCTCGCGGTCGGCAATACGTCGCTGGTGGCGCGTTCGGTTGGCGCGCAGCGCTACGCCGACGCGCAGTCCGCCACGCGACAGTCGCTCTCACTGGGGGCGGGGCTCGCGCTGGTCCTCGCCGCGGTGTGCTTGCCCACGGCGCCGGCCATCCTGGGAATGATCGGCGCCGAGCCAGAAGTGGCTGCCCAGGGCGCGATCTACATGCGCGCCATCATGCTCACCTTGCCGCTGATGGCGGTGTCGCTGCTAGCCAATGGCGCGCTGCGCGGCTCGGGCGACACGCGCACTGCGATGTGGGCCACCGGCGCCGGCAACCTGGCGCACGTCGCGGTCGCGTATCCGCTCGTCTTTGGCGCGGGCCCTATCCTATCGTTCGGCATGGTCGGGCTCGGCGTTGGCCTCGCCGCCGGGCGACTGGTGACGTGCGTCTTGTCGCTGCTGGCGCTGGGGCTGCGGCGCCACGGGGCGCTGGCCGGCACCCTTGGCGGCCTGCACCTGTGGAAGCCGGACGGCCCAATGCTGCGCCGGCTGCTCGCGATCGGCGGTCCGGCGGCGGGGGAGAGCGGCTCGGTGCAGCTTGGCATGATCCTTTTCTCGCTGATGACGCTCTACCTGGGCACAGCGGCCTTCGCCGCGCAGCAGGTGGTGTTCAATGCGGCCAGCCTCTCCATGATGCCGGGGATGGCGTTCTCCGTCGCGGCGACGACGCTGGTCGGCCAGCGCGTCGGCGCCGGCGACGTGGCAGGTGCGCGCCGCAGCGGCTGGCGCAGCACCGTCCTGGCGGCGGCCTGGATGTCCGCCGCCGGCCTGTTCTTCCTGCTGTTTCCGGAGCCGGTGATCCGCCTGTATACCGCCGATCCGGTCGTCATCGACGCCGCGGACTGGGGCATCCGCATCGTGGGACTGGGGCAGCCTCTCCAGGCGGCCGCGTTCGTCCTGGGAGGCGCGCTGCGCGGCGCCGGAGACACGCGCACCACTATGCTGGTGGGCGGTGCCTCCATGTGGGGAGTGCGCGTGACGCTCGCTTATCTGTTCGGCATCGTGCTTAATTGGGGCGTGCCCGGCATCTGGATCGGCTGGTGCGGCGACTGGTGTACACGCGGCTTGGCCTTCCTTTGGGCGTTCCACCGCGGACGGTGGGCTACCGCGAAAGTCTAGGCCCCCACCGGGCCCGCCGGCTGGCCGACGCCAAAGAGACTGTCGCGCGTGACCAGCTGCGCCAGTTGGTCCTCGGTGAGACCACCTGCCCCAGGTGGCTTGAGCGGCAGCACCAGGCAGCGGCGGTTGACGTCCGTATCTATAACCCGTACTTCCACGTCCTCCGGCAGCTCCAGCCCGAATTCGCGCAGCACGGCACGTGGCTCCTGCATCACGCGGCTGCGGTAGGCTGCGCCCTTGTACCAGTCGGGAGTGGTGCCGGTCAGCGGTGAAGGCACACACGAGCACGTGGTGCACACGACCACGTGGTGAACGCGATCGGTGTTCTCCAGCACCTCCAGCCGCTCGTAGCTGCCCGGCTCGATGCCCAGCTCCTCTAGCGCCGACTTGCCGTTTGCGAGCAGGCGCTGCTTGAAAGCCGGGTCTGACCAGGCGCGGGCGACGACCCGCGCTCCGGCGTCGTGATCCACCGCCTCAAGGCGATGGACTTCCTGGAGCACCTCCGCGTAGGTCAGTAGCCCCTTGCGGATCAGCACGTTCTGGAGCGCCAGCACGTGCTTGCGCAGGTAGTCCAGGTCGGCGTCCGCGGGGTTGACGGGTTGGCTCATGAAGTGTGAGCGTAGCGCATGGTCGTAACAAGTTCGTCATACGGCCTGTCACACCGTGGCATGCCCGATGCACATTCTTGGGGTGGATGCGTCCTGCAGGCAACGGGACAACAGGACGCGCAAAAAAAGGAGGTTCAAATGAGTCAGGTAAATGTGAATCCCGACGGCTATAGGCGTGAGCGGACCGGCTGGGGCGCCGGCGCGCTTGCTGGCATGTTGATCGGGCTCTTGCTGTTGCTGCTCCTAGCGTGGTGGGCGTTCAGCCAGTCCGGCATGTTCAGCCCCGCGTCTCCGGGCGGCACCACCAACGTGAACGTCACGTCGAGCAACCCGCCGGGCGGCGCCGGCAGCACCGGGAGCACCAGCAGCAGCTCGTCCAGCGGCACGACGGCCGGCACCACCGGCGGCGCCAGCAGCGGCACGACCGGCGGCCTGGGCAGCACGACCGGCGGAACCGGCACGGGCGGCACAACTGCCGGGACCACCGGCGGCGTGAGCGGCACGGGCAGCACCGGGACCACCGGGACCACCGGGACCACCGGGACCACCGGGACCACCGGGACCACCGGCGCAACTGGCGCTACGGGCGGCACGACCGGCGCGACCGCGGGGCGCTAGTAACCAGGCACTCGCGCACCCATCTCAGCGTAAGACGCAAGGAAGGGAGAGCCGGTAGGCTCCCCCTTTTCTTGTGCCCAGGATATGGGCTGTGCCCGGCGCGCTTATCTGCGCGAGCCGGCTAACGACACAGCGAGTCCGCATACGGCCCGCCCTGCAGTAGTCCGGCAGATGACGTCGCCCGCGCTGGGCGCTACTGCCGGTGCCGTGGTCGGCGCCGTGGCCGGCGCTGGCGAGCGGGGTGCCTGTAGCGTCGCAGTTGATGGCGCCACGGCCGGGGTCGGCGCCGTTTGTGGCGCGGCTGTCGTCACCGGGAGTAGGGCAGCGGCGCCGGGCTTCGCCAGGTCGCGCATTGCCAAGTACGCGGGCCGCGGTGAACGGTCCGGGTTCAGCATGGCGAACCAGTAGGCGCCAAGCTGGGGGGAGTTCCACGGCACGGTGTCGAAGTCCAGGTTGAAGGCCACCATGCCGCCCAGCCACGACCACTGTTCGTAGCCGTAGCGGAAGGCTGAGGCGAGGTAGGCGCCCTGTTGCTCCGGGCCGAGCTTGAGCCAGTTGTACTGGCCCAGGTCCAATCCCGTCGTGTGCAGGTAGCCAAACTCGGTCACCCACGCCTGCGTGCCTGCGTCGCCGCTTTCCACCATCACCTGTCGGTACAGCTCTGCCCGTCGGAAGCAGATGCCACACCCGGCGGGATCGGCGTCTGGGGAGACGTTGCCGCCATAGGGATGGATGCCCAACACGTCGAAATGTCCACGCGCCCCGGCGGCGTACATGGCACGTAGGAAGTCGACGTCCTCTATCGTGCCCTGTGCGTTGCCGGTGTGTGGCGCCAGGCCGGCGGCGACGACTAGTGCCTCCGGGTCACCGCGCTTGACGCCGCGGCGCGCCGCCGCCAGGAGGTGGGCGTAGCGCGCCGGGTCGGGGGTACCACCCCACTCGTAGGCCAGGTTCGGCTCGTTGAACACTTCGTACGCGGTGGCGATGCCGCAGGCCCGCGCCGCGACACCGGCCGAGAAAGCCTCCAAGTCGGCGGGCGCCATCGTGGCCGGAGCCCCGACCCAGGCGGGTGGACGCCCCAGCCGCACGATGAGGCGCATGCCGTGGGCGCGCGCGGCGGTGAGGAAGTTGTCCAGGTCGTTCGCGCGGCCTAGGTCCCAGGCGAAGCGGCCACGCTCGGGCTGGACGTTGCCCCAGTCGAGCACGACGTACGCGTGTGTAAAGCCGGCCCGGCGTGCCAGGTCAAACGCGTGGCCGGCCGCCGGCGACGTGTCCGCGATGGTCACGCCGTAGACGAAGGGGCGCGTTGCGGCCGCCTCTGCAGGGGCAGGTGCTGACAGCGGCTCCGCGCCCGCAAGACTTGCCGGCACGGCCACCGCCGTGATCGCGAGAGAGAGTGCGGCGACCGTGCGCCAAAGGGCCTCGACGGGGCGCATCTAGTCCCGCCCCTTGCCCTGGTTGCCGCGCCCATTATCCTTGTCGCGGCCATCCTGGATGCCGAGGACGTCGATCTTGAGCGGCAGCGGCTTGGCGATGGTCCGGCGACCCTCACGTAGCTTGAGCACACCGCCCTGGTCGTGGTGCGCATCGGTCGCGAAGCGGACCCCAAACACGATGGTGTAGGTACCCGGCTGGAGTGTCTGGCGGCCGTCCAGCAGCGTGCACCCACCCTTGCCGTCCGAGAGGCCCAGCGTTAGCGTCGCCGGCTTGCTCTCGTCGTCATCGTCGTCTTCGAGCTTGCCCGGATTGAGCACCAGGTCGGCGTTGGAGACAGCTTTGTCGATCGAGAATCGCACCGAGAGTGCGTAGGAGTCACCCGGCCGGCCGACCAGAGTCAGGCGATCCAGATCGTCCTTGTGACCGTGCTGTCGCACCGCGGGCCTTGTCGGCGTAGGCGCAGTGCCGGTAGGGGTCTGGGGAGTCTGCGGCGTTTGTAACGGTGTCTGCAGCGGTGTGACAAGCGGTGTCTGGAGGGGCGTCTGCAGCGGCGTCTGGTTGAACGGTGTCTGCAGCGGCGTCTGGTTGAGAGGAGACTGCCCTACCGGCACGGCGCAAGTGGTGAGCGTCTGCCCCTGCGGCTGGCGCTCGTCCATCGGCAGCCAGGTCACCTTCGCTGGGCGTCCCCGCCCGTTTCCCTTGTCGTCATCCTTACCGTCGTTGCCTCTTACGGCGATGTGCTCGGGACGGCCACGACCGTGGTCTTGGTCGTTGCCGCCACGCTCTGCCAGCGCGATGCCCGACGTCAGCTGCACTGCCAGCGCACCCGCGCCCAGCGCGGCGAGCCACCCTGCGCACACTCCCGCAGGCGCTTTGTGTGAGATCTGTCCTGTGCTCATTGCCCTCGAATACCCTTGGCGCCACAGGCCACTGTTAAGACCGCGGCGCCGTTGTGTTACGGTCGCGTCACGTGCTGTGCACGGGCGTCGCAGGAGATAACGTCATGCGGGGCGGGAAAGATAGGGCGCCGCGATGAGTCTTCGCAGACTGAAACAATCGTGGCTAGAGTGCGGTGTTGCCGCCGTCGAGGACGATCACCTGACCGGTGATGTAGTCCGAGGCGGCGCACGCGAGGAACACAGCTGTACCTCGTATGTCCTGCTCGCTGCCGAACCGGCCTAGCGGGATGCGCTCGATCATCTCGCCTTCGTGGTGGGCTATCACGCCCTCCGAGAGGCGGGTGGGAAAGAAGCCCGGCGCCAGGGCGTTGACCGTGACGCCGTGGGGCGCCCACTCGACGGCCAAGGCCCGAGTCAAGGCGATGAGCGCCCCTTTGCTAGCACTGTACGCCGCCGCAGAAAGCACCTGCGGCGGCGTGCCACGCAGACCCATGATGGAGCTGACGTTGACGATCTTGCCGCTGCCCTGCGCGATCATGTGGCGGCCGGCAGCCTGGCTCATCAGGAAGGTGCCCGTGGCATTGACGTCCATCACCTGACGCCACCTGTCAGCCGGCATGTCGACACTGGGAGAACCCCAGGAGATGCCCGCATTATTGAACAGCACGTCGACGCGGCCAAACCGCGACACGACCTGCTCGACCAGGGCGGTCACGTCCCCTTCACGCGATACGTCACACGGCATCGCGAAGCACTCGTGCCCGGCCGCCCGCAGCTCCTCGGCGGTCGGACCGAGCCACTGTTCCCGGCGCGCCGAGATCGCCACCCTGGCGCCGGCTTCAGCCAGCGCGAACGCCATCTCCTTGCCCAGGCCGCGGCTGCCGCCGGTGACGACAGCGACCTTGCCGGCGAGTGAGAATAGTTCGGCGACTGGCATTAGCTATGACTTCAGCAGGTCCGTTCGCCCTGAGCTTGTCGAAGGGTGTGGTTCGACAAGCTCACC
The DNA here is from genome assembly GCA_902805635.1 of uncultured Chloroflexota bacterium. Classification (GTDB taxonomy): domain Bacteria; phylum Chloroflexota; class UBA11872; order UBA12225; family UBA12225; genus CADCTC01. The sequence goes on from CADCTC010000257.1 coordinate 12,706, forward strand.
ACGAACGGGGTACTCGACGCGTGTCTTCACCTGAAGCAGTGGAACCTGCCGCTTTCTAGCCGGAGCTCGATGCCTGACCGGCGATAGCCTTTCCACGGGCAGCCCACACCAGGCCGCGCCGGAGCATCGTCAGCGCCTCGGGCACTTCGAACACCTTGGCGATGTGGCCCAGTGAGGTGTAGAAGACGCGCCCTTTGCCGTAGCGCTTGGTCCACGTCACGGGCATCATCGTGAACGCCGGCCGCTCATCCCGATCCACCGCGTCCTGTGCGTCCTGATCAAACCCGTCCCCCGACACGGCCCCCTCCGGAAAGCACGTAGTAGCCAGCACGCGCACGCCTGGATCGACGTGCATGAAGTACTGCTCCGAGGTAACGTCGAAGTCGCTCAGCCCTTCCGTGATCGGATCAGCATGCGGGCCGATGCGGACTCGGTAGCGAGCCGCGCTGTTACCGGGGTGCGCCACCCACTGTCCCCCGGTCATGAACTGGTATTTCTCGAACGTGCGAAAAGCGTCGCACATGCCCCCATGCCAGCCACCCAGCCCCACGCCGGCTTGCACCGCCGCCAGCAGGTGCTTGTCCAGGTCGCGCGGCAGCGGCTCTTTGGAGTTGGCTTCGGCCATCGTCCACATCGGGATGATCAGATCCTGCGCCAGCAGCCGCTCGGGATCCCGCAGAACGTCCAGCGCGTCGTGGATCTCGACGCCAAAACCCGCGGCGCGCAGCTCGCGCGCCGCGACATCGGATGTCTCCACCGGCTCGTGCCCCGGCCAGCCGCCTCGGAAGATAAGCGCCTTCATCCTGCTGTGCTCCCTGCCGTGCTCGCCGCACCGGCATCATCCCGGCCGGTCAGCTCCTCGAACTGCCTGATCTGCTCGCGTATCACGTCCAGGCTGGCCCGCCAGAACGCCGGAGACCTCACGTCGATCCCAAAGCGCTGCGCCAGCTCCGCCACTTGGAATAGGCCGGTCGAAGCCAGCAGGTCGTCATACCCCGCGCGGAAGCTGTCGGCGTCCTCCCGATATCGGGCAAAAAGGCCCAGGCCAAACAGCTGGCCGAAGGTGTACGGCCAGTTATAGAAGGAGCGGCCGGCGGAGTAGTAGTGCGGCTTCATCGCCCACATGGACTGGTGCAGCGCCTGCGGGTCGAGCCCGTCGCCGTAGGTCTCCTGCTGCGCTTCCAGCATGAGCGCGTTCAGCTCTGCCACCGAGAGCTCGCGCCGGGCGCGGCGCTCGAAGACGCGCCACTCCAGCAGGAAGCGACTGTGGATGTCCACCACCACCTGGCAGGCGTCCTGGAGCTCGTGCTCCAGCACCGCCAGCTTGTCTGGACCGCTGAGGCGCTGCAGCGCGGCGCCGTTGACCAGCGTCTGACAGAAGATGCTGGCGGTCTCGGCCAGCGGCATCGGCGTGTCGCGCTGCAGCGACGTGCGATGTGCCAGTTGCGTGTTGTGATATGCGTGCCCCAGTTCGTGCGCCAGCGTGCTAACGCCGGTGAACGACGGCTCGAAATTGACGAACACGCCCGATTCGCCTGCGCGAATCGGCATGCAGAAGGCCCCGTCGCGCTTGCCCTCGCGTGGCTCCGCGTCGATCCAGCGGTCGCGCACCGCGCGGCGCGCCAGATCGGCCAGTGGTCCAGAAAACGCGCCAAACTGCTCCACCACGAAGTCCATTGCATCGGTGAAGGACCATCGGCGGGTGTCGCTGCCGCCGATCGGGGCAAACAGGTCGTACCAGGGCAGCTGCTCCTTACCCAGCAGTCGCGCCTTCGCGCGCAGGTAACGACGAAAGTCGGGGAACGCCTCCTTGCATGCCTCGTGCATCGCGTCGAGAGTTGCCCGGTCGATGTTGTTGTCGAACAGCGACGGCTCCAGGTCGTCCGACCAGCCGCGCCGGGAATTGAGCGTGTGGACCTCGCTCTTGATGCCGTTCATCGCGGCGGCGAGCGGCACCGCGGCCCGGTCCCAGCCCTTCAGCTCGGCCTCGTACGCAGCGCGGCGCACCTCGCCGTCGGGGTCATGCGCTAGGGCGCGCACGGCGCTCATCGGCAGCTCCATTGTCTTGCCGCCGCGCTCGCCGCCGGCGCCCTCCGGAAAGGCGACCGGGACCATCAGTTGCGAGGAGAGGTTGCCGTGAAGCTTGGCCCAGGCGGTGCCCCCCGACACATTTAGCGTCGCGGCCAGGTCCTCCTCCGCTTCACTCATCAGGTGGCGAGCCGACAGCGCCGCTTTGCGCATCGGGAAGGCGTGCTCGCGCGCCACCGCGGAGCGTTCGATTAGCGCTTCTACGTCCAGCGTGCCGAGCCACGCCTCGAACCGTGTCCCAAGCTTGCGCAGTTCGACCAATTGCATCTGCAGCTCAGACAGCTTGCCCTGCGCCACGTCGTCGCGGGAGTTCGTGCTGACGAACGACGAGAGGTAGGCGTACAGCGTGCGCAGCTCGTCCATCAGCGCGTTCTGGCGCTGCGTGACCTCTTCCAGGGCGGCAACCGGTGGCCCGTCTGCCGCGCCGCCCGCACCGGCAGCGCCGCCCGTGCCGCCAGACGCGCCGCGCACGCCGTGACGGTCGAACAGCGCGCGCATCTCGCCGATCTCGTTCACCAGTCGATTGAAGGCCGCCTCTAGCTCAGGGCTTTGGACGGCAGAGAAGTATCGGGACATGTCCCAGTGCGGGAGCGGCTCCGGCGCGCTCTGTACGGTCTCTGCGCGCTGCTGCGTGGCGGTCATCTGTGGCTCCTCGTCGCGGAACGGTAGCATGACGGCTCATGACGACTGTCCGCGCCGAAACGACCGCAGATACCGCGACCTACGACCTGCTCCTCAGAGGCGGCCACGTTATCGACCCCGCGAACGGCCTCGACGGGCCAGCCGACGTGGCAATCAATGGCAAGACGATCGCGCGCGTTGCGCCGGGTATCGACGCCTCGCGCGCCAGCCGCGTGGTAGACGTGAGCGGCCTGCACGTCACGCCCGGACTGATCGATATCCACGTGCACGTTTTCCCACACAAGGGCCCCGGCGGACCGGGCTGGCAGGCGTCGGTGATCCCGGACGCGCACTCGTTCCGCGCCGGCGTGACCACGTTCGTCGATGCAGGCACCTCCGGCCCGACGCACTTCGAGCTGTTCAAGAGCACCTGGATCGACACGTCGCGCACGCGCATCCTGGCGTTCGTCAACATCGCGCGGGACGGCATGGGGGACAACGAGCAGGAACCTTCCCAATTCGACCCGCAGCGGGCCGCCGAGACGGTGCGGGCGTACCCGGAGCTGTGCGTCGGCATCAAGACCGCGCACTTCTGGACCAAGCTGCCGTGGGATGACGTGCACACGCCCTGGGCATCGGTGGACGCCGCGGTGCAGGCGGGCGAGCTGGCGGACGTGCCGGTGATGGTGGACTTCTGGCCGCGCCCACCGGAGCGCTCGTACCCCGACCTGCTCCTCAAGCACATGCGTCCCGGCGACATCCACACCCACGTCTTCGCCCAGCAGTTCCCCATCCTTACAGAGGAAGGGCCCGCGCGTCAGAACGCGCGTGTGGCCGACCACATGTGGAAGGCGCGCGAGCGTGGCGTCTACTTCGACCTGGGGCACGGCGGCGGGTCGTTCTGGTTCCGCAACGCGCTGCCCGCCATCCAGCAGGGCTTCCCACCCGACAGCATCAGCACCGACCTGCACATGGGCTCAGTCAACGCTGCGGTGCTCAACACGCTGCACACGGCGTCCAAGTGCCTGGCGATGGGCATGCCGCTGCAGGAGGTGATCTACCGGAGCACGGTGACACCGGCGCGCGAGATCCGCCGGCCCGAGCTGGGCACCCTCTCGGAGGGCGCAGAGGCCGATGTCGCGGTGCTGCGCCACCTCGACGTGCCTGCCAGCTACATCGACTGCGGCCGTGCCCGCTTGGACGGCCGTGGCCGGCTGGAGTGCGCCATGACTCTGCGTGCGGGCCAGGTGGTGTGGGACCCCTCCGGCCTCAGCATGCCTCATTGGCAGCAGGCGCCGGAGCGCTACTGGGTGGTGCCGAGTCTCCAGGGGTGATGGCAACTCGGGTGTCTACGCCACGATGAAGCCGCCGTCCACGTAGAGGGTCTGGCCGGTCATGAAGGTGGAGGCGTCGGAGGCGAGGTAGACGGCGGCGCCCTGGAGGTCTTCCGGGGTGCCCCAGCGGCCCATGGGGGTGCGGCCGGTTATCCAATCCGATTGCTGCGGGTCGTCGTGCAGCGGGCGGGTGAGCGGGGTCAGGATCCATCCAGGGGCGATGCAGTTCACGCGCACGCCCCGCGCCGCCCATTCCACCGCCAAGGTTTTGGTGAGCTGGCCGACGGCCCCCTTAGTGGCGGCGTAGACGCTGCGCAGCGGCAGGCCGAAGCTGGTGGTGAGCGAGCCGATGTTGACGATGCTGCCGGTGTTGCGCTCCAGCATGTGCCGTCCGGCCGCCTGGCAGGCGAAGTACGTGCCGCGCAGGTTGACGTCTAGCATCGTGTCGTACTGCTCCTCGGTCACCTCTTCCGCCGGCCGGCGGATGGCGACGCCGGCCGCATTGAGCAGCACGTCCAGCTGGCCCAGCTGACGGATGGCCTGCTCGACGGCAGCGCGCGCGGAGTCGGCAGTGGACACGTCTCCCGGCAGCACGATCGCGCGGCGGCCAAGCGCCTCTACCTCGCGCGCCACGTCCTCCAGTTGTTCCTCGGTGCGACTAGTTAGCGCCACGTCCGCGCCGGCTTCCGCGAAGGCGAGCGCCAGTCCGCGCCCGATGCCGCGCCCCGCGCCCGTGACCAGCGCCGTCTTTCCCGCCAGCGAGAATCTGTCAAGGATGCCCATGCCGTGCGTCCCTCACAACCAGTGATGGGCGAGTATGCCAAGCTCACGGATTGACGCGATGAAGGGGCGATGGGTTTACCGATGCACGGCAATGGACGAGCCCTTGCCCTACTCCAGGATCGGAGCGGTAATGGCGCCTACAACCTGGACGCCATTCAGGGCGAGGTGGTAGAGGAAGACGGCGTGCAGCAGGCCGGCGTCGTGCGGCGTGGCCCCGACCTTCGTGGCGATGTCCACCGGCAGGTCGTAGGTGTCGACGCAGTCTTCGGGCACCAGCACGGTGAGACTGCGGTTGCGGGCGTTGGCACCGAGCTTCAGGGGCATGGCAGTCTGGTAAACGCACAGGTCGGTGCAGTCACCCACGACGATGAAGGTGTTCACTCCGGCCTCTTCCTGGCGGGCAACCCACTGCTCCAGGCGCTCAGCCGCGGGCTCGGCGCCCTCGCCTGCGCCGGCCCAGGCGCTGGTGGCGTTCTTGGGGATGTCCGCGAAGCTGCCGGCGAAGGGGAGCTCCGCCAGCTCCCGGACCAGGCGAGACTGCACGGTGCCGGCGAGGCAGTGCGGCCCGAACTGCTCGAACTCAGGAGCGTGGGACGCGTGGCTGTCTCGCAGCACCACGAATGCGCGAACGCCTGCGGCGTGAGTGGCGCGGAGCAGCCGCGCGATGGGCGGCACGATGGCGCCGACCCGCGCGCTGGCCAGCGGGCCCTCGACGCAGAAGCCGTTGACGACGTCCACCGCGATCACGGCCACCTTGTCCGCGCCACCGGCATTCTCCAGAAGGGTGCCCAGAGGCACAGGTGGCAGAGATGCTAAGAATGAGTCGAGGTAGTCGACGAAGGCTGCGCTCCGCTCGCGAAGTGGGGCTGTATTCTCTGACGTCGCGGGCATCGATTCATTGGTGCTCATGGGTGCGTCTCCTATGCGGTCGGCGCAGAGTCCCGCGCCGCAATCGCGCGTTCTCGAACTCCGCGCAACGGATCGCTCCAGCGCACGGGGTACGGGCGCTCCGGGCGTAATGCGCGCCAGGCGGGCGGCAGCGCTTGGAGGTTCTGCTGGGCCAGCTCCCGGACCTCGCTCAGCGGGGGGAGACTGCCCGGCAGCGGCTTCCCGCCATGCATTACCGGCCGCAACAGTCGACGGCCGTTCTCCGGTCGCGGCTCGGCCGCCAGCTGGATCACGTCCTCGTCGTAAGTGCCCAGCCGGTAAACCTCCTTCACACCGGGCCATGTGCTCTTGTCGCCCGCCACCTTGACCAGGGGATGCTCTATCCCGTCGGCATCCACGTACCAGACGGCTTTGTAGACGCCCCCCAGCGCGCCGCCCTCCACACCGTGCTCTAGCGATCCCGCGCCGATCCCAAGTGCAGTGCCGACACCGTACGCGTCTATAGGTGCTCCGTCCTGCACCAGCGCGGCGATGCTGAACTCGTCCATGTCTCCAGATGCGAGCACGCGCGTCTCTGGCATCCCTGCCGCGTCGAGCGCCTGGCGCACGTAGCGGCTGTCCGCCGCAAGGTCGCCACTGTCCAGGCGCACCCCCGCGAGAGTGTGGCCGAGCCTCTCCTGCGCCTCGCGCGCTACGTCGATCACGGTGTGGATCGCCTGGCGCGCGTCATACGTATCCAGGAGGACGGTGTACCGGTTGTAGGTCTCGGCCACCGCCATGAACGCTTCGCGCTCGTTGTCGAACAGCTGGACCAGAGCGTGTGGGATGGTGCCACTGGCCGGCAGGCGATAGCGTTCGGCGGCGGCGACGAATGACGTGGAGGCGCAGCCCCCGATGTACGAGGAGCGCGCCACGACGAACGGAGCGTGCGCCCGCCGGTAAGAGAACTCCGCCACGCGCCGCCCAGCGGCGGCTGTCGTGATGCGAGCCGCCTTGGTAGCAATTAAGGTGGCCGTGTTCACCGCCTGGAGTAGCCCCGATTCGATCAGCAGCGCCTCGACGAAGGGTGCGGTGACGCGCACCAGTGGCTCATGCGGGAAGGCAACTGTGCCTTCAGGCATGGCGATAACGTCGCCGGTGAAGCGCACGCGAGACAGGTAGTGGAGGAATTCGGGGCTGTAGTCGCGCACCTGCGCGAGGTAGCGCAGTGCCCCCTCGTCATAGCGGAAGGCGCGCGCGTAACGTAGTGCGCTTTGCAGCCCTGCTACCAGCATGTACGCGCCGCCAAAGGGAGCGCGCCGGGCATACAGGTCGAACGTAGCTACGCCCGTGCGACCGGCGCGCCAAGCGACGTATGCCGCGTCGGGGTGGTACAGGTCAGTCAGCAGCCCAGACGGCACGTCGTCTGCGTCGGCTGCCGGCTCTGGCGGTTCTTCCAGCGCGGAGTGCAGGAGAGGCGGGGCCATTATAGTCACAGCCACTATACTATGCGCATGGCAAGCGGCAAAGGGACTACGTCACAGAGTGGACCGAGCGGGCCGCCATCGGTCGGCCAGGCACTTCGCAGCGGAGCGGCGCTCGAACGGGCGGTCCTGGCGGTGGACGTGGCGTGCTTCAGCTTGCAGGACGGCAAGCTGGACCTGCTGTTGGTGCGGCGCAGCGACGACCCATTCGCCGGGGCATGGGCGCTGCCCGGAGCCGCAGTGGGCCTGGACGAGCCGCTGGACGACGCGGCGCGCCGGGCGCTGGTGGACCGCACCGGGATCGGCGACGCCTACTTGGAGCAGCTGTACACGTTCGGGGAGCCCGGGCGCGACCCGCGCGGGCGCACCGTCTCGGTGGCGTACTTCGCCATCCTGCGGGTACGGCCGGAGGACTTGCGCACCGGCCGTGGCGTAGACGCGGCCACCTGGCGCCCGGCGCGCGACTTGCTGCCGCTGGCGTTCGACCACGGGCGCATCGCGCACTACGCGCTGTGGCGCCTGGTGCAGAAGATGGAACACACGCCGCTGGGCTTTCACCTGCTGCCGGAGCAGTTCACGCTGGGTGACCTGCGCACGCTTCACGAGACGATTCTTGACCGGCGGTTCGATCCGAGCAACTTCAACCGCCAGGCGCTGGCGCGCTGGGACCTGGCGCCGGTGCCCGGCCAGCGCGACCGTCGCACCCGCCGCCCTGCGCGGCTGTACCGCTACATCGGCGCTCGCGACGTGCCGGGCACGCCGCCGGACGTATCGCCCGTTCGCTCGTCGAAGTAGCGCGCCACTTCGTCGCGGTCGAAGTGCGGCCAGGCAGCGCGCGACCCGGAGCCCGGTTCCAGCCGCAGACCACTTGCCCGATCGGTGAGCTGTCCGATCTGCCAAGCTGGAATGCCTGCCCCATCCAGCGCGGCCAGGGCGCTGTCCAGGACGGAGGGATCCACCGCCGCGAGCAGCGCGCCCGAAGCGAGCGTGCCCCACGGGTCGAGCCCGAGCGCATCGCAGATGGCGCGCGTCTCCGGCAGTACCCTTACGGCCGCCGCCTGGATCACGGCCCCAGCCCTAGACGCCTCGGCCAGCTCCCATACGCCCGACGCCAGGCCGCCTTCGGTGGGGTCGTGCAAACTGTGGATGCCGTATGGGGGCGGCGCCGCGTCGCACAGCACACGCGCCGCGCGCACCACGCTGATGCCCGGCTCGAAGAGCAGCTGCTGCGCTCGCTCGATGGTCTGGTACGGCACGCCGCGCTCTCGAAGCGTTGTCGCTGCCTCGCGTGCGAGCACGCTGGCGCCCTCGATCGCGATACCCTGGGTGAGGATCAGCGCGTCACCCGGCCTGCCCCCGCCCGTGCTCACCAGCCGCGACCGCTCTACCTCGCCCAGCATGCAGCCGGCGAGCAGCGGCCGGTCGATGCCGCCGGTCACCTCGGTGTGACCTCCGATGAGCGAGACTCTGAGACTAGTGCACGCCTGCACGAGCTGGTTGAACAGGTCCTCCACCCGTGCCTCATCCCACGACTCGGGCAGCAGCGCGGAGCACATGAACCAGCGTGGCACCGCGCCGGCACACGCGACGTCGTTGGCGTTGACGTGCACGGCGTACCAGCCGGCCTGGTCGGTGGCGAAGGTGATCGGGTCGGTCTTGGCGACCAGGATGCGGTCGTCCAGGCGTCCACCACCCGCGAGTGCCGCAGAACCGGCGGCGTTGCTGAAGTCGATTGCCGCCGCGTCTTCGCCAATGCTGCTGCCCAGGAGGACCCGCGGATCGGTCCTGGGGATGGCGCCTAGCAGCCTCCCAAGCAGCTCAGGCGGCAGCTTGCCGGTACGCATGCCAGAGAGGGTACGGCCCGCTGCTGCGAGCAGACCACGTGGCCGGGACGGAGCGGCTACTTCACGACTTCCGGGGTGCCGCGCCCGATAGGGAAGTAGAGGAACCCGGCGGCGCGCACGGCGGCGGGCTCGTAGATGTTGCGGCCATCCACCAGCACCGGTCGGCTCATGCGTCGGCGCAGCGCGGCCAGGTCCAGCTGTTTGAACTCGTTCCAGTCGGTCACGATCACCGCCGCGTCGGCGCCTGCGACGCAGTCGTAGGCGTCGGTGGCAAAGTGCACCTCAGGCAACAGGCGCTGCGCGCCCGGCATGGCGACGGGGTCGTACGCGCGCAGGGAGACGCCCTCGCCGAGCAGGAGGTGGGCGATCTCGAGCGCGGGCGCCTCGCGCAGGTCGTCGGTGTTCGGCTTGAAGGCCAGCCCCAGCAGCGCCACGGTCTGCCCTTCCAGTGAGCCGTCGGGGCCGCCCAGCGCGTCGCGCAGCTTCTGGATCACTTTCAGGCGCTGGTCCTTGTTGATCTCGATCACCGTGCGCAGCAGCTGCGGGTGGCAGCCCGAGAGCGCGGCCATGTGGGCCAGCGCCTTGACGTCCTTGGGGAAGCACGAGCCGCCCCAGCCCAACCCCGCGTCGAGAAAGGCCCTGCCGATGCGGGCATCGCGGCCCATGCCCTCGGCTACCAGGCGCACGTCAGCGCCCAGCCGCTCGCAGATCGACGCGACCTCATTGATGAAGCTGATCTTGGTCGCCAGAAAGGCGTTCGAGGCGTACTTGATCATCTCCGCCGTGCGGGGGTCGGTGACCAGCACGGGGCACTTGAGCGAGGCGTACAGCTCCGCCACGCGCTCGGCGTCGGCGCGGCGCGTGGCGCCTAGCACCACCCGGTCGGGCTTCATGAAATCGGCCACCGCCGCGCCCTCGCGCAGGAACTCGGGGTTCGACACCACGCCGAAGCGGAAGCTCCCGTCGGGGCCACTGCCCCTGCGCTCCGCCGGCAGGTGGCGCTCTACGATGTGGTCCACCCGGTCGGCCGTGCCGATGGGCACCGTGCTCTTGTTGACGATGACGGCGCCGTCCTTGAGGTAGAGCGCCAGCGTCGCGGCCGCGGCCCGCACGTAGCCCAGGTCCGCTTCGCCCTCCGCGCCTGACGGCGTGGGCACGGCGATGAAGCAGTAGTCGGCGTCGGGGACCGCCTCGGCGTAGCTGGTGGTGAACGACAGGCGGCCGGCGGCCACGTTGCGCGCCACCAGCTCCTCCAGGCCCGGCTCGAAGATGGGCAGCTCGCCCCTGCGGAGGCGCGCCACCTTGCCTTCGTCGATGTCCAGGCACACTACGCGGTTCCCCAGGTCCGCAAAGCAGGTCCCAGTGACCAGCCCGACGTACCCCGTGCCGACGACGCAGATCTGTTTCATGATGGCTCCATGGCTCTCGTGCGATGCGCTTCTCTAAGAACGCGCGTGACCGGCGCCGTGTCACGAGCCCCGTACAATCGGCCACTATGCCGGAGCTGCCTGAGGTCGAAGGCGCGCGCCGCCGCCTCGCGCCGCTGCTCGCCGGGCGGTGCATCGAGCGGCTGGAGGTCCATGACGCCAAGCTGTGGCATCCGGGGGAGGGGCTCGCGGCGGAGACCGTGGCCAGGCAGAACGTGCGAGAGATCGAGCGGCGGGCCAAGATCCTGACGTTCCGCCTGGACGGTGGCCTGTCGCTGGTGCTCCACCTGAAGATCGCTGGCCAGCTGGCGTACTGCTTCGCCTCCGGCGAACGTTTCGCTTGCGGTCACCCCCACCCGCTGCCAGATGCCGAGCTACCGTCGAGCGCGACGCGTTTCTCGCTCCATCTTGCGGGAGGTGACGTGCTGTTCGTGAACGACCAGCGACGCTTCGCCTGGCTGCGGCTCCTGCCGGATGAGCAGGCGGACGCATTCGTCGCGGAGCACCGGTTCGGCCCGGAGCCGCTGGATGAGAGCTTCACGCCGGACGTGCTCGCGGCGCGCCTGCGGGCGCGCAAGGGGCGGCCGATCAAGGCGGCGCTACTGGACCAGACCTGCATTGCGGGCCTGGGCAACATCTACACCGACGAGTCGCTGCACGCGGCACGGCTGCACCCGATGATCCGTGCAGGCGATATTACGCCCGAGCAGGCGGAGGTTCTCCACCGGGCGATCCGCGACGTGTTGGAGCGGGCCGTGCCGGTAGGCGGCGCGTATGTGGTGAACGGCCGCTCGTCGGTGCCGGAGGACCAGCTGGAGCGCGACTTCCTGCGGGCGCATGGCAGGGCAGGGCAGCAGTGTCCTGATTGCGATCCGGCGGGGCCGCAGATCGTGCGCGCATTCCTTGCTGGTCGAGGGACATACTTCTGCCCCACATGTCAGCCGGCGCCGCCGGGATTTGTCTTGCCAGCCACGCATGACCAACGTGAGCCCGCCCCTGAAGCGCAGGTGGCGCGGAAGGATACACACACATAGAGGAGTACCGCATGGTCCAGAACCCAACCGACGATGAGATCCGCACCATCTTGCAGCGCTTTAAGCAGGTGGCGGTGGTGGGGTTGTCCAATAAGCCAGACCGTCCGTCCTACGGTGTGGCCGTCTATCTCAAACGCGCCGGCTACGACATCACGCCTGTTAACCCCACGATCGACGAGGCGCTCGGTGTGGCCGCGGTGGAGACGCTGGCTGACGTGTCGCAGCCCGTGGAGATCGTAGACGTGTTCCGACGTGCCGAGGACGTGCCTCCGGTGGTGGACGACGCGATCGCGGCGGGCGCCGGGGTTGTCTGGCTCCAGTTGGGGATCGTGAATGAACCCGCCGCCGAGAAGGCGCGGGCTGCCGGGATCAGCGTGATCCAGGATCGCTGCATCAAGGTCGAGCACGCCCGCCTGCTGGGCAGCTAGCGCCGCGCGCTACATCGTTTCGGCAAGCACGAAGTCGAACGACAGCGCATCTGGGCTGATGCGCCACTCCTCGGACTCGTCACCACGCGCGAACTGGCGGTCCGGGAAGTACTGCAGCACCACCACGCCGCCCGACTCGTTCGCGTAACCGTGGGCGACGCCGGCAGGGATGTAGACCGCCTGGTGTGGCGTCAGCACTACTTTGGCAGTTCGGCCAAACGTCGCGGATGATTTCCGGCAGTCCACCAGTCCGGCGTTCAGTTGGCCGTGGGCGACGGTCCACAGCTCGCCCTGCGTCGGGTGGACGTGCCAGAAGCGGCGCGTGCCGGGGTTGATGACCGAGATATTGACCTGCGCCGGCTGATGCAGCACGCCTCGCTCACGCAGCGCAGGCGTCTCAAGGATTCCCTCGGCGTCGATTCGCACCACTTCTTTGAAGGTGCCGCCAGCGTCGTCGGGCCAGACTCGCTGCGGGACGACCACCACCCCTTCAGGCAGCGGATCGACGCCGTCGGCGGTATACGTCTGACGCAGTAGTGGCGCGTCTGCGGGGGAGCGCACACCGCGCGACTCCCGCCCAATCTCCTGCCAGCCCATGCGTTGCTCCGATCTCAGCCGCGTACTACGCCCTGCTGTGCCATGGTGGCCATGCCTTCGTCCGAATAGTCCCGGAAGCCGGGCTGCTGCTGCGCCCAGGCGGCGTAGGCCTGCGCCGCCTCCTCGAGTGAGTGGCGGGGCTCCCAGCCCAGCGCGCGCAGCTTCGAGATGTCGGAGAGGATGTGGCGTGTATCGCCCAGGCGAAAGCGGCCGGGCAGGGCTGGCTGCACCGGCAGGTTGAGCGCCCTCCCCACTAGCTGCGCATATTCCAGCACGGTGAGCGCTTTGCCTCCGCCTACGTTGAAGGCCTGGAAGTCGGTGCGCGAGTCTTCCAGCGCCAGCACGTTGGCGCGCGCCACATCCCACACCGCCACGTAGTCGCGCAGCTGCCCGCCGTCCTCGTAGACCACCGGTTGGCGGCCGTGCAGCAGGCGCTGGATGAAGATGCGCAGCGCGCCGGAGTAGGGGTTGGTGAAGCTCTGATGCGGTCCCTGGGTGATGCTGTAGCGCATCGCGGTAGTGGGAAAGCCGTAGCGTTCGCCTAAGTTCAGGCAGACCAGCTCCTGCGCGAGCTTGCTAATGCCGTACTGGTTGTGGGGGCGCGGCGGGTCGGTTTCCAGGGTCGTCTGGGGAACCAGGGCGGTGTCGCACGCGGTGCACTTCGGTTCCCAATCGTGCGCCTCCAGCTGCGCCAGCGAGCGCTGCCCGGGAAACTGCACGCCGTGCTGAGGACACGACTCGTTGGTGCAGTGGTAACGACCTTCGCCGTACACCGCCTGCGATGTAGCGACGACGATCTTCTTAATCTGCTTTGCCAGCGAGTCGTCGGCCACCAGCAGCTCGTACAAGAGTGCGGTGCCGGCGGCGTTGGTGTGGAAGAACCGGCTGAACGTAGGCAGGTAGTCCTGGTACGCCGCCAGGTGCAGCACAGAGTCCATCCCAACCAGGCCGGCCTTCCAGGCCTGGGGATCGTCCACCGACCCGAGGATCCGTTCCACACCCTCAGGAACGTACGCCGGCCAGGTCCTCTCACGGTGGACTGGTGACAGCAAGTTGTCCAGGATGCGCACGCGGTGGCCGCGCTCCAACAGCAGGTTGACGGTGTGTGAGCCGATAAAGCCGGCGCCGCCGGTAACGAGGACGTTCATTTAAGAAGGGGTCGGGCCCGTAGGCTCCGGGAGTCTAACGACTCGGTCATCTAGGAGCGCCGCACGTCCGCCCCGCACGCGGACCAGGCCTACCTGACCGGCAAGGATAAGTCGACTCTGCTCCCAGACCTGCACCTGGACCTCCACATGCCGCCTGCCGATTTGCGTGACAGCGCCGGTGGCGCGCAGCGGGCGCCGATTTGAAGTAGGGGCCTCCATCGAGAAGCGGCAATAGCGCAGAGTGGTGACCTCCAGATCGTACCCACCCGCGGCCTCGATGGCCGCGTCGACCGCCAGGCCTAGCGGCACGGTGGTCATGGGGTGTATCCCACGGCCCAACGGGAACGCAGCTGCGCCATAGGAGCGCATGAGGAGCTGGAGCAGCTCGGGACCCTCCTCGACGGTGGCAGTGTCGCCGATGCTGATCTTGCCCGGTGTTTGGCGCCGGTATTCGAGCGCGCGCGGTGGACGGACGTCGCTCAGCTGCTCCCTCCCGTGCCTGGCTGGGCCAGCGCGCCGACTCTCATTCGGCGCCCCTGAGGAGGATACACAGGTCTTCTGATCGTACCGCCGGCCGCGACGCTCGCGGGTGGTGGCGGCTCAGCCGCCGTGCTCCCAAGCAACAGCGCCCGTTGCCGCGCGTTCAGACTCACCGGACCCCACCCCCGACGCTCCCCTGTTTCACCATGGCGCTAACCCTGCCCGACCTGCTGCCCCTTCCCGGCGACGAGCCAGCCATGCTTGCGGCGGATGCTGCCGCGCCGCCGGCCGGGCCGGCCAGTCGGCTCGATGCGTGCTGGGCGGGAGTGCTTACTGCACTGGAGCGCGACCCGGCCATCTCACGCGCAAGCTTCGCCACCTGGCTGCGGGGCACGCGCTTGGTGGGACGTGAGGGAGCCCGCTTCAGAGTGGCGGCGCAGCATACGTTCGCGCGTGAGAAGCTGGAGCGATCCTTCAAGGAGCCGATCCAGCGTGCCCTGCGTGACGTGGCCGGCGCGGGCGACGTCCACCTCGAGTTCGTCGTGCCGGGCCAGCAGCGGGGGGTTCCGCCTCCCGAAGCGCCTTCTCCTATTGGCGCGCACGTTGCATTGCATACCGCGGCCGAGAGCGCCCCAGCGTCAGGCCCGCAAGACCTTGCCCATTCGTCCGGGCCGGTCCGTCCTGCATCCGCATCTGGCGAGCCGACTACGGTGTCGGACGGGCCCGGCGGTAGTCAGCTGGGCGGCGGTGAGGCGACATCGCCGCTACCGTTGCACGGGTTCGTCGCTCCGATCGGTCCGGACGAGATCCCGCGTCCGGAGCTGACGTCACGGTACACCTTCGCCACCTTCGTGGCGGTTCCGGAGGCGCAGTTCGCCGCCGCGGCGGCGCGGGCGGTGGCGGAGAACCCGGTGCTGGCGTACAACCCGCTGTATCTGTACGGAGCTTCCGGACTGGGGAAGACTCACCTGCTGCATGCTATTGGCAACCAGGCGCTGGCCCTGCGGCCGTCTCTGGTTGTCCGCTACGTCAGCGCGCGCACGCTGTTGGAAGTGCTTCACCCGGATGCGCCGCGCGGCGCGCGCGCGGCGGCGCTATCTGGCTATGCATCTGCCGACCTGTTGTTGCTGGATGACGTGCACGAGATAGCGGGCCAGCCGTGCCAGCGGGACGTGTTCCACCTTGTGAGCGCGCTGCTCAGCGCGGACAAGCAGCTGGTGGTGGCAGCGCCGGCGCCGCCGCGTGCCCTGGAGCCGCTTGACGACCGGCTGCGCTCGCACTTCCAGATGGGGCTAGTCGCCGACCTGAGCGCCCCTGGTGCCGAGTCGCGCCTCTCGATCCTGCGGGCGAAGGTGGCGGCGCGAGGCGCGACGCTGCCCGCCGGCACGCTGGAGCAGCTCGCGCGGCACGTCGAGGGCAGTGTGCGCGAGTTGGAGGGCGCGCTCACGCGCGTCCTGGCGCCGGCTGAGCTGTCGCCCGGTCCGCGCACGGGGGACGCCATCACGGCTGCGCTCGCGTCGTTCACCGATGTTGGTGGTGGCGCTCGGGGACGTCGGGTCCGGCCGTCGGCGCCCAACGTGCTACGGGCGGTATCCGTCACCTTCGGCGTTGCGGAAGAAGCGCTGGTCGCGAAACGGCGCGACAAAGAGGTCGTGCTGCCACGTCAGGCGGCCATGTATTTGATGCGCGAGCTCATCGGCGCTAGTCTGAGCGACGTCGGCGTGGCGCTTGGTGGCCGGAATCACTCCACAGTGCTGCACGGCTGTGAGAAGGTCGCATTGTTGCTCGGGACGGACGAAGGTCTGCGCCGGCACGTTGATGCCGCGCGCTGCCTGGCGCAGGAGTTCGCCTGCGCGGCCATCACAACTGGGGCGGCCGGCGGAGATCGCGCCGGCCGCGCGGTGGCCGCAGCGGCCGCGCCCTAGACTCCAACACAGTCCACGGTGGCCGCCCGCCAGCCGGACCCAGAACTACAGTACGCCCAGAGAAGCCCAGAGAAAAGGTACGATCACGTGAGCATCATCGAAGAAATCCCCTCGGCGGCGCTGCGGACGGCGTCTACTACGGACGCACAGGGACCCATCGGAGCTACGGGATCGGGGGAAAGGAAGGGCAGCGCCATGCGCATCACATGCCAGCAGGACCATCTCAGCCGCGGTCTCGCCATTGTCAGCCGCGCGGTGGGCGGTCGCACCACACTGCCGGTGCTCAACAACGTCTACATCTCCAGCGATGGCGAGCGCTTGAAGCTGGCGGCGACGAATCTAGAGATCGGGATCACCACCTGGGTGCCTGGATCGGTCGAGGCGGAAGGGCAGTTGACCGTGCCGGCGAGGCTGCTGACCGACTTCGTCAACTCCTTGCCCGGCGGGCAGACGGTGGAGCTGGAAGGCAACACCCGTACCCACACGCTGCACCTTAAGAGCAACCGCTACAACGCAAACATTAAGGGCATTGACGCTGAGGAGTTCCCGCCCATCCCGTCTGCCGACGATCGGCCGACCATACGCCTGGCAGCCAGCCTCCTCAAGGAGATGATAGGTCAAGTGGCTTTCAGCGCGGCTAAGGACGAGTCGCGCCCGGTGCTGGCAGGGGTCAACCTCAAGGTGGACGAGGCTAAGCTGACCATGGCCGCGGCGGACGGCTTCCGCCTGAGCCTGCGCGAGGCGGCCTTGGAACGCGGCCTACCGGAGCGCCTGGACATCATCATCCCGGCGCGTGCGCTGATCGAGCTGGCCCGCCTCCTGGGCGACAGCGAGGAGGACGTGGAGGTGACGGTGACGGCCAACCGCAGCCAGATCCTGTTCCGGGTGCGCGGCGAAGGCGGGGACGTCAACCTGGTTAGCCGCCTCCTGGAGGGACAGTTTCCGGACTTGCAGCGCGTCGTGCCAAAGACGCACACCACCAAGGTGACCGTGAAGCGCACCGAGTTCGCCACTGCCACGCGCATTGCTGCGCTCTTCGCACGCGACGCGGCCAACGTCATCCGCTTGGAGCTCAAGCCCGGCGCCGAGGGCGGCCTGACCCCTGGCATGGTGGCTATCACCGCCAACGCAGCCGAGGTAGGCGACAACCAGGGCGAGCTGGACGCGTCGGTGGAAGGAGAGGAGAGCTACATCTCCTTCAGCTCGGAGTTCCTGTCGGACGTGCTGGGTGTTCTGCCCAGCGACGAGATCGCGCTGGAGATGACCGGCCCACTCTAACCCGCTATCGTGCGCGTACTTGGTCAGCCAGACTACACACACGTCATCAAGCCGATGCACACTGTTCGTTAGCCAGGCGGAGGCGTACTCGTTCACCGACTGCTCACTGGCTGGAGGCGCACGTAGCGAGGAACGATAGTGCCGCTTCCGCCACCTGCGTCGCGTGGCTGACGTGGACGGTGTGGGTGGCGCCGGGGACGGCCAACAGTTTTGCGTCGGGCAGGCGGGCGCGGTAATCCTGGGCCGCGGCGCCGCCGAGCACACCGCCGTTCGCGGGGTCCGCCTGGACGAGGAGGACCGGGCAAAGGATTGATGGGGCAAGCTCCCACGCCCAG
>CADCTC010000258.1 GCA_902805635.1 uncultured Chloroflexota bacterium
GGAGCGGCGCGAGCGCGTCCCGTCCGGCCATGCGCCGCCACGGCGTCATCATGGCCCGCACTCCCGCAGCTCCCTCAGGTCCCGCTCCACGAACGCGCCGCCTCAGCGGTGGCCCGTCGCCGGTAAGTGCCGGTGCGCCGCGCCCGGCGGGGACGGCTGGCGGTCGCCCTCCTCGCCCATGCCGGTCCGGGCGGCCGGGTCCGCCTCCACCGCCGGGAGTCCCGCCGTGGGTGCTGCTACTGGCCCGGCAGCAGAGGCGGCGTCCGCCGAGCCGGCCGGGGTGCCCCTCTCTGCCCCGCCTCGCCCGCCAGGTTCCGCCGGCGCCTGTGCCGGCCCGAGCGCCTGGCCCACGCCGACCGCGGCGCCGGGTAACAGCGCGCAGGCAGCCGCGAGAACGCCCAGCCGGCGCCCGATGCGGCGCAGTGGCGCCGGCGTCGACCGGCGCAAGGACCTCGGCACGTCTCGGATTGGGAGCGCGTTGCCCGCCACCGCCGCGCCCGGGGCAGACGCGCCCGGGGCAGAACCCGCAGCCCCGGCCGCACCAGCGGCGCGCGAGTCGCGCAGCGCCCCCTCAAGGGCCGCGCGCAGCCGGACCGGGTCATCGTGCGGCGCGATCCGGACGGGCGCCCACCCGACCCATTGCTGCGCCGTCGCCGACACGGCCCGCCCGGCGCCGTCGCCCCATGGGCCGCTCCATGGCCCGCCAGCTGCGGCCAGCACCACCACCGCCGGGCGGCATCCTGCGCGGCGCAGGAAGGCTCCGACCGCCGCGACGGCACCGGGCGGGCGCTGCCCATCTCCCGCGGCCGCCTCTGGGTCGAGCACACCGCGGCCGCGGCCTGCTCCGTGGAAGTCGAGAACGACCACCGACGGGGGCGATGCGCGGAGCGCCCGCAGTGCGCGCTCGCGCTCGAACGTGATGGCCGGCTGGGCGCCCCACGCCTCGAGCTGCGCGACGGCGGCTTCGACCGCCGACGGATCGTCGCCGACCACGACGACCCGCTCGCGCGCCCAGGGAGCCGCCGCGGCGGAAGTGGGGGACGCGAGAGAGCCAGTGAGGGGGTCGGAAATGGGAGCCTCGGGGGAGCCCCCACGGACGGACACCGGAACGGGCCGGCGCTCGGCCCCGGCGGTGGGTGGCGGCATCGCGAGCATGGCAAGGTGGCCTCTGCCGGTGAGACGGCCGGCGGTGCCTCAGGTCGCGGAATCGCTGGCGGGAGTGCGCGACGGGAGCGGGTGCTGGTCTCATGCATGGGCCATCAGGTCACGTCGGGCACGAGACAGTGCGACCAGGGTGTTTCCGGAAAACTGTCTGCAGCTGTAGGGTGTAGGGAGGCTAAGGTCTTCCGCCGGAGATTGCCGACTACGCGCCGGCGCCCCGGCTGCTGCCCACGCTACTTCCGGCCGTAGCGAGGGCCGCCGCGGTCGCGGCCCAGCCCTCCCGGGCGCTGGGGTAGCGGGGCCCCATCCCGTGGCTGCCTTGAACCGCGCGTTGCTGAACCGCAGGGAGCGCGTGAGCGACGTGGAGCGGTCGCCGAGCGGCAGCGCCGCCCGGACGTGCAGCCACGCGCGCGTGGTCACGGGTCGGTCGTCGACGACGTTGAACGTTCCCGCCGGAGCCTGCAACGCCGCGACGCCGTCGGCCATGTGGAGATCGATGACACGTAGCCGCCGGCGCGACCCATCTGGATACAGACGTGACGGCGGGCAAAGGCCAAGAACTGCTTGCTGTGGGTGGCGCCCGAACCGTAGAACCACCCGAAGCGCAGCACTACTCCGGTTCGACCCGCATCCGAGAACCGTCTGGCGTTCGCCTCCGCGGCCGACGGGTCGCTCGTGCTCGACGGGCTGACGCGGCTGGACGAGTGGGAGGAGCAGACCGGCATCCACGTCAGAGAGTCCGACCATGCTGCCGTGGAAACCATCGGCGGGCTGGTGATGACGCGCCTGGGCCGCAGTCCCGACGCGGGAGACGAGATCGCGGTGGGCGGGCACACGCTCCGGGTCGAGGCGATGGACGATCTGCGCGTGGCGTCGGTGCGCCTGCTGGCCGCGGACACGTCGGTACCGACGGACCGCACTGGCTAGCTGCCGCCGGCGTGCTCAGCAACCACGCGCAGCAGTTCGTCTCAGCCAAGTGACTTGGGCAACACGGCGACGGCCCCCCAAGGCGGCGGCCTCATCAGCGGTGATCGGCAGGGGAGACGTCGCGGTCACGGGCACAGGCTGGGGGTGGCGCTCCCGGTAGGCGCGGAGGAACGCCCCGCCGTCAAGGACGGGCACCCGCGCGTCCGGCACGATCAGCGCGGGCTGTATCCCCTCTGCCACCAGCGCCAGCGCCAGCGCCTTCGCCCCGTCCTCCCCGCCTACGGCGATGTACCGCTCGTCCCTCAACGCTCCCAGCAGCACGGTGCGGGTGGAGTCGTCGTCGTTCTCCACCCGGCCACGAGCGCCCGCCGGCACGCAGCACGCAGCGATGGGAGCACGATGAGGGGTCGCCGCACATCCGCCAGGTGCTCCACCCCGGCCGCCCCCTCGACGCCTCGTTCCTCGCGGCGCTCGCCTTCAGAACCACACGAGGCCTGTCCCGGCCACCTGGGCGGCCCGGGCGGCCCGGGCCGCCCAGCCATCCGGCCAGTGCCAGGTCTGGCCACTGCGCGGATGCAGTGAGACCTGAAGCGGCGTACAAGTACAGACGGATCACGCGTGAGGACGCGTCTGGCACCAACGGAGAACCTGATGTCTTTCACGCAGATGTGGCGCTTGCTCGAGCCGGTCGGCCGCCGCGTGCGCGGGGGCCTGGTCCGGCGCACGCCGGAGGACTCGTTCGCCGTCGAGACGCTGGCCTCTGCCGTGGTCACGGTGCTCGCCACGCGCCTGTTCCTCGAGCTGTCCGGGTACCCGCAACTCGGCAATGAGACGCTCCACGTCGCCCACGTCATGTGGGGTGGCCTGCTCATGCTCGTCGCCGGCCGGCTGGGTCTCGCCTTCTACGGCGCGGGCGTGCGCCGCCTCAGCGCCGTCCTTCTCGGCGTCGGGTTCGGCCTCTTCATCGACGAAGTCGGCAAGTTCGTCACGCGGGACTACGACTACTTCTTCCGGCCCGCCGCCGCGCTCATCTACGCCTCGTTCGTCCTGCTGTACCTCTCCATCAGGGCCGTGCGGCGCCTCACGCCCCCGGGCGAGACGGCGCTGCTCCTGTCCGGGATGGAGCGGCTGGAGGACGCCGCGCGGGGCACGCTCCGGCCGGACCAGCAGCGCGCGGCCCTGGACGCGCTGGATCGGGTGGCCGCCTCCGCCTCGCCCCACGCGCAGCTGGCGCGCCGGCTCCGGGAGACCCTGGCGTCCCTGGACCCCGCGGCGCCACGCCAGCCGGGGAGGGCCGCCCAACGCCTCGCCGCGGCGCGCGACCGCATCGCACGCTCGCCCCGGCAGCGCGCGTGGCTGCTGCGCGCCGTCGTGGCCGCCGCCGCCCTGGGGCTGCTCGAGGTGACGGGCACCGCGCTGGGGGTGGTGGCGGTGGGCACGGGCGTGCTGCTGGCGGGGTGGAGCCCGGGTCCGGACTTCCCCGTCACCGCCCTGCAGGCGCTGGGCAGCAGCGTGGCGGGAACGTTCTTCCTGCGCGGCCTGTGGGTGCTCCGGCGGGACACCGCCGACGGGCTGCGCCGGATCGGGACGGGGCTGACGGTCACCATCCTGGTGGTGGACGTGTTCGCCTTCTACTTCCACCAGTTCGGCGCCACCAGCGGCGCCCTCACCAGCCTGCTGCTGCTGCACGGCGTGCGCTCCCTGCGCGGCGCCCATCCACCAGGGAGCACTGCGTCATGAACGGCCTCGCCAGCCGCCACTCCTTCCCGGCGGCGCCGGCACCGGTGCGCCACGGCCTCTCGGAACGGGCGGTGCCTCCTACACGGTGGGCCATGGTGTCTCCACCGCGGTGCTGCTGGCCAGCGGGACCGTCGACCAGCCGATGGCCTGCGCAGCGTCCCCATTGGCACGCACGTTTGACTGCTCGTGAGCACCCCCAGGGGCGTGGCGGTGAGCGTAGCGGTCAACGGACTGCTGGCCGCCGCGTTCGTGAGCCTGAACTCCTGGGCCCTGGGCCAGGGCCTGGAGGAGACGTTCGTGTCCCTGGCGCTGTTCTACGGCCTGCTCAGCACCTGCGCGAACGCACTGATCACCGCACTCAGGCGGTGAGAGGCATGGTGGCGGACGGCGGTGGCGGGAGCGCCATAGGCCCTGCGCCCCGCCTGCCGCAGCGGCAGCAGTTCGTGGGCGGCGGCCGCTGAGCCAAACCCCTGCCGCCCCCCGGCGCCTGAGCGCAGACTGCCCGCGCCACCAACCAGCGTTCGGTGCGACGCCCCGAACGCCCACTCCTCGCGTCTGCCGCTCCGGTGTGGCGCGGGTCGCGGTGCTAGGGCGCAGCCCTGATGCCCAGTGTGGTCTCTTGGCCTCGACTGGGCGTCAGGAGAAACCCGGATTCCCTCAAGCAGACGCCGCGTCCGGTCGCGTGTCGTCGACCGATAGCGACCTCACCGGACACCTTGCCGGGCGACGCTTGCCTCAGCGCCCACGCGTCCACGATGGGGCCGTGCTGGTCACGGGAGGGGCAGGGCACCGTTACGTCAGGCACTTCGAGGTGTACGAGGCCACCGCGGCGTAGCCGGCCGGGGTTTCGCCGTCCTACAACCCACGGAGCGGGAGCCGTTCGCGCTCCCGGCATGTGCGGTGCCACTCTTCGGCAGGACGGCGGCTCGTGACCCTGAATGCCGCCCCGTGTCGGCCAAAACGGCCGTGGGCGCTAGTGGTCGTGGGTCTGCGCGTCCAGCGTAGTCCAGCACGATGACGTCGGCGTGCGCGTGCGCCAGCCAGTCCAGCGCCGCCAGGCCGTCCGCCGCCGTGGCCACCACGTCGCCCAGGGGGTAGCCCCGCGCCGCCCCTCGGACGTTGCCGGTGGTCCTGCCCCCTGCGCTCGTGGGGCTGCTGCGCCGCCCAGCGGGAGCACGAGGTGCCGCCGGCTGCTAGTCGGGCGGCGCGAACTCGCACCCTAGCCGGCAAGAAGGGCACTCGCCCGGCGCCGGATCGACCGCATGACCCAGCTCGTCGCCGAGACAAAGGAGAGGGACCAATGACCGTCACCGCCGTCCGCAAGAATCCGCAGACGCTGACCATGACCCTGGGGGCCAAGATCGATGCGTCGGCCGAGCGGGTGTGGCAGCCCCTCCAACGCACAGGGGGCGCGGAGGCGCTGCACCGACTCCACCATGCCACACGCCCGGTCCAGCGCGCGGTTCCGCTAGGCCGCCCGGCACCGGGAGCCCGAGTGCATCCGCCGCTCCCGCTCCACCACCTCTAGGCGCCACGCCCCACCACCGAGACCGAACGACACGGCGGCGAGCTCCGGCCGCAGGATCAGCATCGATGGCTCCGCTCGCATCTCGTAGGGGCGGATGGCCCGGCGGTCCGGTCAGTGGGCTCCCTCAGCCCCAGCAGACTGGTCGACGCTTCCGTCACCCCAATGTCTTCCGCCACACCCATCAGTCGCGCTTCTCCTTCCCCCTCGCCTTCCCGTCCGGCGACGCCCGCGCCAGAGTCGGCGTGGCGGCCGGCGCCCGCCGCGCCGTGGGCGCCGGTGCCGCCGGAG
>CADCTC010000259.1 GCA_902805635.1 uncultured Chloroflexota bacterium
TGACAACGTCCCGCCTACAGTAGATGTTGCGGCAGAGGTGTACAGGCGGCGCAACAAGTAAAGAGTTTAGAAGATGCATGGCGGCCTCACCTAGCATGAGCGTCTCAACAGGCGGGCCGGATGTTGAGGTTGAGAAGCTACTGCGGTGGTGGATGCGTTGGCGTGCATGGGCATGGATAGGCGCGCAGGACATGGGGCTGGCGGTACGATGGGGGCTATGAGCTCAGAAACGGCGGCAGCGGCGGCAGAGACAGAAGCGGGAGCAGCGGCGGCAGATGCCGGTGGCGTAGTGGCGGTGTTAGGGCTGGACCATCTGAATATCCGGGTGGCAGACCTGGACCGGGCACTGGGGTTCTACCGGGACGTGCTGGGGATGCGTGAGGCGCGGCGCAGCACGCGGCAGGATGGGAGCGTGTCCTTGCTGGCGCTGCGAGCGGGGAACACGGTGGTGTTCCTGCAGCCGGCGCCGGGGTACGTGCCGCCCTCAGACCCAAAGGCGGGCGGACTGGACCACTACTCGCTGGAGATCGATGCACAGGACGCGGGGGCGCTGGCGGCGCGGCTGCGGGCGCAGGGCGTGGAGGTGGTGCAGGGGCCGGTGAAGCGCTGGGGAGCGCACGGGGACGGCACGAGCGTGTATGTGCGCGACCCCGATGGGCACCAGGTAGAGCTCAAGCAGTACGACCTGGGGTAGGGCAGGACTGAGGGCGTCGCTACTCAGTCCTCGGTCCTGACCTCTCGGCACTCTACTTGTCAAGCCAGACGGTGTTGTAGAACTCGTGGGCGGTGGGGTTGGCCACGAAGCCCTTGACGTAGGAGCGGGCGATGAGGGGGGTCTGGTTGTGGGCCAGGGGGATGCGGGGGAGCTCCTGGTCGGTGAGGGCGTTCACCTGGCGGTACAGCTCGGCGCGCTCAATGCTGTCGCCGGACTGCTGGGCGCGGCGCACGAGGTCGCGCACGGTGGGGTTGTCCCAGGTGTTCTCGCCGGCCAGGTTGCCGAAGAACGTGAACAGGAAGTTGTCCGGGTCGCCGTTGTCGCCGATCCAGCCGAGCTCGTAGATGGGGTACTTGCCCTGGGTGCGGCCGGTGAGGAAGGTGCCCCAGTCTTCGGTCTTGAGAGTGACGCGGATGCCGACTTTGCCCAGGTCTGAGGCGATGGCTTCGCCGATGGCCTTGGACTCCGGCATGTAGGGGCGGTTGACCGGCATGTACCAGAAGTCGGTGGCAAAGCCGGCGGAGAGGCCGGCTTCGGCCAGCAGGGCACGCGCACGGGCGGGGTCAAACTGGGGACCCTTCACCTCGGCGTTCCAGCCGAGCATGCTGGGCGGGACGAGCTGTGAGGCGACCTGGGCGGTGCTGCCGTAAAGGGCGCTGACTATGGAGGGACGGTCGATGGCGGCGCCCACGGCGCGGCGCACGCGCAGGTCGTCGAAGGGCTTGGCCTTGAGGTTGAAGCCGATGTAGCCGACGTTGAGCGCGGGGCGCAGGATGATGGAGAGACCGCGGTCGCGGCGGGCGGTGACGACATCGTCGCCGTTGGGGCCCTCGATCATGTCCACCGAGCCGCCCCGCAGGGCGAGGTAGCGGGCGCCGTTGTCCGGCAGGGTGCGGATGACCACGCGGTCCAGGGAGGCGCGGTCACCCCAGTAATCGTCGTTACGCTCCAGCTCGACACGGTCGCCGGGGACGCGGGCGACGAAGCGGAAGGGCCCGGTGCCGATGGGGTGGCGCAGGGCGGCCTCGTAGTCGCGCTCCAGGGCGGTGGGACTAAAGAAGCCGAAGGCGAAGAGGGCCAGGTTGAGCAGGAAGGGGCCGTGGATGCGGTTGAGCGAGATCTGGATGGTCTCGGAATCGACGACGTCCACGTTCCTGATGGTCTCGTTGAAGCCGGCGACGTACTGCCAGTACTGGAAGTTGCCTTTGTGATAGGGGTTGTCTTCGTACTGCCAGCGGTCGAAGTTCCACTTGACGGCGACGGCGTCGAACGGGGTGCCGTCGTGGAAGCGGACGCCCTGGCGGAGCTTGAACCAGTAGGTGAGGCCATCCGGGGCGACCTCCCAGCTGCGGGCCAGGGAGGGCCGGATATCGGTGGTGGCGCCGTCGAAGGTGACCAGGCTCTCGAAGATTTGCTGGGTGGCGATGGTGTCCGGGCCCTGAAGGGCGGGATCGAGGTTGTCGGGGTCACCGGCGCGGGCGTAGACGAGGGTGCCGCCCTCGCCACGGGCTGCGCCGCGGGCGAAGGCCACCCTGGCGAACGGGAGCGTCTGCGCCGCCTGGAAGGCGAGCGCGGCGCCCAATGTGGAGGCGGTGGCGCCAAGCGCGCCGCGCCGCCTGATGGTGTGTCCGGTGAGTGTCTTGGATTCCGCGGCCATGAGTGGTCCTCTTTCTGGGATGCCCTGTACGGTTGTACTTCACGCCGCAAGGCTGGTCGTGGGAACGTGGGCGCGGGCATTATAGGTGTCCCGCGACTGTGGTGGCGGGCGCCGCGGGCGCGGTGGTAGTGTGGCGTCTACCATAGGCGCACTGATGCCGGCAGTAGCGATGTACGGCGTACGGCGTACTGCGGCCGGCGTCGCATCCAGAGTACGAGAGAGGAACGAGCAGCATGGCGAAGATTTTGTTTGCGACGAACGCGGGGGAGCAGCAGCTGGAGGCGCTGCGCAAGGAGTTTGGGGGGGCTACGTTTGTGGCGGCGCCGGACGTGGAGACGCAGAAGCGGGAGCTGGCGGATGCGGACGCGGTGATCTCGTGGCCGCACCGGGAGGCGTTGCCGGTGGCGAAGAAGCTGACGTGGGTGCACTCCACCAGCGCGGGGATCGAGCGGATCCGGTCGGTGCCGGAGCTGATCGAGATGGACCAGGTGACGCTGACCAATGCGCGTGGGGCGCACGCAGGCACGATCGCGGACCATTGCTTCGCGTTCATGCTGGCGCTGACGCGGGACATCCCGACGCTGCTTGAAGATAAGGAAGCAAGGCGCTGGGACCGGCCGACGCGGTCGAAGGGGGTACGGGAGCTGTCCGGGAGCGTGCTGGGCATCCTGGGGCTAGGGAGGATCGGGTCGGAGATCGCGAAGCGCGGGCTGGGCTTTGGGATGACGATCAAGGCGGTGGACGTGAACCCGAATGCGGAGTGCCCGGGGGTGGAGACCGTGCAGCCGCTGGAACAGCTGGACGGGCTGCTGAGGGAGGTGGATTACCTGGCGGTGGCGATCCCGATCACGGCTGAGACGCGCGGGCTGATTGGGGCGCGTGAACTGGGGCTAATGAAGCCGGAGGCGTCCATCTACATCATGTCGCGCGGGGGGATCGTAGACCAAGATGCGCTGGCAAGTGCGCTGGAGAGCGGAACGCTGTGGGGGGCGGGGATCGACGCGACGGACCCGGAGCCGCTGCCGGCAGAGCACGCACTCTGGGGGCTGCCGAACGTGATCATCTCGCCGCATTCTTCGGGAGCATCGCGGCAGACGACGGAGCGGGGACGAGAGATATTGAAGGAGAACATCAGGCGCTTCCTGGCGGGAGAGCAGCTGATGAACGTGTGTGACAAGCGAGCAGGCTTTTGACGCCTAGCGCGCGATACGTGGTGGGTGTTGAGGAGCCGCTGCGCTGAGCGTGTAGTGCCGCGTGCGGCCGTGTGGATGGGCAGTGGGGCCTGCCGGGCGTGTGGGCGCCCGGCAGGCGGCAAGCGCAGCGGTGGGGTTATTTGCCGCCGCGGGAGGCGTGTTCTTTGGCCTGGATCTCGTTGACCTGGCGCGCCGCCTCGACGTGGGTGTCCTTGACGGGCTTCTGGCCGCGCGTGACCGACTCTTCAAAGGCGTCCTGGATGAGCTTGTGGGTGGCGGCGTGGTAGCGGTGCAGCTCCCAGGGCCGGGAGAAGCCCTGCTCCGGCCCCATGACGAACGCCTTGAGGTTCTTGCCCTTGAGATCTGGGTTGGCTTCGGTGAGCAGGGTCTGCCACTTGGGCAGCCAGGAGAGGCGGGCAGGCTGGAGGCGCTTGGACTGGATGCCGTACCAGTCGTCTGAGTTGAACCAGCTGAAGAGCAGCCAGGCGTCGTCCACGCTCTTGGATTGGGACCACATGGCCCAGCCGTCGGTGGTGGCGAGCACGCTGCGGCTGGCGGCGCCCCTGGGTAGGGTGACGACGTCCCAGTCAAAGTTGGGCTTGTCTTGCGTGAGGGGGACCAGCGACCAGGAGCCGTCTTCCCACATGGCGACGTGTCCCTGGGCAAACTGGAGGCGGGTGCTGAGGATGCTGTTGGGGTAGCCGGGCAGCTCCTCCGGCTGGATAGAGGCGTGGTCCTTCCAGATGCGGTCGCGGATCCACTCGAAGGCTTCGATGGTCTTGGCGCTGTCGAGGGTGGACTTGAGGTCGTTCTTGGGGTCGATGAACGTGCCGCCATTCTGCTGGACCTTGGCCTGGCGGCGGTCGGGAGACATGGTCTGGCCGGTGGTGCCGAGGTGGCCGAGCAGGTTGATGCCGAACTTCTTGTTGGGCACGTCGGTGAGTCGGACCATGGCGTCGCGGTACTTGTTCCAGTCCCAGGTGTCATCTGGAAGGGCGACGCCCTTGGCCTTGAACCATTCTTTGTTGTAGTAAAGGGCAGTGGTGCCCATGTACTTGCCGATGCCGTACTGGCCGCCGTCGATGTTGAAGTACTTGTACTGCCACTCGATCCAGTCTTTGACGTCGGAGTCTTTGAAGGTCTTCTTGATGTAGGGGTCCAGCTTCATGACGACGCCGGCGCGGGCCTCCACGGGCAGCTGCTCGCAGCAGAGGTCCTGGACGTCCCAGGCGTCGCCGGCGGCGGCCGCCGCCAGGAACTTGTCCGCGGACATGTCGGGGGTGATATCGACGGTGTTCTGTACGCAAAAGCGTCCTCTTCGTCTGGACCGACGCCGACGCGCCTGCTTTGGTGGCGGTGTAGCCGCCGCACTATTATGGAAAGCGGGCGGGCGCGTCGGCCTGATCAGCCTTACGGTGCCTTCATCACCGGGCGCGCCCTGCCTCTTTTCGACCGATGAAGGAGGTCACGATGGCGGACGGCGCATGCCGCAAGTGCGCGACGAGGCGTCTCAGGGGGTGGCTGGTGGAGGGGATGAACAGGGAGCACCTGGACCGTCTTGGGTCCGAGTTGGGGATGCCGGCCGGTGTGCGGGTGGTGGAGTACATTCACGATCCCCTCCCCGCTGGGTGGCAGGGATACTCGATCAAGAACGTTGGCTGCGTTGTGCCTGAGTCTCAGGTAGACGAGTTGACGCCACGCGATTGGCCGGCCTGGGCGGGCGAGGGGCAGGCGGTGCAACTGTGGAGGCAGCGGGTGTACTGCGGCGACTACTTGGATGTCTACTTGGAGTCGCGCTGGCGGCCTGGTAAGGGAACGACGCAGACACTCCGCGGGCTCGAGCACGTCCGCACGGTGGCGGAGCGCGATGCCGCGGTGCGTCTCCTCAACCAACTCAAGGCACTGCGCGAGTTAGAGCGGGATACCAGCGGCCGGCCAGACGGCAGTGGCGAGTGGCCCGAGGAACGGTTCAAGTTTGAACTGCGCCGATACTATGACGACTGGCTCAAGACTGCCCATTGTCGCCCCAGCCAGATTGAGATGGCGGTCGAAATGGGCATCGCACCGAGCACCTTCCGTAACTACCGCCGAGACTACTACGGCTGCTCCTAGGGCGAAGTCCAGACGCGCATCGAGGCCGAACTGGTTAGCACTACGGGGTAGGTGTGCGCGGCGCGGCGTCTACACGGTAGCAGTTTTTTAGCACCAGAGCGGCGCGGCTTCGTGGCTTCATTAAGCCGTGAGGCTTCTGGTTCCGCTGCGGCAGGATGAGTTCGCCAAGCTTGCCAAGTTGGCGCGTGACGAGCGACGGCAGCCGCAAGAGCAGGCGGCGTGGTTGTTGGTGCGTGCACTGGCTGCCGCGCCAGACGAACGGCGTGGGGCGGCTGTTGCAGAGAGGCACGCCCATGGGGCGCCCGCATGAGTGGCGCGACGCTGTCCCTCGCTGAACGGCAGAGACTTCTGAGCTGGCTCTACCGCGAACGGCTTCTCCGGCCGATTGACCCGCAGCCGGACCTCACGCGCCGCCCTGACGCCACTCAGGGCAAAGGAACCGTGAGCCGCTAGGCGCTCACAAAAGGAAACGCCCGCGCATATGGGCCGTGAACCCGCGCGGGCGCTCCACCAAGGACATCCCAATGATTACACACGCAGGAAGCCGAGACAAGCGCACTATCCGCCAGCCCTGGACCGCAGACACCTCGCGCACCATTCGCCACCGTTCGGCGGCGCAGTGGCTCCGCCCGTTGGGGTTCGACTTTCGGCGGCGGTGCTGGCTGTGAACCGTACCGTGATTGCCTGGGGCGCTTCGCTGAGGTGCGCGCGCTGCCGACGCTTCACCGGCTACCGAAGCAATGCGCACGGCGACGGCAAGAGCTGGTGCGACCGCTGCGCCCAGGCTCTGGACGATGCGCGGAGAGGGATATGAGCATCTCTCCGCGCGCTCGCGACTCGCTCATTGTCGATCTATCCGACATGCCCAGGATAGCGCGACAGTCACCCTGCCGCCTGACCTGGGCTGCGCTGGTGACAGCCGAACCTCGCCTGGGCCATCTGCTGCGCGAGATACGGGCCGTCCGGGCGACCAGGGACCGTTTCTGCGCCAACAGCCTGTGGTACGGCTACGCCAACCCGCGGCACGGCTTTAAGGCCCGCGTGTGCGCGCTGGTCGGGTGGGACCGCGCGGGCGGGCCGCCTGAACTGCGCACGCACCAGGCATATGACGTGGCCTATCAGACCTTGTACGCCGCGCTGCCGGACTGCCGGCGGTGCGGCTACATGTAGGAAGCGCACGATGCAAGTAGCACCACAGACACGATCCTGGCCGGCAGCGCCGGCCACGCCGCCACCGGCGACTCTCCCCTACCCAACCGACGCGGCGAAGCTGCCCGCCGAGTTCCGCAATCTATCGCACTTTGTCGGCTGGGAGTGGGCATGGCGCGAAGGCAAGTGGACCAAGCCGCCGGTTAACCCCCACACGGGTACGCACGGCGACTGCTCCGACCCCGGCACCTGGGGGACATTCAACGATGCCGTGCAGGCGGCGCAGCACCGCCGGCTGCCCGGCATCGGCATCGAGTTGACCGACGACATGGGCATCGTCGGCGGTGACCTCGACAAGTGCCGCGACCCTCAGACCGGCACTATCGCGCCCTGGGCCATGGCCGTCGTGCGGCGCCTGAATACCTACACCCAGGTGAGCCCGACCGGCACCGGCCTGCGCTTCTTTCTAAAAGGGAAGCTACCCGGCAGCCGGCGGAGAACCGGCGCCATCGAGGTGTACAGCAGCGGCCGGTACCTGACCCTCACCACCGAGCGCGTGCCCGGAGTGTCCGCGCGCATTGAGGAGCGACAGGCGGAGCTCGACGCCTGGTACGCGGAAGTCTTCCCCGCGGCGCCAGCAGCATCTGGGCCCACGTCTACCGCCGCGCCTGTCAGCCTTGACGACGCGGCGCTGCTCAGTCGCGCCCGGAGCGCCAAGAACGGCGCCGCCTTCGCCGCGCTGTGGGAGGGTGACACCACCGCCCACGGGGGGGACGACTCGGCCGCGGATCTGGCGCTGTGCAGTCATCTGGCGTTCTGGACCGGGCGGGACATGGCGCGCATCGACTCGCTGTTCCGCCGCTCCGGTCTCTACCAGGACAAGTGGGACGGCCGCCGCGGAGTGACGACTTACGGCCAGCAGACAATCCAGAAGGCCATCGCCGGCACCACCGAGACGTACAGCGGCCCATCGCTGCCCGTGGATACCAGCGGCACCCCCGACACTGAGCCAGCCGCCGCCCCGGCCTTTGGTGCCTTTACTCGTTTATCGGCGGCATCGCCTGGTCCATCCACGGATCTGGCGGACGCCATCGCAACCGTGCCCGCTCTGCCGACAGCGGCGCTACTCACCCCCGAAGACGTGCAGGCTGCGGCGGCGGCGCGCGCTGTCTGGCTGGACCCGTACATCACCGCAGCCTCACGGTTGTCGCCGCGCACGCCCCGAACCCTGCATGAAGCGGCAGCTATCACGGCGCTGAACACAGCCATTGCACGCCGCGCCTATGTGCAGGCCGGTGCACGGCGGTTGTACCCGGCGCTGCTGATGATGTTCGTCGGCCGCTCCACCCTGTTCAGCAAGACGGGTGGGCTGGACGTGTTCAAGCTGCTGATGCGCGAGGCGGGGCTGCTGGACCTGCTGCTCCCGGCCAGCTTCACCCCCCAGGCGCTGCTCTCTGACCTCGCGCTGCACGTCCCCACCGCGGTACGGGACGGCTCCGCGCAGGACCAGACGCGCTGGCTGGAGCGGCACCGCCACGGGGCACAGCGTGCCATCGTGCGCGACGAGCTCGCCGGACTGCTGGACGACTGCAACCGGGACTACAACGCTGGCCTGCTGCCGCTGCTGCTGAAGCTGGACGGCGCGCCCGACGACATCGACGCGGACATGACGGTGAGCCGCGGCCTGGTGGAGGTGCGCGAGGTGTGCATGAGCCTGCTGGGGGCGACCACGCCGGCGGCGCTCCGGTCGCACGCCGCCAAGAGCTACCACTGGGCAAACGGACTGTTTGGCCGGTTCAACCTCATCGCCCCCGATGGCGCGCCGCACTACTCGTTCTGGTCGGAAGACGAGACGGCACTGCCTACAGAGGTGGTGGCGGGCATCAAGCGCGTCTACCGCGCCTTTTCCACCCCGACGGCGGAGTTCGAGTACGCCGAAGCAGGCGGCGACCCGGAGAAGGGGCAGGACAAGCCGCGCATCGTCGGCGCCCGCCAGACGGGCTATGCCGCGCTCCAGGTGCGACTCACGCGCGATGCCTGGAAAGCGTGGAAACGGTACGACGCCGCAATGTTCAGCCTGACCGGACGACCCGAAGCGTCGGAGCGGCTCGACGCGACGTATGGCCGCCTGCCGAGCGCCGCCATTCGTGTTGCTCTTGCACTGGCCGCCGCCGAGTGGGCGCTGGTCGGGAAGGATGCCGGCTAAGTGCCTACGCTAACGGTGGGGCACTGGGCGGCGGCCCAGGAGATTGCCGAGCGGTGGCGCCACAGCGCACACGCCATTCTCGCGTCTGCCCTGCGCGACGAAGCCACCGACGCCGCCGCGGGCGCCGCGTCGAAGCTGCTGGTCGCCCTCACCCGTGCGGGTGGACGGCAGAAGCGCGGCGAGTTGCAGCGGCGCCTCAACTGGAGTGCCGCCGAGTTGGACGCCGCGCTACTCGCCTCGGAGGGACGAGTGCGCGTAGTGGAAGACAACACAACGGGTGGACGGCCATCCGTGTGGGTGGAGGTAGTACCGGAAGAAATGCCACCACCTTCGACTAAAGGCACTAAAGCCCCTGACAGGGAAGAACCGGACGGCTTTAGTAGTAATGAAACTACTAAAGGGTCGCCGCTCCCATCTGAAACGCCCTTTAGTGCCTTTAGTAGTAACCCTCCCGAATGGCCGGGAGCAGTTGCCGTGGACGGTGAGGAGGTGGGCGAATGGACGGCGTAGGGCTGCTGGAACGCGCTCGCGCGGCCGGCCTGACCGTGGTGGCAGACGGCGATACGCTGACGGTGCGGGGGCCGAAGTCTGCCGGCCCCATAGCCCGTGAATTGCTCGGCCACAAGTCGGCGGTGCTGGCGGCCCTGATGCCTGCGCCAAAACGCAACCGGCCTACGGACCCCCGCCCCGACCTGGCCGGCGACTCTGCCCGCTGGACGGTGCTGCTGCGCTGGGCGTGGATCGAGGACAACGAGGCCGCGCTCGGTGCCCTTCATGGCGTGCGTTGCTGTGGCGCCGCGCTGGAACTCCAGACGAGCGGCGCCCTGCGGATCGTGGCCGGCGCCGACCACCTAGGCACGTGGGACGACGACCGGCAGAAGTGGTTGATGCCCCACCGTGAAGCAATCGCCGGCTGGCTCAGTGCGATGGCAGACGGCGAGCGGGAGGCCGCATAGATGGACTCACAGACGCACGCACAGGTGAAGGTACAGACGAAACAGGTACGCGCTGCGGCGGCCCGAGGGCGACGGGCAACGTGGGCGGGCAGCACCGCTCCGGTGGTGCTGGTGGCGGCGACGTTGGACGGTACCGAGGTGCTGTTCGCGCACTCACCCGCAGAAGGCGACCGCGCACACATCCTGCGGCGGGACGGCGGCGTGTGGCGCTGCCGGTGCTTCGCGGCGGTCTACAGCGTGGCCAGGACGTGCCGGCACGAAGAGGCGGCGCGCGGGTGGGCGCTAGATGGGCAGGCTCAGCACCGCGCCGATTATGCCGGCGATGGTGACCAGCAGCGAGAACACCGGGATCAGCTGAAGCCTCATACGTCCGAGAACGCGGCGGCGGGCACAAGCGTGATGCCCACTGACCGGGAGGTGGCGCCTGATGGCAACTAGTGGCAGGGAGAACGCGGATTCTGCGCTTGTAGTGGCCCTGGCGGCGGGCGCCACCTACACAGATGCCGGGCAGCGTGCGGGCGTCAGTGAGCGCACCGTGGCGCGGCGGATGGAAGACACCGCCTTCCGCGCCGAGGTGGCCGACTGCCGGCGCCTGATGGTCGAGCGCGCCATCGGCCAGCTTGCCGACGCGAGCACGGCCGCGGTCGCCACGCTGCGCGCCCTGTTGGACGCGGAGAGCGACACGGCCAGGCTGGGCGCCGCGCGGTCAATCCTCGAGCTCGGCACGAAGCTGCGCGAGTCGGTGGAAATGGAAGCCCGGCTAATTGAGTTGGAGCAGCAGATTGGCGCCGTGAGTGGCGCCACGAAGGGACGGCCACGATGACCATGCGGCACAGGCTGGCGGCGTTGGAGCGGCAGGCACAGGCGAGCTACGTGGACCCGGACGCACCGCCGCCGGTGTCGGACGAGCTTGTAGACGAGGTGCTGGAGGCGACCCGCCGCCGCATCCGGGAGGCGCACGAGCAGGGCACCCCGGAGCGGGTGGAACACCTCACGGCCGTGATGGTGGAGTACGGCGTAGCGGTGGCGTGGCGATGAGCGCAGCAGGCGGCGTCCCGACCGGGGGCCACGAAAGGACACAAGCGATGACGATGAAGCAGCGCATGGCGGCGCTCGCCAGGCAGATGCCGGTACACGCAGTCACCGAAGACGAGCGGCTCGCCCGCTTCGCCCACTCTCTGCGGCCGGGACACCTGGATGCGGTGTGGGCCCACATCAAGCAGGAGATCGAGGACGCGCAGGAGCTGCCCCAGCCCGGTGAGCTGGGCTATGAAGACCTCCTGCGGCGCTCCGCGGCGGCGCGCATGAGTCCGCTGGAGTTCCGCCTCTACGGGGTGCGCGACCTCATCGAGGCGGTGGCCGCCGTCGAGGGCAGCGGGAGACAGGCGTGATCCTCGCCGCGCGCCTGCGGAAGCTGGAGAAGTCGCTCAAGGAGGGGTTCGCCGGCGGCTGCGCCGTGTGCGCCCCATGGGGCTGGACGCGCGATGCTGGGCAACCGGGCGACCCGCGGGCCAACTTCGGTGCCTGCCCGGTGTGCGCGCGGCGCCCCGAGCTCGTGAGCGTCGAAGATCCGGCGGCTGGGGAAGCAATAGGGGCGGAGTACGCCGCCGCGGGGTACCCGCTGAAACTCCTGGTCGGCGTCTCGCTGGCCGACCTCTGAGAAAGGACACACACCATGACCCGTTCATTGCCCCCGGTGCCGCAAGACCTTTTCGACCAGTTCGAGGGCGAACGCTTCCGCGAGCTTGCAAGCAACCTGATGACCTCGCTCGACTTCGACCGCGAGGCCGAGTCCCTCCTGGCCAGCCTCCAGCCGCGGTCCATGCCCGTGGCGGCGCCTCCTGTGCCGGTGGATGAACCCGAGGATGCAGCGCGCCGCCGCGACCAGGAACGCTACACGCTCATGCAGCCGGCGGCGCCCGTGCCGGACCCGTCTACCGACTTCGCCACCTTCGCCGCCGGTCTCCTGGACACGCTGCAGCCCGTGGGGCAGGCGCCGGTGGACCCGGCGGCGGATACGCCGAGCTTCACGCCAGACGTGCCGCCATCCTTTAGGGACTACCAGCGCCAGCAGCAACGGCAGGCGGCGCCACCTGACCCATTCGGCCGGGTGGACTTTGGGCCGGCAGTGGACACCAGGGCAGACCTGCCGCCAGCGCCGCTGACGACGGCAGCGGCGCACGAAACGCTCGACACGGCTGGCTTCTCGCCCGACCTCCCCGGACTGGCGACCCGTGTCCTGGCCGACGGCGACCCCAACAAGCCCAGCGCCTTCACCTATGCGGGGGAGCAGTTGACCGGCGCCGCGGATGCGCTGGCCGGCTCGCTCCCCGGTGGTGCGCTGCGCGGCGCTGGAAACGTGCTCGGCAAGATGGGCACGGCCGCAGATGACATCCGCACCAGCGCAGCGGCGGGTGATCTGGGCGGCATCGTGGGCAACACGTGGGAAGGCACACAGGCGGGCCTAGGGCTGCCCGGCAGCATGGCGCACGGCGCGGCGCGAGAGGTGGGCGTACCGGACCAGTACGCCGCGCCGCTTGGGCTGGCGGCGGACGTGCTGATGCCTGCCACGGCACTGGACCGGGCTGCGGGCCGCGTCATCGGTCCCCTTGCGGGCGCAGTCGGCAGAGGAGTCGCCCGCTGCGCACAGGACGCCGCCGGTGACGTGGCCGGGGCGCTGGCGCTGGTGCCCCGCTACGGGCAGGAGGCGGCCGAGGCAATCGGCAGGCAGGTGGACGAATCCGGCGGCCTCGTGCCGCTCCTGGAGCGTGGGGAGCTGCGCCTGCCCGGCGCGCGCACGGCGGCGGACGGCGGGCAGCAGGCGAGTCGCCCCCCGTTTGCCCTCACCGAGGAGGGGCAGGCCAAGCGCGCCGAGCTCATCGCCGAGAACGTCAAGCTCGGCATCCCCGAGGAAGCAGCCGCGGCGCAGGTGGACCGCTACATCGAGGTGCTCGACCAAGCGGGCCAGGTGCCCGCGCCGTACATCGCCTCACGCGATCTCTTCCGCCGTCTGGCGACCGGCCGCGGAACGCGCGACCAAGCGGTAGAGGTAGCAAAGCGTGCGGGTGATCTGGCGAACAGGACCAGATATTCAGGCATGCTCTCCAACCCGGCGGGCGCCCTGGTGGACATCGCCAGCAACGCGCTGAACATCCCGCTGACCTACAACCGCATCGTCCAGGCGTCCGTCATGGAGGGCGTCGGCGAGCGGCTCGGGAAGATCCGGCCGGAGGAACGCTCCGCCGTGCTGGCCGAGCTGGACGGCCTCAACCAGGGCCTCCTCGCCGGCACCGTGGACGGCATGCGCGACGCACTGCGCGTGATGGTGAAGGGCGGGCGCCCCGTGCGCGCGGAGCAGCCGAAAGGGCTGGTGGAGGGACCGGCGGGACTCGCGCTGGAGTTCGGGCAGCGCATGCGGATCGCCGCGGACGTGCTCTTCTCTGAGGTGGGCGAGCGGATGGCCGCCAATGCGCTCGGCATCCGGGAGGCGAGTCGCGAGGGGCTGCGCTACGGGTCGGGCGACTTCCGGCGGCGCGCCGCGGACCTCTCCGGCGCCATCAGGATGCGCCTGGTTGCCGGCGGTGTGGAGCAGGGCGGCGTCCTCCCCGCAGCGGGCAAGACCAACGTCGAGAAGGTGGAGCAGCTTGCGGCCGAGGCGCTGGCCATGAGCAAGCGGGGCATCTTCCAGAGCGACCTCGGCAGTACCGCCAAGGCCATCGAGGACGTGCGCGGCACCTACGTCACGCGCTTCGCCGTCCCCTTCTACCGAACGATGGCGAACGTCGCCGCGCAGGGCGTGGGCATGACACCCGGTGCGGGCCAGCTCGGCATCGCTGCGGATCTCGTTGCGTCAAAAGCCTTCGGCAAGGGCGCATACAAGGCGGGTAACGCCTTCACGACCACGAACACCGCCGCCGTGCTGCCGGCGTCACACCGCCACAGGGACGGCTTGATGGCCGGCCCCAAGATTGCGCCCCTGTGTGCCCGTGCGTGGCGCTGCCCCGGCGATAGTACTACCGGCTAGCTTGTGGGCACATGGGCGCGTACCATGCTGCCTCACTGACACCCGTAGTGTCGGAGGGAGAGCAAGATGAACGCACGTCGGGCAGTGTGGTGGGTGTCGGCAGCGGCGGTAGTGGGGGTTCTGGCGCCTACGGCGCTGCATGCACCCCTCGCGTATGCCGCACCGACAGAGACGAGGTACGCCGTGACCCTCACCCGCGAGTCACAGAACCAATACCGGGACGACGAAAGCGGGGTGCGTTTCCTCACCCGCTACTGCTACGAATACTCCTACAGCGAGCGCGCCATCTATGACGACAGCCGAGAGCAGCTGACGTTCCTGAGTTCTCGCGGCACGTGTGAGGTCGCGCAGGTACTGGCGCCTCCATCGCCGTCTGCCGCCACTACCGGCAGCGGTGTCATCGAAACTCGGATGGCCGGCGAGTTCAACGGGTGGGAGGGTGAAACCGTGTTTGTCCTGGACAATGGCCAGGTGTGGCAGCAGGCGTCTTACGCATATCACTACCGCTACGCCTATAGGCCGAAGGTGCTGATCTACCCATCTGGCGGTGTGTGGCGGATGCAGGTAGAGGGCGTGAGCAGCTCTATCGCCGTGCAGCGGTTAGCCTGATCACCGCTGGGCACAGCGCACGGGGACAAGCGACGCAAGGAGAGGATAATGCCAGTGGATGAGGCGCCGCACGGCAAGCGGCAGCGCCGTGATGGCCAGAAGGCAAATGCGCACCTTGTATCCGCACAGTTGCAGAACGCAGTCCTGCGGTTGCTTGGAGACGTTGCCGGAGAGATGTGCAAGGCGCCCGACGCCAGCTCGTGGTTCAGGCGGGTACAAGTGACCATAGACGGACCAGGCGGAGGTGAGCGCACCCTTGCCGTCCTTCTGTCGCTCAACGATGTGTACCCGACAAGGGCGCAGGTGGCCGAGGAACCAGTCGATAAGAAGGCTGAGGTAAAGGCTGCGCTGCGTGTCGCCGCGCGAACGATGCTCGCTGCGGAGATGGCCGAAATAGAGCGGCAGAACAAGCGGTAAAGGTAGCGGGATCGGCGTGGTGGAACTCTCCGGCGCCGCCGTGAGACTGCTGGTGCTGAGTGATCCGGGCTCCGTTGCGCTGTTCAGGGCCAACATCCAGCGGCAGACGAGCCGGCGACTGTTGGGGGCAGCTGCCGGCTCGACGTTGTGCTATTCAATTCGGGGTACGTGAGGAATGATGCAGCGTCCGCGTCAAGTGGCGGTCAAGACTCCGCACATAGCCGGTGCCGTAGCGCGCGCCATCAGCACCAGAAACGGGACTCAGGACGGCGCGCGAAGTGGAGGAACGGAGTCGCACCCACCGCCTGCTGAACGCTATAAGGTGGCTAGCCATGCCTGATATGCCTGCGCCTGATCCGGTGTGAAGTCCTTCGGCAAACGCATCAACGCCCGACGGGCGGTATTCGCGTAGATGTACTGGAGCAGGAGCGGCGACGATTTGCTGATCGCCTCCGTGTATTCCTGACGGGTCCTCAGAGTCGCATCGTCCGGGAATACCTCGATGGTAGCGTCGGGTGGAGTAGGTTCAGTAGTAGGAAAAGCGAACCCCGACACGGTAGGGAACGGCGTCGGCTCTGTCCGCTGGTCCCGCCAGTTCACCTTGGCGACGTACTGCCCCGGCCTTCCAAGCAGCTTGTTCGGGTCGCTCTCCGGCGTATAGATCACGATCTCCGTGATTGGCATGCCGCTCGCCTTCAACGCCGCTGCGAGGGTATCCCCGGTCAGTTGACGTGCGGGCACCGACGTGGGCGGCACCGGCGTGGCGGTCGGCACGAGTGAGATAACCGTTGGTCCTACTGGCCCCGAGGCGGGCAGCCTCCCTGCCGTTGGCGACGCTCCCGCCGCGGCGTCTGGTACCGCGGCTGATGGTCCGCACGCCGACACCAGGATGAGCGCGAGTAGCGCAACTCGGTTCATAGCGGTCGGAAGGATAGCGCCCTGCCGTGCAGCCGCGGCGCACATGGGCGGTGCCGTGACGCTAGACTCACCCCCTGAAGGGGGGGCGCTGTGATCGACGATGCCACATTCCAGGAAGCTAAGCGGCTGTTTACTGAGCAGGTCTACAAAGTCCGGTGGATCAAGGCGGACGTAGACAGACTGCTCGACCAGCGCCGGCAGGCCGTGCAACCAGGCGATGACACGATCGTGCAGCTTGACACGCAACTCACTGCCAAGCGCAAGGAGTTGCTTGAAGCCGAAGATCTACGGGACGAGTATGACCGCCGAGTGCTAGAGACGGGGAGACCCATCATCGCGGCCCAAGCGAACATGTTGCATCTCCTGGCGGGACTGGATGCAGCAGAGGCGCAGCGCCGGTACCGAGAGAACCCGAACGATCTAGGAGACCCTGAGGCCGAGTTGCGTCAGGTGATGCGCGACATGAAGGACGCCAAGGACCTGGGTGACGAGGCGAGGGGCACGGAAGGGAAGACGTAGGGCGGCGTGATTGTGTGCACAATCACGCCGTCCACCGCATCAGGTGCGGTTGGTGTTGGTAGCGATCTCCCCTAGCAACTCGATGATCCGGTCCAACTTTCCGCCCAGGTCCGCGTGCATCTCATCGACGGCGCTGCGCAATAGGCGCGGTTGCTCGTCCTCGTGCTCGCGAACCACGACCGTGCTAAGGTGGTTCTCCTCCGCCTCTGCCTCCTCTCGCAGTATTCGCGCTTCCGCTGCCATCAAACCCTCTCCAGCGGGACCGCGGAGCTTATCCGCCAGGTTCTGCAGGTCAGCCATCGTTAGCCCTCCGTGGTGGACTCTACCGAGAGTCCACAGAAGCTCAAAGGCGCCGATACTCACAACGACAAACGCCCCGGTCTCTGCGGGAACAGAGAGCGGGGCGCCGCTGGGCCCGCTGGGCGTAGTGAGTGGGGTGAGGAACTACGATCCGGCCCCAGAAAGCGGCGTCACGTTGCCGGGAGGCTCCTCAGCGGCGGGCACCCCTACAGTTGCACGAGGGCCACGGCGGCGCACCCGGCCAGCGCCAGGCACGCTGCGGTGAAGAGCAGCTCGGACAGGGACAGACGGTTCATGGCAGATGTTCCTCTCGACAGGTTCACCCGCCGCAACGGTGGCGCGATTGCGTGCGTGCTGACCGTAGGAAAAGCGCCGCCCCCGAAGGAGCGGCGCCCGTAGTGCTGTCTGGCCGCAGCGGGACTCAGGACGGCGCGTGTGGTGGAGAAACGGGAGAGAAACGGCCCAGGCTGCCTCGTGCCACGCCAATGGCACGGAAGGTGTCACTAGCAGCGCGCATGCCCACCAGGCCTCGGTTGCCGCGCGCTGAGCTGTCCTGCGCCGAGTGCGGCGCGAGGCTCCGGTTCGCCAAGCTCTCCAAGGCACGCCTGTGCCGCCTGTGCGCCGCCAAACGGTCGGTGCGGATGGACCGTGAGCGGAGGAGTGGGGCGCCGCACTCGGCGCAGCCCGCCGCCGTGCCCACCGTCGCGGAACGCTAGGCCGGCGGTCCGCTGACCCCGGCATACCCACTAACGACGAACGCCCCGCATCTCGGCGGGGCGTTCTGCTGTCTGGCCGTGGAGGCGGCTCAAGACGACTCCTCCGGGGGAGAAACCGGCGTGGCGGGATCATCCCTGCGCCGCCACGCCGCCAGCTGGTGCCGCCGTGCCTGCAGCCGCTCCCGCAGGCGGCGCAATTGGTGGCGGTCGGCGCCGCGCGCCTGCGCCTCCAGGTACTCCCGCCGCGCCGCGCGGAACTCGGCGTACAGCCACTCGTACCGGATCCGGCGCCTAGTCTCCGCGAGCGTGCCACCGTCCTGCATGCCGACCGCGCCACATCCTACGGCCCAGCGGTGGAGTTTCCGTTGAGGCAGCCCCAGCGCGACTCAGGACGGCGCGTGTGGTGGAGAAACAGAGTCGGCGGGAATGAGCGCGTGTGCGGGCAGCCCGACGCCGCGAACGGCACCCGTGCGACTCCCTGTCCGTCCGGTCCGCGCCCGTCGCCCGTCAGGTGGCGGTGCTGCGGTCCATGTCGAGCACGGGCCGTTCCGACCCCATGGGGGAGGGTTGCTCCTCCAGCCGCACAATAGCCTGGAGTCGCCGCACCTTGGCGGCCATGTCCTGGGCGGCGTGCTCGATCATCGCCAGGTAGGCCGAGCGGGAGGGGTGCCCCGCCACCTCGGGGTCGAGTCGCAGTAGCTCCGCTCCCCCCACGATGGCTGAGCAGGCGAATGCGGACCTCCAGGTGCAGCAGGAGGCCGCGCAAAGGACAGAGAACGTGCGGGCGGAAACCATCAACCGGGAGCGCGAACGCTACGGCTACGAACGTGGCGATGCGCGGCGCAAGGAAGCGGCCGCCCTCATTCCCGGCGTGCGGTCGGACGCCTTTCTTGGGCAGCAGGCGAACATGACCAATGCCTGGGCGTCTGGCAAGCCGGCGCAGAACGTCGCCTTCACCCCCGAGAGCTTCCGACCCGATCCGGGGCAAGTCCCGAACCTGGACGCGATGGCGGCGCAGGAGACGGCCCGCGTCCTGGCCCACATCTCTCCCGCCGCTGCGGCACAAATGGGTAGACCGATGCCCACGCTACCGCCCCTGACGGATCTCGAATCAATGCTCCAGCCCTACGGCGCGGGCACAGGAACACCGGCATGACGACTCAGGCTGCGCGCGATGGCGACCAGCACGCGGCCGGCGTGGCGGCGTTCATGGAAGAGTCTGACCGGCTTATGGCCTCCCTTCCCGGCCTGGTGGACGACACCATGAAGGAGCTGTCGCAGGCGTTCAAGGCTCCCGTGGCGGGCGTGACGTTCCCGCCTGCCGTGTGGGGCGCCGTGTGGGCAGACGTGGGCGACGAGCGACTGGCGGAGCTGCTCGCCAACGACCACGCCACGCTCTACGGGCTGCTCCGGGCGATCTGGCGGCGGCAGCTGGACCAGGAGGAGCACAGTGCGTAGTGACGGCGCGGCGGCAGCAACAGCGGGCAGAGGCGCGTAGGCTGGCCGACCTGCGCGCCTTGCTCCCCCTGGACGCCGCGGCGCGTGCCCAGGGGGAAGAGGAAGATGCGGCCCTGGAGGGGCTTTGCCCATAAACTCCCGCTAACACCCACGCTGCCACATCGCCAGCCGTTCCCATAGGTCGAGCATCCGCGCTCGTAGGCGGACCAGTTCCAGCCTCACCGCCCCGCGCGACCGCGCTTCCTCATAGTCGCGCTGCGCGCCCCAGTACTCCGCGTACAGCCGCTCGTAGGCGGCCCGCCGCGCATCCTCACCGTCTGGGGTCACGCCGCGCCCCGGCAGGTTCCATGCCTCCCCGCTACTGCGTTGTTATCCCGACGCTGCCCCGTCCGGTTTCTTGTCCTTTCACCCGACGGGGCATTTCTGTGTCCCGGTGCTCTCACGCGCCCCTCCGCGTCACAAGCGCAAGCGTCACAATGAGGATTACGCCGAGGAACAGGGTGACCGGAAGCACCATCCCGGAATGCGCCAGGAACTCGCCCATACGTGAGGGTAAGCACGAGCGCCGCGGAGGCCCGTGCCCGCGGGAACGTGGCGCTGTTCCGGGACCACTGGGATCCCCGCTCCTGGGGCGCCCGCGCAGCCTGGTTGAACGTGCAAGCCGGCCTACTCGCTGACGACTTCCGCCCGCGACCGCAGCCTCCCGCGCTGCCGCGCATTAATTGTTAATATCGCCGATGGACTTACTTTGCCGCACCCTCCGTGCGGGTACGCCCCTGTGCTGTCGCGGCTGGGTTCCTGGATCGCTGCGGACCTTGAGGTAGGTGGTAGGAGGCGCGAGAGGCGATGACACCCCACGGCGACCAGAGCGGCCCGCCGCCCGGCGTGCGGGACCTGCTGACGCGGGTGGAGGCGGCCCTGGTGGAGCGGCAGACGCTACTCGCCGGGCCTGATACCCCGCTGGTGCGTGCGCGCATTGATGCGCTCGATCTGCGCGTTACGGAGCTGCTGGCTCAGATCGCCACCGTCCAGCCGCCGGAGCGGACGCTAGACGATCAGGCGGCAGCGCCGGGCGAGTTCGACCGCTTCCTCAAGCGTGGCCACTCCAAGCGCGGCGCAGGCTGACCGCTCGATCTCCCCAATGAGCGCCGCCGGCAGCCCCAGGAGCGCCGCAACCTGAGCGCGGGAGTAGCCCCGCGCGAGCAACTGGAGCACCAGCAGCTCGCACGGCTGGAGCGCGGTGCCGTCGCCAAGTGGCCGGTCTACTAGGCCGGGAACGGTGGCCCCGTCGCGTCCTTCACTCATCGAAGCGTTTCGAGCATGCCACACGAAGTGCCCCGCACGGTACCTGCATACACGTACCTCACCAACACTTAGCCAAGTGTTAACACACACCCTTGCATAAATATGCAGTCAGGCTGCGGTCACGACTTTCGGACGCGGAAAGGGCGCCGCCCCGAAGGAACGGCGCCCGTGGCGCTCTCTGGCGGCTGGGGGACTCAGGACGGCGCGCGTGGTGGAGGAACGGCGTTGGCGCGCCGGTACAATCGCCCCACGTGGACGGGGACAGCACAGGTGAGGTGCGGGCGCTGATCGCCGGCATCGAGGCGGCGCTGGTGGACCGGCAGGCGCTGTTGCTGGGACCAGACGCCGGAGCACCGTGGGCGCGGGAGCGCATCGACTCCCTCGGCGCCCGCATCGCGGCGCTGCTGGAGCGGCTCACAGCGCTCTACCCGCCGGGCGCGCCGCCCTAGGGGAGCCCTAGAGGAGCAGCCCGCGCCGGAGGGCCTCGGGCACGGCATCGGCCACGGCGACGCCGAGCGCCGCCGCGGCGGCCGCCATGATGCGGGCGCAGGCG
The DNA here is from genome assembly GCA_902805635.1 of uncultured Chloroflexota bacterium. Classification (GTDB taxonomy): domain Bacteria; phylum Chloroflexota; class UBA11872; order UBA12225; family UBA12225; genus CADCTC01. The sequence goes on from CADCTC010000259.1 coordinate 20,808, forward strand.
CCCTGGGCGTGGCCGGCGAGCGCGCAGCACTGCGGCGGTCGGTAGCCGCGCGCGTGGAGCTGGAGGGTCAGCAGTTCCTGGCCCGAAAGGGGGCGCCGAGCTCGCTGCGCGTCGTGCTGCACTTCTGCCTCCAGTGGTCGATCACACACTACTCATGGCGCAAGCAGATCGCCGCCGGCACCGTCCCCGCTGCGCGGGCCCTAAACTCAGGCAATAGTTGTGCCGTCTCGCGGCGCCGCGCCTCTCGGAACGGCGCACTCTTTGGCCAATATAACTGCGCCCGCCCGCTGGAGTGACGCCACGCCAGCCGCAGCACGCACCACCAGCGCCTGAGCCGGGTCACGCCCCCTAACCAAAGTCAGGTCGCCCCACAGCCGCCCGCGTTCGGCCACTTTCTCAGCAAATCTCTACCACTGCACCACGGGGCCGCAACAGCCGCACCGCGCCGCTACGCGTAAGGTGACCGCGCGCTCGCAGACGCGGGCCACGGAGGTCACCATCGCTAGTTCCCGCAGACTCTGGACCGCGCTGCTTACCCTGCCACTCGCCGCGCTGACGCTCGCCGTTCCCCCAGGAGGAGACGACGCGCCGCACGCCGAAGCCGCCGCGGTGTGCGTGCCGCCCACGCAGGCGGCGGCGCCGGCACAAACGGCCGTCACCGCGGTAGTGGCCCGGCGTGCCATCCCCCCGGCCTGCACGGCGACTGCCACTGGCACCCCAAGCCCAACAGGCGTCCCGTCCTTGACCCCCACCACCACGCCCACCTCCGCTCCGTCCAGTACTCCCACTGACACGCCCACCAGCACGCCCTCGAACACCCCCACTGACACACCCACCAGCACGCCCACTGCGCTGCCTTCCAGTACGCCCACCGACACACCCACCAGTACGCCCACAGCCGCGGCGAGCACGCCGACCGGCACTCCTACGAGTACGCCGACCGCCGTCCCGTTCTAGCGCACGAGCGGACGACGGGAGGGGCGGTCCCACATCTGTGGGACCGCCCCTACTCCTCAGTAGCACCGCGCCCGGTCTGTGTGGTGGCGCCACGCCAAACGCAGCACCCGCCACCAGCGACTAAGCCTGGACAAGCTTGGCCTCCAGTCGGGCCAGTGCTTCTTCTGGTGTGGCGGCGTAGGCAGTGACCCACTTGCGCGGCAGGCCGGGGCCGGCGGACACGCCCAACCGGGCGAGGAAGCCGGGACCGTTGTGGTGTGGCCTCACTGATGGCTGCGGCCCACGCCGCTCGACGGCCGGGGCGTCCCGCTTCGCCTCCAGTCGCGCGATGGCCTCCTCGCGGTTGGGACCAAAGGCAGTCATCCACCGGCGGCGGCCCTCTGCTGTCTTGCCCACCACCACGCGCGCCGCAAACCCGTCGCCCTGCGCGTGGACGAGCGGCGCACCGCTCGTGCGCTGTTGGCGCGGCTCCCGCTTCTGCACTGGTCGCGCCTTGGCGGGCGCTGGCTGCTTGGGCGGCGGCCTACTCACGGCGTCGCGTGCTGACCATCCCGGCTCCGTCTCCCGGAGCACCTGGGCTGCTCGCTCGAGGAACGGCCCCGGAGCGGCCAGCACCGCCTCTAGCTTCGCCCACACGTCGGGACGGATCTCGACGGCATCCTCTCCGCGGCGCCGCCGGTCGTGGTACTCCTGCGCGGCGCGGACGGCACTGGCCTGGTGGCGGGCGGCCGAAGCATCCCGCGCCCACGCCGTTCTGAGGGAGACGCCGCCCACATGGGGCGGCGCTGCGGTCATGGCTGAGCCTCTTTGTCGTGCTGGTGCCGGCCAACGGGCCGCCAGTTCTCCACACGGGCGATGGCGTTGCCTGCGTGCGCGGCGTGACCACAGCCCATCCGATCGCGCAGGTGGGTCGCGGCGTCCAGCCACGCCTGCCAGCCGTCTGCCGACGCATCCACGGCACGTGCCAGCGCGAAGCCCCAGCGCACGCCCTCTGCGGTGCACTCCTCCACCAGACCGCGCAGCGGCGGGAACAGCTCCCGCGCGTTGGGGACCGGACGGCCGTGGACGACCGCGAGCTCGATGTCCGAAAGCGTGGACTCCGCCGTCACGAGCACCGGCGGCGGGCAGTCGATGACGAGCCGGGCAGCTACGTCGCCGAGTCCGTGCACCGCCTCGTGGTCATCCTCAACGGTGACGTTCAGCGCCAGCGTCGAGCCCCCCAGGTCGAGCCTCACCGCCGCCGCCCTTCCAGCACCGTGCCGACCAGGCCGGCGGCCAGCGTCTCGACGGAGCAGCCGGCGTTGACCACGCGCACCAGCGTTGCGTCTGCCTCGACGGCGGCGCGCACCGCCGCTACCGCCGCCTCCCCGTCCAGGCCCAGCTCGGCAGTGATGGCCGCCAGCAGCGCGTCTGCCTCGGCGCACAGGCCGGCAAGCGTGGCGCTGAGTGCCTCAGTGGTGGGAGCGGCGCTAGGCCGCTCCGCTGTGGTCCGTGTGGTGGCGTTACGCAACATCTGCGGCGCTCCCGTGCTGGTGGACGCAAGGAGCGGAGACGGCGATCTCTGCCACCAGTGCGCCGTTTGCCCCGTGGACGAAGTAGACGACCGGGCCGCGGCCGTTGGCGTCCTCGACGTGCCAGCGGACTCGCCCCTGTGCCGGGCGCGCCTCGCCGGCGGCGCGGCGGCCGGTGGCGAGTGCGTCGAAGAAGTCCGGGTGTGTCGTCTCGACGGCGGCGCCGTCTGCGGTGCTCGTGGTGTGCCAGTGCAGGCGAGACGCGCTATGCGCCGCCGCGTTAGGATGGTTAAGCATCAGTTACTCCCCACGGGTATTTGGTGCGCTGGCCGGCGGGTGTTCCAAGCACTCGTCGGCCTCTTCATTGGTGGCGGTCTACGCTGGTCCGTCTTCCCTCCTTCGTGCGTGTGGCTTCCGCCGATGTAGGGTTGCCCCTACATTTCGCCCCGGTAGCCAGCCAGGGCATCATCAGGACGGTGTGCTTCTTGCACTCTGCTGCTGCTGCGCGGAGGGGGCACCAAAGCGCGTGGCGGCGCCTTCAGTGGGGGCGCCGCCTCTTTGTTCCCGCTGCCTCGCCGCCGACCGCCGCCGTGCGCCCTCGGCGACCATTGCCCGTACCTCCGCTACCCGCGCCTGCCTCGCGGTCATCCCCTGCGCCATCCCCTGCGCCATCAGCGCCTTGATGTGCGCGTTGCGATCCGCGTAGCCGCTGCCTGTGGCTGCCATCTGACTACGCCGCCCGCTGCTGGGCGATGTTGCCGATGGCGCCCAGCAGGTTCCGCCCCTCGGCGCGGTACTCGACGCCGCCGAAGCGCAGCACCGCCTCTGCACGCTGGGCCGGCACGGTGACGACCGGAGCGGCCTGCGCGGCGCTGGCGGCGAGCTCGGCCCGCCGCTTCGCCTTCAGCCACTCCGCGCGCTGGCGGGCCATCACCACCGCTGCCCGGTGCCAGCACATCCGGCCGTTGATAGCGGCGGTGCAGGAGCAGGTGTGATCGGTGCCGTTCCGGTCGGTGCCGGTCACGACGTAGGTGGCGGTGGAGGTGGCGGACTTCACGAGATACCGGCCGTACTCCAGGCGGGTGACGGACTCCCACCCACGGGTGCGGGCTGCCTTGACGAATGCGTTCCGGGTGCTGGTGTCCAGTGCCATCGTTCGTGCTCCCTCGCTTTGCTGATCCCATAGTAGCACTACTTTGATACAAAGTCAACACACTCGCACCACTCTTAGGCTATATTGGGAACACCCTAGTAAGATGGAGATACAACACTGCGGCGGACCAGAGGAGCCACTGATGCCATTCAACGGGATAGCGTTACCCGGCCTGAAGCCTGCTCGACTCAGGCAGGCGATGACCCAGGAGCAGCTCTCCACAAGGGCGAAGGTGGGGCGCGCTACGCTTGCCCGGATCGAAACCGGCGCACCCGCCGCACCCGGAACGATCCGCAAACTCGCCGATGCCCTGGGCGTAGAACCGGATGCCCTAATGGCGCCCGCAGAGCAGAGGGGATAGCGATGGGTGCCATGAAATCGAAGCGTGGGACACAGGCTGAGTCCGCAGTGAAGCGCGCGGCGCTCTACCCTCGCGTCAGCAGCAAGGGGCAAGAAGAGGAAGGTACATCGCTCGGCACACAGGAACAGCGGTGCCGGGAATACGCCGCGCAGCGCGGCTACGTGGTGGACGAGGAGCACGTCTACCGCGAAGTCCACACGGGTACGGAGTTGTGGGAGCGGCCCCAGCTCGCCAAGATGCGCGAAGCGGTGCGGCGCCGCGACGTGGACGTGGTGGTGGCGTTCGCCATTGACCGGCTGAGCCGCGATCCTGTGCATATGGGCGTGATCATCACCGAGGCGGACCATGCTGGCGTGGCGGTGGAGTTCGTCTCTGAGCCGCTAGACAACTCACCGGAAGGGCAGCTCATCCGCTTCGTGCGCGGGTACGCCGCCAAGGTGGAGCACGAGAAGATCAGGGAACGGTCCATGCGCGGACGCCGCGCGCGGGTCGTGTCAGGCAAACTGCTTCCTGGCGCCCGGCCGTTGTATGGCTACCGCTTTACCGCGGACCGTGCTGCTTATGAGGTGGACGAGAGCACTGCTCCCATAGTGCGGCGCATGTTCGCTGCGGTGGCGGCGGGCCAGACCCTGCGTGCCATCGCCGCTAGCCTCACCGCCGATGGCGTGCCCACACCGATGCGCGCGGCGCGACCGACGGACGGAGCCGCGTCAAGCAACCTGTACTGGTTCCCTAGCAGTGTTCGGTGGGTGTTGACCAACCCAACGTACACTGGTCAAGCATCAGGACTGCGCTTTGTTCGCTCCAAGGGAGCGAACGGTGTCAAGACTCTGATGCTGCGCCCAGTACAAGAACAGATTGCTTTACCAGACGGCACGGTACCACCGCTGATCGACGTGGGGCTATTCCAGGCAGTTCAAGAACGCCTGCGACTCAACAGGGAGCGGGCCAGCCGGAACAACCGGCAGCCTGAAGAGGCGCTCTTGCGCGGCGGATACATCCGGTGTGGCCACTGCGAGTACGTCATGCAGGTTCTGCGGGCCGCCACGCCCGCCCAGAACACCGTCTACCGTTGCAGCCGGGGGGCTAAAGTGCGCGGCGCGTGCAGCGTCCACGGCATGTCCGTCCATTTATTGGACGCCGTCGTCTGGGGCAAGGTCGCGCACATCCTGACGAACCCAGACGTGATCGCCACGGAGCTGCGGCGCATGCAGCGGGACGATCCTACGGAGCAGGATCTCGATGCAGCGGAGCGGGCGCTCACGGACGTGGCGCGGCGCCAGCGCAACTTGGTCGCCAATCTGGAACTGGTGGAGGGCGAGGCAGCCGGGCTGCTCGTTGGCCAGCTCAACGCGCTCACCGCTCAGCGCAAACGGCTCGAGGAGGAACGAGCCGCCGTCCTGGCCCGCCGCGGTCAATGGGCGACCGCGCTGGAGCGACTAGGCGATATCGAGGCATGGTGCCGCACCGTCGCCACGAACCTCGCCACGCTCACCTACGCCGAGAAGCGCCTGGCGCTGGACGCGCTCGGGGTCGCGGTGAAGTTGTGGCGGTCCGACCACACCCCGCGCTACGAAGTCAGAGCCAGCATCCCCCTGGATGTCCCGGTTGTGAACAAATCGGCACGGTGATCTTTGGGTACTTGGACTCGAAGAGCTTCTTGGCGGCCTGGAACTCTTCCCAGCTGGGAGTGCCCGCGACGCCGGCGCCGCGAGCGCCGACGCGCAACGTGACCTGCTTGCCGCTGCCTCCCGCCTTGACGGTGCCTTCGCCGCTGCCACCGGCAGGGCCGCACGCCGCGAGCGCGGACAGGAGACCTGCCCCGAGAACGCTGGAGCCGATGACGTGACGCCTGGTCTGAGCCGTGGCCGGCGCCGTGGCGTGTGCTGGGGCGTGAGCTGTGGTCTGCGCCATGTGGTGTGCTGCCCTCCTGAGGGGGCATTGTTGGGCCACTAGCCGTATTTGTCAAATGGAAGACCTCATCCGGCCTTCGGCCACCCTCTCCCACAGGAGAGGATCTGAACGAGCCATTGGGGACAAGTGGGACACCTGTGGGTGGGGCGGTACCCTGGTGGTGTGACGACGCAGACCAGCAGCCTTCGGCGCCCAAACATCTTGGTCCTGTATTGCGACCAGCTGCGCTGGGACGCGCTGGGGGCGAACGGGAACATGGACGTGCGGACGCCGCACCTGGACCGGCTGGCGGCGGAGGGGCTGACGTTCCGGTGAACCGCCCCGGCTTTTGTAGAGGCTCAGTTTATTGAGTCGCTGCCCTCGCGATTGGGGGCGCGTCATGGTAGTAGGTGGCCTCGTACTCGGCGGGTGGCACCAGCCCGAGCTCGCCGTGGAGGCGGTGGTGGTTGAACCAGTGGACGTAGTCGAGCGTGGCGTGCTCCACGTCCTCCAGTCCACACCACGGGCCCTCGTGGCGAATCAGCTCAGCCTTGTAGAGGCCGTGGAAGGATTCCGCCAGGGCGTTGTCATAGGAGTCGCCGCGGGAGCCCACGGAGGCCGCGGCGCCCGCTTCCGCCAGGCGCTCGGTGTAGCGAACGGCGAGGTATTGCACGCCTTTGTCCGAGTGGTGGACCAACCGGGCCGCTGGCGCGGTTGGGGGTCGGGTGGTGGCGGCGAGCGCCCCGGGGCGCTCGCCGCCACCACCGCGCCCGACGCGGCGCCCCCAGAGCGCCATCTCCAGGGCGTCCAGCGCCACGTCGGTGCGCAGCGACCGCGACGCCTGCCAGCCCACGACGAAGCGCGAGAACACGTCGACGATGAACGCGACGTAGACCCAGCCGCTGTGCGTCTTGACATAGGTGAGGTCCGCCACCCACAGGCGGTCGGGCGCCGGAGCGCGGAACTGGCGCGCCACCAGGTCGGCCGGCCGCTCTGCCGCCGCATCCGCGACGGTGGTGCGCACGGAGCGCTTGCCCCGGACCACGCCCCGCAGGCCCTCCCGGCGCATGAGGCGCTCCACCGTGCAGCGGGCGACGCGCCCCACCGGCGTCCCCTCGCCGTACTCCCGGTTGAGCTGCGCCCACACCTTGTCGGCACCATAGACGCGCCGGTGCGCCTCCCACACCCGCCGCACGGCGCCTGCAAGCACCTCATCGCGCCGGCGGCGGGCGCACGGCGGCCGGCCGGTGGCGGCGTAGTAGCTGGACGGGGCGACCTGCAATGCGCGGCAGATCGGCTCGACCCCCCAGCGTCCGTTGTGCGCCGCGATGAAGCTCACCGCTTCTCGCGTGCCGCGCGCCCCGGCAGTCCCGGCAGTCCCGGCAGCTGCGGGTCGAGCTCCCGCGCGAAGAAAACCGACGCCGCCTTGAGGATCTCGTTGGCGCGGCGCAGCTCCCGATTCTCCTGCTCCTGCTCCAGCTGCCGCATGCGCTCCCGCTCCTCGGTCGCCGTGCCTGGCCGCAGGCCGGCGTCCACCTGCGCCCGCCGCACCCAGTGCCGCACCGTCTCCGGCGACGCGCCCAGCTTGCCCGCGATGGACGAGATCGCCGCCCACTCCGACGGGTAGTCGTCCCGGTGCTCCCGCACCAGCCGCACCGCCCGCTCCTTCAGCTCACGCGGAAACCGCGCGCGCCTCCCGTTCCGCTCCTGTGACCCCGCTCCTGCTGCTGTCATGGCTCCATCCTCTCACAAGTCGGAGCCTCCACATTTTCCGGGGCGGTTCACGGCGGCACTTCGTGCAGAACCCAGTGTGCATGCCGAGCCGGGTGAGCTTCCTGACCGGACGCTACCCGTCGGCGCTGGGGATCACGTACATGGGGGTGCCGGTGCCGCCGGAGACGGCGACGCTGCCGCGGATGCTGAAGCCGTATGGCTATGCGAGCGCGAACGTGGGCAAGCTGCACTTCTTGCCGCACGCCAACCGGGACCACCGCACGATCCACCCGGACTACGGGTTCGACGTGCTGGAGATCAGCGATGAGCCGGGGTGTTACGAGGACGCCTACCGGGCATGGGTGCGCCGGGTGGCGCCGGAGCACCTGGACGCGATCAGCTGCGGGCTGCCGCCGATGGCGGAGGTGTGGCGCCGAGCGATGGGCATACGGAGTGGGGCGGACGGGGTGGTGCACCCCCAGGAGCGGTTCCCGAAGGAGCCGATCCCCTTCCGCGCCCCGAGCCACCTGACGCACACGGCGTTCGTGGCGGAACGGACGATGGACTTCATCCGCAGCCGGAGTGGCGGGGCGGTTGGTGGTCCAGGGGCTCCGGGGGCGGCGAGTGCGGCGGGTGGGTCATCATCGTTGCAGCCGTGGCTGTGCATAGCGGGGTTCTATTCGCCGCACAGCCCCTGGATCGCGCCGCAGGAGTTCCTGGACCTGTATGACCCCAACACGTTTAGACTGCCGGACTTTCCGGCGGACGTGGAGGCGCGCCGGGCGCAGGCGGGCTCGTCTGACGAGGAGCTGCGGGCCGCGCGGCACGGGTACTACGCGATGGTGTCTGAGGTGGACCACCACTGCGGGCGGATTCTCTCGCTGTTGGAGGAGCTTGGGCAGGCGCAGGACACGGTGGTGGTGTTCACGACGGACCACGGGGACTGGCTGGGTGAGCACCTGCGCCACGGGAAGGGGTACCCGGCGTCTGACGTGGTAAGCCGGGTGCCGCTGCTGATGCGCTGGCCGGCGGGAGTCCGGCAGCCGTGGCGGGCGGTCACGGAGCTGGTGGAGGCGGTGGACGTGCTCCCGACGCTGCTGGAGTGCGCCGCCGTGCCGGCGCCGCCGGACGTGCAGGGGCGGTCGCTGCACCGCGTGCTTGACGAAAGATCAGCACAAATCAGCAGGAGTCAAGCACGCAGCTCGGCGTTGACGGAGCACAATGGGTGGAAGGCGCTGCGGACGGAGCGGCACCGCTACGTGTGTGACGTGCGCTCCGGACAGATCGAGGAGCACCTGTGGAATCTAGAGGAAGACCCCGGAGAGTATGCCGATGTCGCGGGAGATGCGGCGTATGCGGAGGTGCTGGCGGAGCACCGCCGCCTGCTGGTGGAGCGCGTGCTGACCCAGGAGCAGCCGCTCCCGCGGGTGTGGGCGTATTGACCACCCTCCCGGTTAGTGGGCGGCGGAGGCGGTGGTGGGGACGCTTGAGCCGGAGGCGTACCAGGAGCGGCGGTCGGCTTCGGTGGACTGGCCGGTGAGGGCGGCGCGGATCAGGAGGCGCTCACGCTGGGACTGGCGGACCTCCTGCTCCAGGGTGACCGGGTTCCAGTGGACCAGCAGGGCGGCGCGCAGCTGCTCGCGGATGGGGGCGTGCTCTGAGTCTGCGGAGAGGTCGTGCAGCTCTGCGGGGTCGGCCTCCAGGTCGTAGAGCTCCACGGGATCATCCAGGCTGTAGTTGAGCTTGTAGCGGCCGCGGCGGAGCATAGCCATGGGGCGGGCGACGCCGTGGGCGAGGTATTCGCAGAAGGCTTCGTCTTTCCAGGCAGCCTCGGCGCCTTGGTCGCCACGAGCGAGGGGCAGCAGGCTCTCGCCGTCCAGGGAGCCAGTCTGGGGGGCTCCGGTGGCATCCACAATGGTGGCGATGATGTCCACGTTAGAAATAGCTTGCTTGACG